>DAHVAR010000157.1 GCA_027314515.1 Actinomycetota bacterium
AAGGCCTCGACCGGGATCGGGGCCGGCCTCGTCTGCGGTGGCGCGCTGCAGCGCGGGGCTCTCTTCGCGGCCGGCGAACTCGGTCACATCCCGCTGTGCGACGGGGGCGACGTGCGCTGCCGCTGCGGGCAGACCGGCTGCCTGGAGGCCGTCGCGGGCGGCTGGGCAATGGTCAGGGCGCTCGCCCGACTCGGCCGCGATGTGCACCACGTCCGGGACGTCGTCGACATCGCGCTGAGCGGCGACCCAGAGGCCCTCGGCATGATCCGTGACGCCGGGCGCCGGGTCGGCGAGGTCCTCTCCGCAGCGGTGACGCTGCTCAACCCCGAAGTCGTGGTCATCGGCGGCGATCTCGCCGGTGCCTACGAGCCGTTCGTTGCAGGGCTCCGCGAGACCGTCTACCAGCGCTCAACCGCGCTGTCGACCAGGCAGCTGCGTGTCCTGCCCGCTACCTTCGGCGAGCGGCAGGGGCTCGTCGGCTGCGCCGCCATGATCAGCCAGCACGTCACGTCCCCGGCGGCCGTCGACGCCGCGATAGCGGGACTCGTCAGCTGAAGCCGCCGAACCGCGGGCCGTCACTACTCCTCATTCCGGCCCCCGCCGGACTCGCCGAGCCGGCGGTGGTGCCGCGCGCAGGCGCGTCCTAGTTCGACCGCGACTGTGACGGCAAGTGCGATCGAGAGCGCGAGGATCAGGCCGGCCCACGGCGTGTGCGCGAATGCCTTGCCGCCGAAGTAGCCGAGGAACGCCGCGTACGAGGCCCAGACGATGGCCGCGATCGCGTCGATGACGGCGAACCGCGGCCACGGGTACCGTGCCGCCCCGGCGGTGAGGGTCACGGCGATCCGCCCGCCGGGGATAAAGCGGGCAACGAGGATAAGTTCGCCGCCGCGCTCGGCAAGCTGGTGCTCGGCCCAGCCGATGGCCTTGCGTCCTTTCGCGCCGCGGAAGTAGCGGGCCTTGGCGCGCGGGCCGAAATGGTGGCCGATGGCGTAGGCGGCATTGTCGCCAGCGAAGGCGCCGCACGCCGCGGCAGCGAGGACGACCGGCAGGACGAGATGACTGGCGGCAGCGACGACGCCGGCGGTGATGACCGCGGTTTCGCTGGGCACCACGGGCAGGAGAGCGTCAAGGAACGCGAAGATGAACACGACGGCATAGGCCCACGCCGACGCTTCGGCAACGAGGCGGAGAAACTGGTTGTATATCAATAGCGAGGATTTCGGTGTTATGCGACCAGTCGGTGCTGCGCCCGGCACCGTGCCGGAGAACGACTACGCGGCGGCGGCCGAGCGGGCTCAGCGCAGGTACGGTTCTCTCTTGCCCGCTGCCAGGGGCCGTGAACGCGCCCTTACGGCCGCAGCCGGCGGCGTCGGGACAGGCAGAGTTTCGGCCAGTAACGCGGGCCCGGTGGTCCGGGCTGAGAGCTTTGTCTCGGTCTGCACCACGGAGGAGCGGCTCAGCACCGCGATGCCGGCGACGGCCAGTGCGGCACCGGCCAGCTGAACAGCCAGGATCGGCGCCGACGATGCCAGTCGCTCGCCGAACACGGTCGCGCCGATGGTCACCGCGGCAACCGGCTCCACAGTGTCGATGACGGGCAGGCTGAGCGACAGCGCCCCGGAACCATAGGCGCTCTGGCCGAAGAGCGCCCCGAACACGGCGACGACGAACATGGCGTATGGCGCCCACGTTGCCAGCACGTGAGCCCCGCTGACAGCGAGGATCTCGACCGAGTTCTTGGTCAGGGCGTCCAGGAGCCCGTACAGGGCCCCGGCCGCCGCGGCCAGCCAGATAACCCGGGCGGGACCGCGCACGTGCCAGGCGGCGAATGCCGAGCCGAGCGTGACCGCGCCAACGGCTGCGAGCGCTGGCAGCCAGGCTGACAGCGAGGGGATGCGGGCGCCGGCCCGCGGCGCGGAAACGGTAAGGAAGATGATGAGTCCGGCCGTCACCAGCGCGGCTCCGGCCGCGTCCCGGATGGTAAGCCGGCGCCGGTTGCGACGGGCGATGAGGGGGAGCGCGAAGAGCACGTCGGTAGCAGCCAGTGGCTGCACCAGCGTCAGCGGGCCGAACGCCAGCGCCAGGCCCTGGATGGCGAACGAGCCTGCCGCGAGCATGACTCCGGCGACCCACCGGCGCTGCCGGACCAGTGACAGCAGCAACCGGAAGCTGAGGATCGGTTTGCCGGACTCGCGGACCGCTACTCCCTGCTGGACCAGCGATCCGACGGCAAAGCAGAACGCCGCCGCCAGTGCTGCCGCGGCGGCTATCGCTGTGGACACCTGGCTGCCCTCTCCGCTGGCCGCGGGCCCATCGACTCCCGATCGGGAGCCTATGGGCCGCTGTACCCTGATGAGCGGGCTCATCGACGGCGCCCGCCACGCTGAGTCGGTGCCGTCCCCCGAGTAGGGTGCGGTTGTCGTCGCGCTGACCGGGAGGAAATCATGACCGAGAGCCGGTTCGGGCTGACGGAGATTGACGATCTCCCCGTCGACCTGCGCGAGCGAGTCGGTGAAGTTGCACGCAAATCCGGTTTCGTCCCGAACATCTTCCGCGCGCTCGGCCATCGCCCGGCCGAACTGCGCGCGTTCCTCGACTACCACGACGCGCTGATGGAACGGCACGGCGGGCTGACGAAGGCTGAGCGCGAACTCGTGGTCGTCGCCACCTCGGCGGCCAATCACTGCACCTACTGCATCGTCGCTCACGGCGCTATCCTGCGGGTCCGGTCGAAGGACCCGCAGTTGGCCGATCAGGTGGGCAGCAATCCCTGGCAGGCTCCGCTGGACAAGCGCGGCCGCGCGATCACCGACCTTGCGCTGGCGCTGGCCCGCACCCCCGAGCACTTCGGCGAGGCTGATGTCGCCAGTGCCCGCGCGGCCGGGCTCACGGACGACGAGATCTGGGATGTCGGCGCGATCACCGCGTTGTTCGCCGCATCGAACCGGCTCGCCCATCTGATGGCGCTGCAGCCCAACCCCGAGTTCTACCTGATGGGCCGCACGCCACGGTGAGGCTCCCTGGCGGTGGTTCCGGTCGCCGGAGGCTGCCCGCTGGCCACTATGACGATCCGCTTCCGATGCGGTCACAAGCGGCTTTCGGCTGCTGATTGCGCAGGTGACCGGGCAGTACCCTGTCGCCATGGGACGGCAAGGAGGGCCGATGCCGCAGCCTCAGCCCGTGCAGTCGTCCGGTAGCAGGAACCTCATGGCTGTCGGCCAGCGGGGGACTGTCGTTCGCTTCACAGCGGATGACTGGCCACGGGTGCGGTTCGGCGATGCGCCTGCCCCGCTCGTGGAGGTCGTGCTCGGCGTCGCCGAACTCACCCGCCAGCCGAACGGGCTCGGACCGAGCCGGTGGGCCGTACGGGCGCGCAGGGTCTTTCCCGCCTCCGCGCGGCCGCTGCTCGATCTGATCTCGACGTCAGGGCCGTGGCCCATCTTCCTCGACCCTGCGGTGCCCGATCTGGACGACGCGCTCGACGTGGTTGCCGCCACCCCCAGGGCGCGGCTGCACAGCGAGCTGGCCAGGACGTGGCGTGGCGGTGGCCGGCCGCCAGCGTGGGTGCGGCAACTCGTCGACGGTGACCGGGAGGCGGTGCGCACCCTGGTCCGGGCACTGCGCGACTGCTACCTCGCGTGCATCGCACCGTACTGGCCGGAGATCGTGACCTCATTCCGGGCCGACGTAGCCAGGCGGATGGCGGTGGCGGCGCAGGACGGGCTTGGCGCGGTGCTCGGCACCCTGCACCGCGACCTGGCGTGGCGGGACGGAGCGCTGGAGCGAACGTGCAACTCCGTGGGAAAGCCGGGCGAGTTCTGGCTGGACGGCAGCGGCCTTCAGATCCTCCCGTCGCCGCTATGGACCGGGCCGCCGCTGTTTACCGTGTCCCCTCCGGCAGCGGGCGGCAGCGCGGTGATCTATGCGGCCCGCGGGGCGGCCGAGCATGACGGGCTGCCTCAGCCCGAGGCTCTCGCGGCACTGATCGGCCGGACCCGTGCCCTGGTGCTGGGGGCGCTGCGCAGCCCGTCCAGCACCGCGGAACTTGCGGCCAGGGTCGGCATCAGCGCACCGTCGGCGTCCGAGCATGCGGCCGTGCTCCGGGACGCCGACCTGATCGAGACAATACGAAACGGCCGTGGCGTGCGCCATTCGCTGACCCCGCTCGGCCGCAGCCTGCTCAACGGCCATTGACGCCCGGCCAGGGCTTTCGGGCGGCATCGCCGGGCAGGCTTTCGGCTGATTCCGAAACGATTGCCGCGCGCGCGGCTCTGATCGCATCCTGAGCGCGAATGCCGGCCGTTCTCGCATCCCGGCCCGGCTAGTGAGGAGCACGCACGCATGTTTCGACATGGAAAGAAGCTGCGCTTGGCGAGCATGGCTGCGGCCGGCCTGGCCGCGGCGGTCCTGGCTGCGGGCTGCGGTTCCAGCAGCGCAGGATCGCCGTCAGGCTCGGCAGGTCCCAGGGCCAAGGGCGGGACGGCGATGATCGCCTTGCCCGCGGGTGTCACCTACAACTGGATATTCCCGTTCTACTCGATCGCTGATGCCAGTGTGTACAACATCAACCAGTTCCAGTGGCTGATGTACCGGCCGCTCTACATGTTCGGCAACAACACCAACACCTCGGTGGCAATCAACTATCCGCTGTCGCCGGCGAACGCGCCGGTCTACAGCGACGGCGGCAAGACCGTCACGATCAGCCTGAAGGGCTGGAAGTGGTCTGACGGCGAGAGCGTCGACGCCAGGGACGTGATCTTCTTCCTGAATATGGTCGAGGCGGAGAAGAGCACCTGGTACGCCTACTCAAAGGGCCTGCTGCCCGACAACATAACGTCCTACCAGGCGACCGGGCCGAACCAGGTGACCCTCCGGCTCGCCAGTGCCTACTCCAGCATCTGGTACACCTACAACCAGCTGGCCGAGCTTACCCCGATGCCGCTGGCCTGGGATGTGACCAGCCTGGGTGCCGCGCCGGGCAGCGGCGGCTGCAGCACCGACAGCGCGGCCGATCACTGGGCCAAGTGCCAGGCGGTCTACAGTTTCCTGACCGCCCAGGCCAAGCAGGCCGCGACGTACGCGACAAGCCCGCTGTGGTCGGTGGTGGACGGGCCATGGAAGCTGTCGAGCTTCAGCACCGACGGCCACGTCACGATGGTGCCGAACAAGGCTTACTCCGGAAGCCCGAAGCCGGCCCTGTCGGCCATCGAGTTCCTGCCCTTCACCAGTGACGCCACCGAGTACACAGCGCTGAAGACCGGGCAGGCGGACGTCGGCAATATACCGACGCAGGACCTGCCGCAGAAGCCCGCCAGCTCGGCGCTGCCGTCGGCTAACCCGCTCGGCAGCGGCTTCAAACTCGAGCCGTTCTACTCCTACGGGATCACTTACGCACAGCCGAACTTCAACAATCCGCAGGTCGGCTACCTGGTCCGCCAGTTGTACATCCGGCAGGCGCTGCAGCGTGTGTTCGATCAGCCAGGGATCATCAAGGGAATCTTCCGCGGGTACGGCATCCCGACGTCCGGACCAGCGCCGAACTCGCCGCCTGGCAACCCGTGGATCCCGGCCACCCAGAAGGCGAACGGCGGTCAGGGCCCGTACCCGTTCAGCATCGCCGCGGCGAAGAGCTTGCTGACCAGCCACGGCTGGGCGGCGACCGGGGGCGTGATGACGTGCCAGGACCCGGCTAAGTGCGGCACCGGGATCACCAAGGGCGAGCAGCTCAAGCTGACCATCGAGTACTCAACCGGGGTGGCCAGCGTCACGGCGGCATGGCAGATCTACAAGTCCGATGCCTCTGAGGCCGGCATCGACATCACCCTGGTCGGGAAGTCATTCAACACGATCATCGGCGAGTCCGCGCCGTGCGCGCCGATGGGGCCGAAGTGCGCGGTGCAGGTGTTCGCCTACGGCGGCTGGAACTTCGACGGTCCCGGCTACGAACCGACCGGCGAGCCGCTGTTCCAGACCGGCGCGGGTTCCAACTCGGGCAACTACTCCAACCCGGAGATGGACAAGCTGATCAGCGAGACGCACACCAGCAGCAGCATGGCGGTGTTCCACCGGTACGCGACCTACGGAGCTCAGCAGCTGCCCTACCTCTGGGCGCCGAGCACCTACGGGATCCAGGCAGTGAACGCCACGCTGCACAACGTCACGTTCAGCACGCTGTTCACCCTGCTCCCTGAGTACTGGTACTTCACCAAGTAGCCGGGAGTGAACCAGGCCGCTGTCCCGCGGCACGCTGCGGCGCACCGCGGGACGGCGGTCCGGATACCTACACTCGCCGGGACCGTTAGAGGGGCTTTGGCGCAATGCTGGGATATCTGATCCGGCGCCTGCTGCAGGCGCTCCTGGTGCTGTTCTTCGTCACGGTGATGGTGCTGGCCCTGGTCCACCTGTTCCCTGGCGGGCCGATCCGGGCCATGCTCGGGCCGCGTGCCACCGTCGCGCAGGTTGCCTACTTCAACCATCTGTATGGCTTCGATCAGCCGTTCTATATTCAGTATCTCAAATGGGTCGGTCAGCTGCTGCGGGGCAACCTGGGTTTCTCCACGAAGCTGAATATACCGGTGGCGAGCCTGATTGCTCAGGACCTGCCGAAGACGACGGTGCTGGTGGCACTGGGCACCGCGGTCTCGCTGCTCGTCGGGCATCCCGCTGGGAATGTACCAGGCAGTCAACCGCTACCGGGCCGGCGACTACGTGCTGACCGGACTGTCATTCCTCGGGTATGCGACGCCGACATTCTTCGTTGGCCTGCTACTGGTCGAATGGTTCTCGGTCGACCTGCATATCTTCCCGCCGTTCGCGCCGCAGTCCAGTTCGGTGATCTCGATCCTCGCCCAGCCGCGCGCACTGGTGCTGCCGGTACTGGCATACGCATTCGTCTTGTATGCGCTGTGGTCGCGGTACATGCGCTCGTCGGTGATGGACAACCTGGTCCAGGATTACGTGCGCACGGCCAGGGCCAAGGGGGCGAGCGGGCGCCGGGTGCTGTGGGGGCACATCTTCCGCAACTCGCTGACCGCGATCGTCACCCTGCTCGGGCTGGCGCTGCCCACGATGGTGGCAGGGGCCGTCCTGGTCGAGGTCGTCTTCAATTACCCCGGCATGGGCCTGGCGTTCTTCACTGCCGCCACCGACGTCGACTACCAGGTGCTGCTCGGATTCACGGTGCTGGCCACCGTGGCGACCGTCGCCGGGAACCTGCTGGCCGACATCGGCTACGCCTTGCTGGACCCGAGAGTGAGGTACAGCTGATGGCAATGATCACGCCGCCGCCGGCCGGCTCGCTCCCGGCTGCCAGTCGCGCCGCGCCGGAAATGGCTGTCGGCAGCGCAGGTGACGGGCCGGCCGGGACCGGGACAGCGCAAGCTGGTCTTCGCGTCGCACCGGCCAGGCCGCGCGGCCTGCTGCGGCGCGGCTGGGAGGTGTTCGCGCAGAACAAGCCCGCGCTCGCTGGCATAAGCGTGGTGGCGTTCATGATCTTGTTCTGCTTCGCCGGCCCGCTGGTCTACCGGACCGACCAAGTGCACACCAACCTCAGCGACGTGCTCTGCACGCCCTCGGCGAGGCACTTGCTCGGCTGCGACCCCGTTGGCTACGACGTGCTCGGCCGGCTGATGATCGGCGGCCAGACCTCCCTGGAGGTCGGCGTGGCAGCCGCATTCGTGTCGGTGCTCTTCGGGACGATCTACGGTGCGGTGTCCGGGTTCCTGGGCGGCATCGCCGATGCGTTCATGATGCGGATAGTCGATGCTGGCCTGGCCCTCCCGCCGATCGTGGTCACCATCATCCTGTCGGTGATCTTCCACCCGAGCCCGCTGGTGATGGTCTTCATCATCGCGGTGTTCTACTGGCTGTCGGTGTCGCGCTTGATCCGCGGGGAGACACTCGCCCTGCGCAGCCGTGAGTACGTGCAGTCGGTACGAGTGCTCGGCGGCGGCAAGCGCCGGGCGATCGTCCGGCATATCCTGCCGAACGCGATCGGCACGATCATCGTGCAGGCCACGTTCGCGGTCGCGGACTCCATCCTGCTGCTGTCGGCGCTGGGCTTTCTCGGCCTCGGCGTGCAGCCGCCGGCCACGGACTGGGGATCGATGCTGTCCGGGGGGCTCAACTACCTGCAGTCCAGTCAGAGCTACTGGTGGCTGATCTATCCGCCTGGCGTGGCGATCATCGGAGTGTGCATCTCCTTCAACTTCATCGGCGACGCGCTCAGGGATGCGTTCGAAACCCGGCTGCAGCGCCGCTAGCGGTGGTCGCGTGACGGTGCCATCGGCCGGCGCGCGACGGCTGCGCTGAAGATTAGCCGGCGCGTTTCAGTTCTCCGGCGCCGGATCCTGGCGTGCTGGAGGCGTGAGAGGCTAGGACCGCCCGTCAGCAGTCAGGCCCTACACTTCCCAAGGCCAGTGCCGACCAGGGCTAGTGGGCCCAGAAGACCAAGTGAGTGCTATGGGACAGGCGTCGACCAGCAAACGGGCTGCAGTCGCCGCGGCCGTCACCGCCGCGTGCTGGCTACTGGCAGGAGCCGTTCTGGCGTGGCGGTGCATCGATGGCGTCCGCGGGCCGATGCTGGACCTGCAGGTGTACGCCGCCGGAGGGAATGCCCTGCGGCACGGTCTGGGCGTGTACGCGATCCGCACGCCCGATGGGCTGCTGTTCACGTACCCGCCGGTTGCCGCGATCTTGGCCGTGCCGCTGGCCCTGGTGCCATTCGCGGTGGCGAAGACGGCGTGGGCCGTGCTGATGGTCTGCGTGCCGCTGGCGATAACGGTGTGGTTCAGTTTCCGGCCGCTGCTGGCCAGGGCCGGCCCGCTGCGGCTGGCTGCATTCGCCGCCGCGCTGGCCTGCTGCGCGCTGCTGTACCCGCTGGCGCGGGAGTTCTCCTTCGGCCAGGTCGATATCTTGCTGGTGGCGCTGTGCCTGCTCGACCTTGCCCCGAGTCGTCCGGGCTGGCCGCGCGGGCTGCTGATCGGCCTGGCCACCGCGATCAAGCTGGAGCCTGGCGTGTTCATGGTGTACCTGTTGATCACTCGGCGCTGGCGAGAGGCTGCGGTGGCTGCCGCGTCGTTTGCCGGTTGGACGGTGCTGGCGTGGCTGGTCAGCCCTCGCGACTCGGTTAGGTATTGGACGAGCGCGATCTTCGACACGAAGCGGATCGGGGGCAGCGGCTCGGCTCAGAACCAGTCGCTGCGCGGCATGATCTTGCGCGCGTTCAGGCCGGACCATGCGCTGCTAACCCCGACCATGGTCTGGCTCGCGGTCGCGCTGGTCGTCGCTGCTCTCGGGTTCGCAGCGGCTAGGGCGTGCTGGGCGCGTGGTAACGACATGGCCGGGATTGCTATCACCGGACTGCTGGCCGCGGTGCTGTCGCCGGTCGGCTGGATCCAGCATTTCTGCTGGATAGTGGTGGTGCTCGGGGTACTTGTCGGTGACGGCCGCAGCTGGCGCCGCGCTCCGGCGGCAGTGGCGGCAGCCGTGCTGTTCGCGACGACATCCCTGCCCACCTGGGCGCAGGGCTGGCTCCTGCACGGCTTCCCGGTCATGCCGGGGCAGCTGCTGGAGGACTCCCTCGGACTTACGGCCATGGCTCTGATACTGGTCATTTACCGGCGGCAGCAGCCCGGCGCCGGCGCGGTAAGGCTAAGTGAGGGTGTGGCCGGGGCGAGGCGCGCCCAGGTGTTCCCTGGGCACGGGTCAGCTTGTCAGGCCGGTTCCGCAGACCTTGGTGGCGACACACGTGAGCTCAGCCTCGACGCGACACGTCGAGCCAGCAAGCTAGGCCCGTGAGCCCCCATGAGCCACCGCATGATCGGCGGCAGGCTGCGTTTGGGGACATCGGATAGCTGCCACTGAGCATGTCGCGGCACGTGTCAGTCGGTTGACAGGAAGCCCGGGGGAGTTGAAGAGACGCGGGCATGGCGCCACGCCGTCGCCAAGCGCTCAGCCCTGGCGCAGCCCCAGAGAATTTCACGCTGGTCCGCTCCGTCATGGTCACCACTGGTCACCACGGGCCAGCGCTGCTCAGCCAGCCGGGCAATGCGCCGTTAGCGGTCGCCGCTCATGCTGCCTTCCCCGGCGTCCCTTCGGTGGTGATGTGCAGCCCGGCGTGCGCCGCGCTGGCGTACTCGTCGTCGATGGCCACCACGGCGCGGCCGGCGGCGTCGAGGATGGAGGCGGCCACTGCGGCGCGGTAGCCGCTGCGGCAGTGCACCCAGATTTCGCCGCTGGGCACCTCGCCGATGCGGGTCAGCAGTTCATGCAGCGGGATGTGGATGGCTCCGCTGAGATGAGACTCGGTCCATTCCAGGTCGCGGCGAACGTCCAGCACGGTGATCTTCCGGTGGTGCAGGACGGCGGCCAGCGCTGGGAAGTCCGAGACCGGATAGCTGCGCAGCGGCTGCCCGCCGGCCCAGTCGGACGGGTGCCCGGTGGCTGTGGCGGCCGGCCGGTCGAGGCCGATGCGGACCAGTTCGCGCTGCGCCTCGGCGACGGCCTCCGGGGTCTCGCCGAGCAGCGTCAGCGGGGCTCCCCAGGGGATGAGCCAGCCTAGGTAGGTGGCGAAGCTGCCGTCGAGGGGGAAGCTGAAGGTGCCCGCCAGGTGCCCGGCCGCGAACGCCGTGCCGGTGCGCAGGTCCACCACCCATTCCCGCGCCTCGAGGCGCCGCCGCAGTTCGGCGGCGTCGGCCCGGCTGCACTCGGACAGGTCCGCCGCGGTCGGCCCCGCTGCGTTAGCCGGGCCCATGTGCGCGTAGTAGGCCGGATAGGCATCCAGCCCGGCCAGCAGCGCCTGCACGTACTCTTGCTCGTCCTGGGTGAGCACGGGGTTGGCCCGGCGCTCGTGCCCGATCGTGGACGACTCGCCCTCGGCCTGGGTGGCCGAGCAGAAGCTGCCGAAGCCGTGCGTGGGATAGATCCCGGTGTCCTCCGGCAGTTCGGCTGACAGCCGGTGCGCGGAAGCGTACTGGGCGCGGGCGAGCGCCCCGGTGTTCGCCGGGCCGAGCAGGTCCGGCCGGCCGGTCGAGCCGTACAGCAGCGATCCGCCCGTGAACACCGCGGCCGGCTGTCCTGGCCCCTCCAGCACGTAGGCCAGGTGCGTGAACGTATGCCCGGGCGTGGCAAGCACCCGCACCCGAAGTGCCGGGCTGACCTCGATGACGTCACCCTCGGACACCGGGACCCGGTCGAAGGCGACCAGGTCGGCCGCGTTCACGTGATAGTCAGCCCCGGTCGCGGCTGCTAGCGCGAGCCCGCCGGTCACGTAGTCGTTGTGCAGGTGGGTCTCGAAGACGTGGGTGATCGCTACCTGGCGGCTGGCGGCCAGCGCCAGTACCCGGTCGATGTCGCGCTGCGGGTCGATCACCACCGCGACCGTGCCGTCATGGGCCAGGTAGCTGCGATCGCCCAGCGTTGGCGTGTCGATGGCGATGATCTCGAAGCCGTGCGAGGGAGCGGTCATGCCACGTTCTCCTGCGCGCCGCGCACCACCGGCAGGCCGCGGGTGACCCAGTCCCCGGTGCCGCCGGCCACCGACCGGGCATCCAGGCCCCGCCGGATGAGGAACTGCGCCGCCGTCCAGCTCCGGTTACCGGATGCGCAGATCACGTACACCGGCTGACCGGCCGGCAGGTCGCCCGCGTGCTGCGGCAGCCGGGACAGCGGGACCAGCCGCGCACCGGGCACGTGGCCGCTCACGTATTCGGCCGGCTCACGGACATCGATCACCAGCGCGCCGTCGGCATGCGCCGCGGCGAACGTGCTCAGGTCAACTTCGGGAACCACGAAACCTCCTACAGATACCCGGTGGGGTATATGACATTGGTCGCGACGGTAGCCGGCGAAGGTCCCTGGGCGCAAATACCCCGGCGGGTATATAGCCCGTTACCCGGGATGTCGGGGATGTCCGCGCCCGTGCGCACGGCCGCGGCGCGTACGCACGCATGCCGGCGCTGACTGCGGCGGACCGCGGTCGAGCTCATGCGGTCGCAGGCGGACCGGTGACCGAGAGCTGTGGTCCATCGCCCCGATGCCGTTCGATCTCGGCGAGCGCCAGCTGGCCGGTGCAGCCCTGGCTCAGGGCTGACGACGGGCGGTCGGCGGTGAGGACGTTCGGGTTGCCGTGGCGGCAGAAGCCGGGGTTGCCAGGATCCGGGTCGTACCATGCGCCGGTGGACAGCTGAGCTACCCCGCGGCTCACGGCGTCGTCGGTCACCAGCCCGGCCAGGCATGCGCCGCGGTCGTTGAAAATCCGCACGACATCGCCGTCCGCGAGCCCGCGGATGGCCGCCTCCTCGGGATGCAGCCGCACCGGCTCCCGCCCGGCGACCTTTGCCGACTGGCTGTGCGAGCCGACGTCGAGCTGGCTGTGCAGCCTGGTCCGCGGCTGGTTCGCCACCAGCTGCAGCGGAAAGCGCCGCGCCGCCGGGGCGCCAAGCCATTCATCGGGTTCCAGCCAGACCGGGTGGCCGGGGCAGTCGGGGTACCGGTAGCCGTCGATGGTTTCAGAGAAGATCTCGATTTTGCCGGTAGGCGTGGTGAGCGGGTGAGCATCGGGGTCGGCCCGGAAGTCGGCGAGCAGTACCTGCTCCCGGCCGGTCACCGGCAGCTCGATGCCATCACCCGCCCAGAACTCACCGAACTCCGGCACCGTGTGCCCGTGATCTGCGATCGTGAGCCGCCACTGCTGGTAGAGGTGACGCAGCCACTCACTGGTCGTGCGGCCCTCGGTGAACTCCTTTCCGGCGCCTAGCCGCTCCGCCACCTCGCCGAAGATCTGATAGTCGTCGCGTGCCGCACCGTGCGGGCGGGTCAGGGCCGGCATGGGGAAGAACATCCGGTCGTTGTCACCGGCCCCGAAGTCATCCCGCTCGATGCTCATCGTGACCGGCAGGACGATGTCGGCGTGCCGCGCGGTGGCGGTCCAGAACGGGTCGTGCACCACTACCGTCTCGGGCCGGGCGAACGCGGCGTGCAGGCGCGCCAGGTCCTGGTGGTGATGGAAGGGGTTGCCGCCGCACCAGTACACCAGGCGGACGTCGGGATAGGTGAGCTGCTGGCCGTTGTAGGAGTAGGTGGCACCGGGGTTGAGCAGCATGTCGGCGATTCTGGCGACGGGGATGAAGGCGGCGACACCATTGCTGCCCTGCGGAAGCCGGGGCGTTGACACCTCGCGGTGCGGCTCGCCTACCCTGGCCGTCGACCCGTAGCCGTGCCCGAATCCGCCGCCGGGCAGGCCGATCTGGCCGAGCATCGCCGCGAGCATCACGCCAAGCCACAGCGGCTGCTCGCCGTGACGGGCACGTTGCAGGGACCAGCTGACCGTGACGAGAGTGCGGCTGGCTGCCATCTCATGTGCCAGGTCGCGGATCCGGTCGGCCGGAACTCCGGTGATCTGCGCTGCCCAGAGCGGATCCTTGACGACGCCGTCGGTGTCGCCGCGCAGATACGGCGCGAACCGCTCGAACCCGACCGCATACCGGTCCAGGAAGTCCGTGTCCGCCAGTCCGTCGGCATCGAGCACATGGGCCAGCGCGAGCATCAGGGCCGCGTCGCTGCCCGGCCGTGGCGCGATCCACTCGGCGGCGGCCTCGGCCGGGGTGTCGTCGCGGAGCGGGCTGACCGAGACGAACCTGCAGCCACGCGCGCGGGCCGCGCCGACCCAGCCGCGCGTGTTGTGCCGCGATACGCCACCGGGCGTCACGGCCGCGTTTTTCGGTGAGATGCCGCCGAAGGCGACGACCAGTTCGGTGTTCGCGGCGATCACCGCCTTGGACGTGGAGTGGCCGAGCAGCCAGGGCACCTCACCCAGCACGTACGGCAGCAGGACGGTGGACGTGCCGAGGCTGTAGCTGTTCACGTGCCGCACGTATCCGCCGAGGCAGTTCAGGAACCGGTGCAGCTGACTTTGCGCATGATGAAACCGCCCGGCACTGGCCCAGCCGTAAGAGCCGCCGTACACCGATCCCGCCCCATGCTCGGCGTACACCCGGCGCAGTTCGCCGGACAGCAGCTCCAGCGCGGTCTCCCAGGACACCGGCACGAACGGCTGCTCACCCCGCCCGGCTGCGCCGGGGCTGCCCGCCAGCCAGCCCCTTCCGCACGTGCGGCTGGCCGATGCGGGCCGGGTGGTGCTGCGCCGCGGCGACATTGCCGATCAGCGGCATCGGCTCGGGATCTCCGCGCCACGGCCGGACCTCCGTCAGCCGGTCTCCGTCGCTGTCTGCCTCGAACGCGCCCCAGTGGGTCAGATGCGTCGCCATGTCCTCCACCGTAACCTGGGGAACGCCGGAGCGGGCAAGGGCGCGCGTCACGGCTGGCGCCGGCCCGCTCGCATCGCGTCGTCCGGCTACCGGGACCGCTCCCGGTCCGCGACTGACACCAGGGAGTGCGCTGAGGCTGGACGTGCGGCCTGCTAATCCCTGGCCGATCCAGCCGCCGGTGCCTTGCTCAGCCGGGCCAGCCGCCGGACGAGCGCTCGTCCCGCTTCGAGACGGACGAGGCAGGTCGTGACGGCCATCGCCGCGATGAGCAGCAGGGCCAGGAGAGACAGGGCTAGCCCGGCGGCGAAGAGCGGCGGCGAATAGCGCCAGGTCAGGATGCCGCGCCCGGCGGGCACGTCGACCGCCTGGACCAGGCCTGCCCGGTGCACGGCGAGGCTGCGCGCGGGCCCGGTCACCGGCTCCCAGGTGGCCGTCCAGCCCGGTATGTCGGCGACCGAGCGGGTGATGCGCACTCCGCCGGGCGATTGCACCGCGACGATCGCCGGCTCGCTGGCGGCGCCGGACAGCGTGCGGGCTCTCGCGCCGGCGGGCGCCGGCCCGCCGTCCAGGCCGCTGACGGTCAGCGCGCCGCTGGCGTCGCGGTCGGTGAAGACCGCGAACGGCCCGTCCGACGTCGCGTAGCCCCACTGCGGCGGGGTCAGCGCGGTCTGCAGGACTCCGTCGGCCACGACGACCCGGCCGCCGGCCTCGGTCAGCGCTGGCGAGCCGAGGTTCGCCTGGCTGCGTCCCGCGCGCCCGGTCACCGCGACCGCAGTCACCGGATGAGGCAGCCGGGCCGCCAGCGACGTGCCGGTGACGGCCTGCGCCGCGAGCCAGCGGATCTGGCCGCCGGGCGTCATCAGGCCGATCTGAAAGCCGCTGGCGGCGTCGGCTGCCGCGCGGGCGTCGGGCACCGTGACTGCGGCGATCCGCAGCGCCGCACCGAGGTACCAGGTGCCGCGCTGGCCAGCCTTGATGCTCCGCTGGCCAGCCTTGATGCTCCGCTGGCCAGCCTTGATGCTCCGCTGGCCAGCCTGGATGGTCCGCTGGCCGGACCCGGCCGGCGAGCCCGGTGCCTGGCCGGCTGGCCCGGTGACGAGGTAGCGGGGCAGCGTCATCAGGACCGACGTGTTGAGCTGGCCGAGCACGCCATCGGCGATTGCCCGCGGCGAGAGCACGTCCTGACCGCCACCGGTCGCGCGATGCGAGCCGGTCGCGGCCGCATACCGGCCGTCAACGATGGATGAGTACCCCTGCACCGACGCGGTGGCGCTGAGCGCGTTCAGGTCCGGTGACCCGAGTACCGGCAGCAGGCTGGCGTCGATCAGGCCGGGATCGTAGATCGCGAACCGGCCCGGATGCGCGAGTAGCCCGGCTGGCCTGACCGGCGACGGGATCGTGCGTTCCCGCAGGCTTTGCTGAGCGGCGCGTGCCGCGGATGCCGTGTGGTGATCACTAGCGGGCAGCACCGCGACGACGGCCAGCAGCGTGAATACGACCACGTCCGCGACCATGAACGAGGCGACGAGCCGGGTGCGGCGCCGGGCCGGCATCCGCGCGCCAAGACCGACCAGGACGAGCGCGCCGACCGCGAGGATCGCGAACGGCGCGACGGACGGTGCGAGGCTGCCCGCAGTGCGGATCGCGGCCGGGCTGACGGCGAGCCAGCCGAGCAGGCTGCCGGGCCGCCAGACGGCAAGCGCTACCACGACCAGTACCGCGGCCGGCGCGAGCAAGCCGAGGACGGTGGCCGCGTCCGCCCGCCACCGGTACCGCCCCGCCGAGGTGACGGCGGTCCGGCTGACGGCCCCCGGCGGGTCGTCGACCCAGTGGGCCAGCAGCACGGCAAGCGCGGTGTCGGTGATCATGATGTTCCGGCTCTGCAGTCGCTGCATGCCGAAGAGCGGCAGGTGCGCGAGCAGATGCCCGGCCGGCGTGTTGCCGCCCAGCGCCAGTATGATCCCCGCCACCGCGATGAGGTGCCACACCAGCCAGCCGGGCACCGGCCCGCGCCGCCGCAGCCGGCCCAGCATCGCGAGCGCGGCGACCAGCGGCAGGATGCCGACGTAGCTGGTCACCTCGGCCAGCTGGTAGCCGGCGAAGAAGCCCGGCTGGCCGACCGACCCGGAGCCGCCGAGCAGGTCCGGTACCAGCATCAGCAACAGCCAGCCGGGCGGCAGCGAGCCCGAGTTGAAGAGCGTGAGCGATCCGGCGGCACGCTGTGACGTGCTGATGGCCGCCAGTCCGGGCAGCAGCTGGACGGCGCCGAGGCACGCCCCGAGTGCGAGGCCGCCGACGACCGACAGCGCCACGACGGTCGCGCCGCGCCGTCCGGCCCTGGCGACGTGCCAGAGGGCGTACATGACCACGATCGCGCCCGCGTTATCCACCGCGCGGGGCTCGCCGGCCAGAATCGTCAGCCCGAATGCTGTCGCCAGGACGGCGATCCAGCCGAGCCTGGACTGCAGGGTCTGCGACTGCGAGAGCCGCAGCACCGCAACCAGCTGGACCGGGACCCACGACATCCCGGCCACCAGCCCGAAGTGGCCGACCTGGGCCGGCATCGCCCCGGCGAACGCGAACGACAATGCGCCGAGGAAGCTGGCGATGGTGGACAGCCGCAGTGCGCGCAGGAACCAGAACATGCCCGCGCCCGCCACGGACCACGTCACGACGAGGTTGACGGTCCAGGCCGCGACTCCGGGCAGCACCGCGAACAGCAGCGTCAGCGGGTACGCGGCCCCCGCATTCCAGCCGCCCAGCAGCGGTGAGCCGCTCCAGATGTAGGGGTCGAACAGCGGCAGGTGACCGCTGGCGAGCTGGCGCCCGACCAGCACTCGCAGCGGGTAGTTCTGCGTCAGATCGTCACCGGGGACCACGGCGTGCCCGAGCAGCGCCGGCAACCCGAAGGCCAGGACCGGCAGGAGTATCAGAACGACAACGGCGAGCGTGTCGCCGCGCGGCCGGCGTGCGCCCGGCCGGCGCATGCGGTCGGCCAGCCGGGCCGAGCGCACCGGCGGCGGGCCTGCTGTCGCGCTGTCAGCGAGCGAGCTGACCCTGGAGGAATCCCGCAGCACGGCTGACTATCGCGCGGGTTGACCGGCCAGGGCAAGGCGCAACCCGATCCGCCTTGCCATCACTCCACATCCTCCTGGGCAGCCAGGGCCTGCTGGCATCACGGCAGAAGCTTGCCAGGGCCAGGCGGGAATGGCCAGCTCCCACGGTCGGCGCCGGCGGAGTTCGCGCGGCTGGGCCAGGCTATCCCGCTCGTGCCAGCTGCCGGGCCGGAACGGATCTCCCGGGTATCCTGAATGGGATAACGGCGGAGGGACTCGCCGGAACCGCGGCGCTGCCGCCAACGGTCCCTGCCTGGTGATGGCGGGAGGCGGCGGTGCGACCAACTGACGACGGCGACCCGCTGGAGGCTGCGCTCGGCGGGCTGTCGGCGCTGGCCGGCCCGGACGACCGCGCCGCGCTGGCGGAGCTGCGGGACCGGCTCGCGCAGCAGGTACTGCGGGTGCTGGTGGCCGGGGAAGCCAAGCGGGGCAAGAGCACGCTGGTCAACGCGCTGCTCGGACGGCCAGTGCTGCCGTCGGGGGTGACGCCGCTGACCGCCCTGGCCACGTCCGTGCGGTACGGGCGGGATGAGGGCGTGACGGCGGTGTTCCGGGATGGCCGGGCCGAAAGCCATCCGTTGCAGGCGCTGGGCGACCTGGTGACCGAGCGGGGCAATCCGGGTAACTGGCGCGGGCTGGCGTCGGTCACGGTGACCGTGGATGCGCCGGTCCTGGCCCGCGGGGCGGCGCTGGTCGATACGCCGGGGATGGGGTCGGTGTACGCGCACAACACCGCCGAGGCGGAGCTGGCGCTGGAGACCATGGACGCTGCGGTGTTCGTGCTCACCGCCGACCCGCCGGTGTCGGCCAGCGAGCGGGACCTGATGTCGCGGGTGGCACGGCTGTCGGTCAGCATGTTCGTGGTGCTGAACAAGGCCGACTACCTGTCCGCCGACACCCCGCCCGCTGGCCCTGGCCCTGCCGGCGGGGCACTGGACGGCCACCGCCGCAGCGAGCTGGCCGAGGCGCTGGAGTTCACCGCAGGCGTCGCGGCCGAGGCGGCGGGCCGCCCGGTACGGCTGTATCCGCTGTCGGCACGCGCGGCACTGACCGCGGCCGGCGATCCGGGGTTCACCGTGTTCGCCGCCGACTTCGCCGGCTACCTGGAGTCGGGCCGGACGGCCGACCTCCGTCTGTCGGTGGCCGGTCACGCCGAGCGGCTGGCGCGCTCGCTGCTGGACGAGGCGGACCTGACCCGCCGGGCGGCTGCGATGCGGACCGGGGATGCGGCCGGGCGGGTAGCAGCGTTCCGGGCGCGGCTGGCCGCGGTGGCCGTTCGGCGTCAGGACGCGGCGGACCTGGCGGCGGCCGAATCGGCGCGGATGCTGGCCGCCCTGAACGAGGCCGCGGAGCAGGCGGCGAGGGAAGCCAGCGGCCGCGTGACCGCGGAGATGGATGCCCTGCTGGCCGGCCACCTGCGGTCGGCGCAGGCGGCGGCCATCGAGAGTGCGGGGCGGGCCCGGCTCGGCGAGCTGGCGGTGGCGCAAGCCGAGGCCTGGCGCCAGGGGCAGGCGCTGCGGCTCGAGCACGGCCTGGCCAGGCTTGACGAGCGGCTCGCCGCCGAGCTGCAAGCCGAGCTCGACGCGGTCCGTGAAGCCGCCGCGGGCCTGCTCGGCCTGACCCTGACCGTCCCTGGCCCTGGTGACCGGCTGGCGCCGGACTTGCGGTTCTTCTACGTAGTCGGGGAGCAGGCGGGGCAGACCGAGTTGCTGGCCGGCGCGATCCGCCGCCACCTGCCCGGCGCGGCCGGGCGGCGGCGGGCGCGTGAGTACCTGCGCCGCGAGGCCGCCGACCTGATCCCGCAGCAGATCGGCCGGGCTAGGGCCGACCTGCAGTACCGGCTTGCCGAGGCGACCCGGCGGCTGACCCGTGACGTCGAAACCCGGTACACCGACAGCACGGCCAGGCTGGAGAGAGCGCTGCGCGTGGCCGCGGACCAGCGGCAGGCCACTGCCGGGGAGACGGCCGGGCTGGACGCGGAGCTTGCCAAGCGCCAGGAAGAACTTGGCCGCCTGCTGGAATTGCTGGCCGAGGTATCCGGGCCGCCGGAAGCGCAACCGGCCGGCGGCAGCGTCGGGCTCGGGGCCGGACCCGCGTACGGGCAGTCACCGCCTGCGGCGCCGGCGCCCGGCGGCTGACGCGCGCCTGGCGGCTCACGGCCAGCCCGGCGCTGCGGCGCGCCCGGCGCGCGAACGCTAGCCTGGGGCTTCGCCCGCGCCTTGCCCGGCCAGCCCGGCCGCGGGCGGGCGTAGACCGGAGCGAGCGGGACGGGGGGCGGCGTGGTCTCGGTTGCTGGCTGGGCGGCGATGATCGGCGTGGTTGTCGGCCTGCTCTGCCTTGACCTGGTGCTGGCCACCACGCGTCCGCATGAGGTCGGGCACCGGGAGGCTGCGGCCTGGTCGGCCGCCTACATCGCGGTGGCAGTGGTATTCGGCCTGGTGTTCGGCAGCCTGGCGGGATGGGGTTACGGCGGCCAGTATTTCACCGGGTACCTGGTGGAGAAGAGCCTGTCGGTCGACAACCTGCTCGTCTTCGTGATCATCATGACGGCGTTCGCGGTGCCGCGCGCCCACCAGCAGCGGGTGCTCACCATCGGGATCATCGGCGCGCTCGCCTTGCGGGCGGTCTTCATCGCCGTCGGCGCAGCGCTGCTGTCGCAGCTGTCGTTCATGTTCCTGCTCTTCGGGCTGCTCCTGATCTGGACTGCGGTGCGGCTGTACCGGCACCGTGCGGAGGACCCGGACGTCGCTGGCAGCCCGCTGGTCCGCGCCGCGCGCCGGGTGCTGCCGGTCAGCGAGGGGTACGACGATGGCAGGCTGATGACCAGGGTCGGCGGGCGGCGGGTGGTCACCCCGCTGTTCATCGTGTGCGTGGCCATCGGCGGGACTGATGTGCTGTTCGCGCTGGATTCCATCCCGGCTGTCTTCGGCATCACCCGCCAGGCCTACATCGTCTTCGCCGCCAACGCGTTCGCCCTGCTGGGCTTGCGGGCACTGTTCTTCCTCGTGACCGGCCTGCTAGACCGGCTGGTGTACCTGTCGGCCGGGCTGGCGCTGATCCTGGCGTTCATCGGCGTGAAGCTGGTCCTGCAGTGGGCGCACAGCCTCGATCCGCGCGTGCCGGAGATCGGTATCGCGGTCTCGCTGGCCGTCATAGCGGTCGTGCTCGCCGTCACCACCGTGGCCAGCCTGATCCGATCCCGCCGGGACCCCGCCGCCAGAGCCCACGCCGGCGCTGTACTCGGCACGCCCGAGGCTGCCAGGAAGAGCAAGCCCGCCGAGGACTGACCGTGGCTGGCGCTGGCCCGCGCTCTGCGCGGCGGCGGCTACCGGGCCGGCTGAGATGTCGCGCCCGTGGGGGACTATCGCACGAACGCGGCGGCGTCGGCGGCTGGCGGTAGAGTCGGGACAATGAGCCGCCAGCTCACCTCTGGTGACCGTGTCGCGGATGCGATGGTGACGCGGCCGAAGACGCATGCGCCGCAGTCCACTCTGGCGGAGATCCGTGCGTTCTTCGACGATGACCACGTCCATATGGCGCTGATAGTCGCGCCCGACCGGCGGCTGGTTACTACGATCGAGCGAGCCGACCTGTCCGCCGTCCCGCCGGGGATGGTGCTGGCTGCCGCGATCGGCACGCTCGCTGGTCGCACCGTGCGGCCGCGCGACTCGCTTGCCGCCGCCGCCGCCGCTCTGCTGCCGGCCGGGCGCCGCCGGCTGGCCGTGGTTGACGAGATGGGTCGGCTGCTCGGGCTGTTGTGCGCGAAGCGGGACGGCACGGGCTACTGCTCGGATGCAGGCATCCGCAGCCGAGAAGCCGACGGCTGAGCCGCTCGCGGCGCGACCGCCTTGGCACCAGCCCGGCTGCGGGGCGCTGCGGGGCGCTGCGGGGGCGCGACGTTCAGCTCACATCGGGCGGATTGTCTCCTGAGCCTGACCGTGTTCGGCCACCCGCTTCCCGGCCAGCGCCGAACCTGAGGAATGCGGTGAGCGCGGCGATGACAAGGGCCACGCCGCCGCCCAGGTACAAGATGTCATGTCCGCCGCTGAAGCCGACGACAACGTCGACGAAACTCACTGCCGCGACCAGCACGAGCATCGAGATGACCCGCGCCTTCAGGTCGTTCAGGTCACGCATCACCAGCCAGGGCGGCATGCCGGCGCCCTGCCGGCCGGCATCGACCTTGCTGATGAACAGTTCGTAAAAGCCGATGGCACTGATCAGCAGGGTCGCTCCGACCAGGAACAAGTCGATGTCGAGCAGGAATAGCCCGATCTTGTGACCAACGGGGAAGGGATGCGGGACGACCTCCGCCAGTGCCCAGACGAACAAGGCGGCACCGTAGGCGAATGCCGCCAGCGCGGAGATGACAAGGACGACCACCGGGATGAGGACCAGGCCGCGGGACAGCTGCAAGCCCCGCTCGAACCATCGCTCCGCCGGCCCTGCGGGCCTGCCTGAACCTGCCGGGACGGAGCCCTCGGCGCTGCGGGCAGTCTCTTCACCTGAATCACTCATCGCTCTCACCTACCGATGCTTGCCGGGGGGAGCGAACTCTAAGCGTCGGCTGAGGTTCCCGGTGGCCGCGATGTGCGCCTTCGCCCGCGCCCTGCCGCGCCCTGCCGCGCCCTGCCCAGCCCAGCCCTGCTCGCGGCAGCCGGCCGCAGCCGACAATGCTTCATGGCGAACTCTAGGTCAGCGGCCCCGCTGGCGGTGCGTGCCGGGGTGCGTGCCGGGGTGCGTGATCTTGCCGCGACCGGCCGCGAACGGCGCAGGTCCGGAAAAGCCGCCAGGAAGCGCGCTCAACGCGGCTCGCTCGGGCACTGGGACGAAGCGGGTCGCGAACGCGACGCGCTGGCGACGATCACCGCCCAGAACGCGATCAGGGTGCCGGATCTCGTCCCGATCAGGCATGGGCGGATGGCGCTCTCGCCGTGGAACTATTACCGGGGGGCTGCCGCGGTGATGGCCGGCGACCTGGCCAGTCAGTCCCACAGCGGTCTCATGGTGCAGTTGTGCGGCGACGCCCACATCCTGAACTTCGGCCTGTGGGCGACGCCCGAGCGCAACTTGCTGTTCGACCTGCGCGACTTCGACGAGACGTTGCCCGGCCCGTTCGAGTGGGACATCAAGCGGTTTGCCGCCAGCGTGGTGGTCGCCGCGCGGCAGGACCGCATGAAGCGGAAGGTGGCGGCAGCGGCCGTCGCCGCGGGCGTGCAGGCGTACTGCCGCCGCATGCGCGGCTACGCGTCGAAGCCTGAACTGGACATATGGTACGACGGCATGCATGTCGAGAGGCTGATGAGCTACTTCCAGCCTGCCGGCCGCGGCCGGATATCGATCCACATCGAGAAGCACCGCAACCGCCGGACGAGCCGCGGCGCGTTCGACAGGCTGACCACGATGGCGCAGGGCAGGCCGCGCATCTCCGCGCAGCCTCCGCTGCGGGTGACTATCAGCGATGACGAGCAGGCCGACCTGGTCGGCCACCTGCTGGCCGGGTACCGGCTGACGTTGCAGGATGACCGGCGGTGCCTGTTCGACAGGTTCACCGAGGTCGACACGGTGCGGCAGGTTGTCGGCGTCGGCAGCGTCGGCATGCGCGTCTACCTGATCCTGCTGGAAGGGCGCTCCGGTGCGGACCCGCTGTTCCTTCAGGCTAAGCAGGCCGGTCCTTCGGTGTACGAAGAGCACCTTCAGGCCAGCCGCTACGGCAACCACGGCGAGCGGGTTATCGGCGGCAAGCGGCTGGTCCAGAGCGCCACCGACATCTTCGTCGGCTGGGGCTCCTTCCATGGCCGGGATTACTACCTGCGGCAGTTCCGGGACATGAAGATCATCCCGACGACAGACCTCATCGCGCCCGTGCTCGCGGACTTCGCCACCGCGTGCGGCGAGGCGCTCGCGCGTGCGCACGCTCGCAGTGGTGACCCGATGGCCATTAGTTCCTACCTGGGGAACGGGGCCACGTTCGCCGCGGCGATCGGCCAGTTCGCGGACGCATATGCCGATCAGAACGCGCGCGATCACGCCCAGCTCGTCAGGGCCATCGCGGCCGGAGAGGTGGCCAGCCTGCCCGGCTGACGGCTTCCTGCCGGCCGGCGGCTTCCTGCCCGGAGCCATCCAGGGGCGATCAGGCCGCGGCGGCCAGGCTCGCAGCCGCCGACGGCGAGAAGGTGGCCGGGTCGGTCCCGTAAGGCCGGGGGCGGGATCGCTAACGTCTGCCTTGCGTTCACGGGCCGTTCACCGAGCGTGTAATGTATCTACGGGCTTGTAGAAGGTCCTGCTCCGCCCTGCGGTCCGCGGCACGCGGAACAATGACTCAGTTGCCCAGTTTTGTCACAGACTGCGAGAGAAGCCGGTGTGCCCGTGTCCGCGACGACGTCGTCCGCGCCCGTTACCCATCTCAGCTCTGGGATCCTGGCCAGCGCGCCGGTACCCCGCACCTCGGGTGCCCACG
Organism: Actinomycetota bacterium; assembly: GCA_027314515.1. Lineage (GTDB taxonomy): Bacteria > Actinomycetota > Actinomycetes > Streptosporangiales > Streptosporangiaceae > JAJYUU01. The sequence continues at coordinate 23,847 of DAHVAR010000157.1, forward strand.
GGCTCGATAAGACCCTGTTTCTCGATGTCAACCGCTTTGCCAGGGCCACCCCGTGGCTGCATGGCGTCCTGCTGTTCTATGCGGTCATCGGCGGGATAATCGTGTGCGCGCTGCTGCTGGTCATCGGCTGGTGGCTGGCCCGGCGTCGGCCCGATGCGAAAGTCATGGCAGCGTCCTTGTGGGCCGGCGTAGGTACGGTCGCCGCAGTGGGCGTCGCGCAGCCCATCAACCACGCCGTCGCGGAGGCCAGGCCCTGGCAGAGCCTGCCGCATGCGCTCATCCTGGCTGGGCACACCGCCGACTTTTCCTTCCCGTCCGACCACGCCGTCATGGCCGGCGCGGTTATCGCCGGCGTGTTCCTTTACAACAGACGGCTGGGCGTCGTCGCCGCGGTGGCCGGCATACTGCTGTGCTTCGCCCGCGTCTATGTCGGAGCCCACTACCCGCAGGACGTAGCGGGCGGGCTCGCGATCGGTGCCGCCGTGGTGCTGGTCGGCTGGGTGATCATCCGCATCCCGCTCACCGCTGCGGTCAGTTACTTCAGCCGAACGCCGCTGCGCATGCTCCTTACCTCGCAGCCCGCATCGGCTGCCGGAGCGGCAGCGCAGGCCGCAGGCTCGGCAGGCGGCCAGCATCAGGCGGCCAGGCACCAGGCAAAGCAGCACTGACCTCGCCGGCTGGTTTCCCGGCCTGGTTGCCTGGACTGGTCAGTCACCTGGGTAACGCGCCCGCCCTGGCCCGACAGGCTGGACGAGGCGCCCGCCGACGCGCAACTGACTGATCAGCGGGGGCGGTATCCGCGGGAACGCCGCCGAGACCAGCACCGCGTCATAGGGCACGGTCGGCGTATCCCTCGGCGCCGTCGCTCGCCACGACGAGCACGGCGCCCCGTTCCCGCAGTGGCGCCCCGTTCCCGCAGTGTCCCGCAGTGGCACAGTGGAGGTCATGGCAGGCGGACTGCTGACGCTCTTCCTGTGCGGCGATGTGATGCTCGGACGCGGTGTCGACCAGATACTGCCGCACCCGGGCGATCCGCGACTGCGGGAGCCGGAAGTGGACGACGCGCGGCACTACGTCCGCTGCGCCGAGCTCCTGAGCGGGCCGATCCCGCGGCCAGCAAGCTTTTCCTGGCCATGGGGCGACGCGCTGGAGGTTCTGGACGACGCAGCGCCGGATGCCAGGGTGATCAACTTGGAGACCAGCGTCACGCGCAGCGCGGACTTCAGCCCGGGCAAGGCCGTGCATTACCGGATGAACCCTGACAATCTTCCCGCCCTGCTCGTCGCGCGGCCCGACGCGTGCGCGCTGGCCAACAACCATGTGCTGGACTTCGGTCGCACCGGGCTGCGGGAAACCATCGATGCACTGGCGGGCGCTGGCACGCCGGCGATCGGGGCTGGCCGGGATGCGGCCGCGGCCAGGCAGCCGACCGCCATTCCGGTGCCGGGACAAGGCCGCACCGTCGTATTCTCCTGCGGGCTGGCCTCGAGCGGGATTCCCGCTGACTGGGCCGCGACGGCGAGCGAGCCTGGCGTCGACCTCCTGCCCAGCCTCTCCGAGAGAGTCGCTGACGACCTGACCAGTCGGGTACAGAGCGTCAAGCGGCCAGGCGACGTCGTCGTGGCCTCGATCCACTGGGGCTCTAACTGGGGCTACCAGGTAGACCACGACCAGGTCCGTTTCGCTCGCCGGCTGATCGACGGCGGAGTTGACGTGATCCACGGCCACTCGTCGCACCACCCGCGACCGGTCGAGGTTTACCGCGGCAAGCTCGTGTTGTACGGCTGCGGCGACTTCATCGACGACTACGAGGGTATTGGCGGCTACGAACAGTTCCGGGACGATCTGCGCCTGCTTTACCTTGCGTCGGTCGCGCCGGGCACCGGCACACTCGACGCCCTGCGGATGGTGCCGATGCAGGCACGCAAGATGCGGCTGTGCCATGCGAGCACCGGGGACAGCGAGTGGCTGCGCGGGGTCATCGATGCGATCAGCAGCGGCTTCGGCTGCCGGGTCAGCCGCCAGCCCGACGGCGCCCTTGCCGTCCGCGTGGCTCCAGGCTGACAGGTGTCCGTAGTTCGCGTCGTGCCGCTGCCCTACCCACCGGCGCCGATGCAGGGTTACACTTTCTGGCACGCGCGGGAGTCCGGAGCGGACCGGGCTGAGAGGGTGGCTGGCCGGCCACCGACCGCAAGAACCTGATCCGGGTCATGCCGGCGAAGGGAGCGCTTCCGTGGCTGGCGCAATCGACGAGCTGAGCGTTTTCGATGGTGCGCGGCCGAGGCGCACCGGTGACCTGGCGCTGGAAAGCCAGGGGATTGGCCCGATCCCGGCTGACGCACGCTACGGCGCCGTCTGGCGGATGTTCACGGTGTGGTTCACCCCCAACATGGAACTGTCCGGAGTGTTTGCCGGCACGCTGGCGGTTCTGCTCGGCCTGGGATTCTGGCTGGGGCTGGCCGCCATCGTTCTCGGGACTGTCATCGGCTCGGTCCCGGTGGCGTTGCTGTGCACCTGGGGACCACAGACCGGCACCGGGCAGGTCCCGCTGGCCCGGCTGCCATTCGGGAAGACGATCGTGCTGCCGGCCACGGTGCAGTGGCTGTCCTCGATTGCCTGGGATGCGCTGGTCGGACTGTTCGGCGGTCAGGCGGCCGCGCTGCTGCTCGGCATCCCGTTCTGGGCAGGCGCTGCGCTGGTGCTGGCCGTCGAGGGCCTGGTCAGCGTCTACGGCTATGAGTTCGTTCACCGGCTGCAGTCGTGGGGCTCGACGATCCTGATCGTCCTGTTCGTGGTCCTGACGGTGCGCATCTTCCAGCACCACACCGTCCTGCCTGTCGACACCGTCCACGGCTTCGCACTGGCCGGTGCCTTCGTGCTGATGACGACCATCGCGCTTAGCCAGGGGATCTCCTGGGCCACCTATGCATCCGACTACAGCCGCTACCTCACGCCCTCCTCCTCACGGCGGGCGATCTTCTGGCTGACCCTGGGCGGCCTGACCGCCTCCTACGTGTGGGTGGAGACCATCGGGCTCGGTGCTGCAAGCATCCTCGGGAACCAGACGGTCGCGGGCGTGCGGACACTCATGGGTGGCGGGACGCTCGGTGTGCTGGCACTGATAGCCATCGCGTTCGGTGCCGTCACGTCCAATTCGATGAATGACTACACCGGTTCGCTCGCCTTCCAGGCGCTCGGCGTACGGCTCCGCCGGCCGGTTACGGCCGCGCTGGTGGCAGCGCTGGCCTTCGCCGCGATCCTGTGGATGCACGCGGCCGACACCTCGGGCAGGTTCGAGAACATCCTGCTGTTCGTCGGCTACTGGATCGCGCCGTTCTGCGCGATCGTCATGATCGACTGGCACGACCACAAGAACGCCTACGAGCCGTCAATGCTGCGCGCCGCGCTGCCGTTCCGGCGCCTGCGCGGCGGCTGGCCGGCCCTGGCGTCGTTCGTGCTTGCCTTCGCAGCGATGCTGCCGTTCATGAATACCTCGGTCATCGAGGGCCCGGCTGCCGTTGCCCTGCATGGTGCCGACATTGCCTTCTACGTGGGCTTCATCGTCGCGGCAGTGCTCTACTACTGGCTGCGGCGAGCTGGCCGGACGCGCGGTGGCGCCGCGCACGGCGATGGGTCACCCGTGGAGACTGCGGTCAGCCGCGAGCAGTAGGCGGCGGCGCTGACGCTGCCAACGGTGGCATGGCGGCCGGATATGTTACCAGTGTGCAGGCTGCGGCGCTCAGGTCAGCGGGCGTGCGCTGGGCAGTGTCCGGTGTCACGTTGTCGATACTGGCCGCAGATCAGCTGAGCAAATCCCTGGTCCTCGAAGCCCATCCGGACCCTGGTGACGGCTTGCTCGCGGTCCGGTTGGTGCGCAACACAGGAGCCAGCTTCGGTGTGGGGGCTGGACATCCCGTCCTGGTCATGCTGGTTTCCGCGGTAGTTATCGCCGCCCTCATTCAACATCGCGGACGTCGCCATCCGGGTCGGCGTGGTTGGCGCGATCCTCGCGATGCCCGGCACCTGGAATCGCCTGACGTCGTGGCTCACCGCCCGCCGGAGCCATGCATAGCAGCGGGACCGAGTCACTGACCCGTTCATGGGCTTGCCGACCACGAACCAGGCCACGGTCCGGCTTGATGGCCTGGATGATGGCCGAGTGCAGGCCGTCGGCCGCCCGGCTGGTGCTGGTGATGGTGACGCCGGAGAAGCCGGCCGCGGTCAGCAGGCGCTGGTACTCCGGCTGCGTGAGCGCTCCGGCGAGACAGCCGACATCCTGTTCGCTGCGGGCGAGTTGTACCGGGTTGGCGCCCTCGTCGGCGGTGACGTCACTGATGCCGAGTCGTCCGCCGGGCTTGAGGACGCGGAACGCCTCGGCCAGGACGGCGGGCTTGTCACCGGACAAGTTGATGACGCAGTTGGAGATGACGACGTCGACGTGGTTATCCGGCAGGGGGATGCTCTCGATGCGGCCGTGCAGGAACCGGGCGTTGGTGACCTGCGTCTGGTCAGCGTTCGCGCGGGCAAGGGCGAGCATGTCGGCGCTGGCGTCCAGGCCATAAGCGACGCCGTCCGGTGCGACTCTGCGGGCGGATAGCAGCACATCGAGGCCCCCGCCGGAGCCAAGGTCCAGGACAGTGTCCCCGGGCCGGAGCCCGGCGACCATCAACGGGTTTCCGCAGCCCAGGCTCGCGCGGAAAGCGGACTCCGGCGCCTGGCTGCGATCGGCGTAGGCGACGGCGCCGAAGCTGCACTCCCCGGCGGCACCGCGATCGCAGTCGCTGAGGTCGTCTCCGCTTAGCGCGGCCAAAGCGAGCCGGGAGTACTTGCTGATAATCGGGTCGTCGCCGTCGGCTGTCATGCAGTCTCCCTATGCGGATGTGGCTGGTAGCGGCGGAACTGGGGCTGGCTTGCCCATCACGATGTCTGCTGCTGTCGGGAAGCAGCCGACGCAGGCCTCGTTGATCCGGTAATAGGTGGCGGTGCCCCGGTGATCGGCGAGCACGAACCGCACGTCAGCCAGGACCTTCAGGTGCGCCGAGACGGTGGACTGGCCGATGTCCACCGCGGCGACGATCTCGCCGACGCTCATCGGGGTGCCGCGGCGGGCTAGCAGGGCAACGATCTGGATCCGGCTGGCGTCCGCGAGCGCCTTGAACCAGCTGGCGAACTCGGCCGCCGTCGCGCGGTCGAGCGCCGGTTGCTCGTGAGCATTCATCATTCATCGACGATAGACGATGAAGGTGAAATTCCGCAAGGCCACGGAAACGGGGGAGAGGGCGCCAGCCGGTGGGCGCCCGGCAGCGGCTAGCCGGAGGCGCCCGGCGGTTAGCCGGAGACGCCGACGGAGCCGGGGGCAGGCGTGCTGGCGATCAGGGCGGCGATGCTGGCCAGCGCAGCGGGCCTGACCCGGTAGTACACCCAGACGCCGCGCTTGTCGCGGTTCAGCAGCCCGGCGCCATGCAGGACCTTAAGGTGGTGGCTGATCGTGGGCTGGGACAGGTCGAAGGCGTCGTTCAGGTCGCAGACGCAGGCCTCGCCGCCGGCGCGGGAGGCGACCAGCGACATCAGCCGCAAGCGCACCGGGTCCGCAAGCGCCTTCAGCAGCGGCGCGATCTGCTCGGCCTGGTCCCGCGACAGGGGCTGGGCGGCCAGCGGTGCGCAGCACGCGGCCGCGCCGACCGGGTCCAGCCTGAGGAGAGACTTCGACATACATCTATATTGACAGAGGGCTATGCCTGTGGCAAGCTCGGGCTGGCCAAGACATAGAGGGTCATCGATATCCAGGGAGGTTCCCATGACCGGCCGCGTACAGCTCGCGATCAACGTCGACGACCTGGCGGAGTCAATCGGGTTCTACAGCAAGCTCTTCGGTGCCGAGCCGGCGAAGGTCCGGCCAGGTTACGCCAACTTCGCGATCGCCGACCCGCCGCTCAAGCTCATCCTGATGGAGAACCCCGGCCACGGCGGCAGTATCAACCACCTGGGCGTCGAGGTCCCCGACACCGACGCGGTCGATGCTGAGCAGCAGCGCCTCGCCGGAGTCGGTCTTGCCTCAATCGACGAGCGCGACACCACCTGCTGCTACGCCCGGCAGGACAAGTTCTGGGTGCAGGGCGCGCCCAACGGTGAGCGCTGGGAAATCTATACCGTTCTGGCCGACAGCCAGGAATTCTGGGGCGAGAGCGGCAGCAAGAGCTTCGACGCGGTCGAGGCAGCGCCGGACGCCAGCGAGCCGGCCGCGGCCACCGGGGCATGCTGCGGGGACGCCGGGCTGGGCGAGCAGACCACCGAGTCGGCCGCCCCGGCGTGCTGCGGCTGACCGACCCTCGTCACCGGCGGCCCGGCGGTGACAACACAGCCCTGATCGCCCTGATCGCCCTGATCGCCAGGATCACCAGCACTACTGCGGTGGTCATCCGGTTTCTGGCTGACGCCGGAGCGGCGGCGGGCTGGCCGGGAACGGCAGCTTCGAGCTGGGCGGCCAGCCGCAGGCCGGCATCCGACTCTGCGGCCGTCAGCATGCGCCGTTGCTGCAGAACGTAGAGCAGGGCGAAGCCGGGCGCCACGAGCAGCACCGCGAGGGCCGCCACGACGAACTCTCCCACCAGGGAACCGGTGGGTGCACTGCCCGCTTCCAGCGACAGCGATGTGGGCAGCAGGTAAGGGTACTGGGCCAGTCCCCAGCCCCACATGACGGTCGCCACCGCGACGGCGGCGGTTCCCCGCAGGATCAGGTCGTGGTACCAGCGCAGCCAGAGCATGCCGAGCACGGCGATCCCCGCGGCTATCGAGATCACGACGAGCGGCAGCGCGATGCCGGTCAGCCGACCGTAGAGGTAGGGCGAGCTAGCCGACAGTTCCGCGAACGTGCCGCCAGCCAGCCCGCCGGTGACAACCCCGGCCGCGGTAGCGCGCAGCGAGAAGTAGCGCGTCAGGTCCTGATGCCCGCGCTGGCGGGCCTCCCGGACCAGGAACACCGCGCTGATGTAGGCGCAGGCGGCGACGAACAGCAACCCGGTGAGTATCGCGGTGGGCGAGGTCCAGGCGGCCAGCACGTTGCCGGCCGGGTGCACGGGCACCTGCCCGGTGGCGATGGCCCCGGGAACGGTGCCCAGGAAGAACGGCGTGAGCAGCGAGGCGCCGGCGAACGCCGCACCAGTGAACTGGCGCATGTGCAGCCGCTGCGCGGTGTGCCGGAAGGCGAAGCCCGCGCCGCGGAGGACGATGCCGAGTACGGACACCGCGAGTGGGACGAACAGCGCGGTCATGATGGCGGCGAACGCGATAGGGAACGCGGTCCACGTCAGCACCAGGATGAAGACCAGCCACACGTGGTTGCCTTCCCAGACCGGGGTGATGGACTTGTCGATCAGCTCTCGTGGCGCCGCGCCGCGCCGCGCGCCGCCAGCCAGCAGGTCCCAGATCCCGCCGCCGAAGTCCGCCCCGCCGAACAGCGCGTACGCGGCGATGACCACGATCAGGATCGCGGCGACCCCGATGGCGTCCGCCGAGGGGCTCATCGAACCCCCGGCCCGCCGGAGGATGCCCTGGACGCGGTCGGCGGTCCCGCAGGCCCGGCGGAGGCGGCCCCGGCCGGCGCGGGACCGTACGGCACCTGCTCCGCCTCCTCTTCGGCAGCCGCCCCCCGCCGCCACCGTCGCGACATGACCATCGGCACGCCGATCGAGACCACCGTCAGGATCGCGTAAAGGGCCAGCATCACCCCCAGGGTGACCGGAACCCCGCTGGCTGGGGTGACGGCGCTGCTGACCAGCAGTACGCGGTAGACGATCCACGGCTGGCGCCCAACCTCGGTGACGATCCACCCCGCCTCCATCGCGGCCGCGGCGGCCACGCCACTGAGCGCGGCCGGCGCCAGGAACCACGGCGTCATCAGCAGCCGCCGGTGGAACCACCACCACCAGGCCTGCCACGCCGCCAGCGCGAGCAGGACGAAGCCGAGGCCGACCATCAGGTCGAAACTCAGGTGGATGAGCGTGACGAGCGGCGGTCGCTGCGCCGGGGCGACGCTGTCCCAGCCGATGACCCGGGTGTGCGGCGAGAACCCGACCAGGATCGAGTCGAACGCCGGGACTGCGGCGCCGAAGTAGACATGGCCGTTGATCAGGATGCCGCCGATCCACTCGGGCGCGTCACGCGTGGTTTTGGCGACGTATTCCATCGCGGCGAACTTGACCGGCTGGTTGTGCGCGATGAAGCGGGCGATGATGTCGCCCATCAGAACCTGCAGCGGGGCCGCGATCCCGGCGATCGTGAACGGGATGGCGAAGCCCAGCCGGTGATAGCGGTCCCGCCGGCCGCGCAGCAGCCCCGCCGCGTACACGCCGGCCACCAGGAAGCCCGTTACCATGTAGGCGGCGAGCACCATGTGAACTGTCTCGTACGGCGTCGAGGCGTTGAAGAACACCGATACCGGGTCGACGCTGGTGATCTTGCCATGCCTGAGCGTGTACCCGGCCGGCGAGTTCATCCACGAGTTCGCCGCGACCACCGACATCGCGCCCAGCACTCCGGCCACGACGATCGGCATGCCGCTCCACCAGTGCGCCCAGGGCGACAGCCGCTGCCACCCGTAGAGGTAGACCCCGACGAAGATCGCTTCCAGGAAGAAGAAGATTCCCTCCAGGGAGAACGGGAAGCCGATCGCCGCCCCGAACCGGCCCATCAGGCCCGGCCAGAGCAGGCCCATCTCGTACGACAGCACGGTCCCCGACACCGCGCCAACCGCCACCAGCACCGCCATGACCTTCGACCAGCGGCGGGCAAGCAGCAGCGCTGCGGCACTGCCGCGCTTGATGCCAATCCACTCGGCAGTCATGGTGACTGCGGCGAACGCGATGCCGAAGCACGCGAGGATGATGTGGAACCCGAGCGACGACCCCATCTGCGACCGGGCCGGCACCGGGTTCACGGCCAGAACGTGCGCCATCGCGCCCATCGCGAGCCCCCGTTCGCTGCATCCCTGCATGGCGGCTGCAAAGCCGTAGCGCTAGGTGTACCGCCGGAGCGCGCCGGGTACACGTGCGGAGAGTCGGTACCGCCGGGCGCAGAGGTGCATCGGAGTTGAGCAGCAGAAGCGCGGGAGCGGTCGCCCTGATCATCGTGCTCGGGCTGGTTGTCGGCACGCTCGGGCTCGTTGCGGCCTACCTGTACACCGTCGGGGTGCTGATCCTCTTCATCGGCGGCGTCGGCGCCGCCGTCCTGGTCGGCGAGTACCTCATCCGGTACGTCAGGAGCCGGCAACCGCCCGCCTGACGGCTTGGCTGCGCTCCGGGTGACCGCGCTGCGGGGAATGGCAACTTCCGGGAGGTGCGAGCACTAATGCCAGATAACGCGTCCCGGCCGGTGATCGTGGCCGGGGTCGACGGGTCTGAGGACAGCAAGACGGCGCTGCGGTGGGCTGTGCGCCAGGCATCGCTGACCGGCGGCACGGTGCGTGCGGTGACCGCCTGGCAGGTTCCGTGGCGGATCTACCTGGCACCCAGTTACACCGAGGCTGACTACGAGCGGGACGCGGCCGAGATGCTTGCCAAGGCGGTGGCCGACGCGCTCGGCCCGGACCCGGCCGCCCCGGTCATCACGCGGCTGATCCAGGACCGTCCGGCGACTGCGCTGACCAGGCAGGCTGAGGACGCCGAGTTGCTGGTCGTCGGCTGCCACGGCCGGGGTGAGCTGCCAGGAATGCATCTGGGGTCGGTGGCGTCCTACTGCGTCCACCACGCTCCCTGCCCGGTGACGGTCATCTGCCACACCCGCCGGTGAGGCCCTGGCGCGGCGGCGCGCGCAGCCCCGTCCGTGAATAGTTCGCGACAGCACTGTTATCGGTATTTTCCGGAAGCAGGTGACGTGGCAGGATAGCGCGGGTGCTGACCGCTGACGACCCGCGCCGCCCGGTCCTGGTGCGCCGGGGCTTCGTCCTGGAGTACCTGACGCTCGGCTGGAACGTAGTTGGCATCGTGGTCCTGGCCATAGCGGCGATCACTGCCCGGTCGGTCGCGCTGGCGGGCTTCGGCCTGGACTCGCTGATCGAGATCGGCGCCTCGGCCGTCGTTATCTGGGAACTGTCGGGGACCGGCGAGGACCGTCAGCGCCGCGGCCTGCGGCTGATCGGGTACGCGTTCGCCGCACTAGCGCTCTACCTGCTCATCCAGTCGACTCTGGTGCTGGCCGCCGGCTACCACCCGCGGCACTCGCCGCTGGGCATCGCCTGGACCGCCGTCACTGCTGTCGCGATGTTCGCCCTCGCCGCGGGCAAGGCCCGCACCGGCCGGGAACTGGACAATCCGGTCCTGCGGACCGAGGGGAAGGTCACCACCATCGACGGCATCCTCGCTGCCGCGGTGCTGCTCGGGCTGGTCCTGAATGCGGCGGCCGGGTGGTGGTGGGCCGACCCGGCGGCCGGGTATGTGCTGGTCTACTACGCCGCCCGCGAAGTCCGGGAGATCTTCTTCGCCGGCGAGCACGGCTGACGCCGCCTGCAGCTGCGCCGACGGTGCGGCCGTGGCCTACTCGGCGTCGGCCAGCAAGGCTTCCAGCCGGAGATCGGGATGGTTGCGCTTTGCGACGGCCAGTTTCCACCTGTCGGTGAACAGGGCGAGCAGCGTGCCGTCAAGGCGGCGGGTCAGCACCTCCGCGCCGCGCTCTCCGGCGAGCATGCCCGCGCCTGCGGCGTCGGTGCGCCGGGCGATCGTGTAGTCCAGGTGCTCCAGCGCGGCACGTACGCCATATTCGGCTTCTAGCCTGTTCACCGCGACGTCGAACTGCAAGGGGCCGACTGCGGCCAGCACCGGCGCCTGGTCGCCGCGCAACTCAGACGACAGGACCTGGATGACGCCCTCGGTGTCGAGCTGGCTGATCCCCTTGCGGAACTGCTTGTGCTTTCCGGAGTCCTTGCAGCGCGCGACCGCGAAGTGCTCGGGCGTGAAGCTGGGGATCGGCGGGAACTCTACCGGCAGCTGGTCGTAAAGGGTGTCGCCGGGCCGCAGCGCGGTGGCGTTGACCAGGCCGATTACGTCTCCCGGGTAGGCAACTTCCAGGGTTTGCCGGTCCTGGCCGAACATGGCCTGGGCATATTTGGTGGCGAACGGGCGCCCGGTTGCGGCGTGAGTGAGCACCATCCCGCGCTCGAACCGGCCCGAGCACACCCGGACGAAGGCAACCCTGTCCCGGTGAGCCTGGTTCATGTTGGCCTGCACCTTGAACACCAGGCCGGAGAACGGTGCCTGCAACGGTCGCGGCTGGCCGGCGGCGTCGCGGCGCGAGGCCGGGGCGGGAGCCAGTTCGCGCAGGGCCTCCAGCAGGCGGCGGACGCCGAAGTTGGGGAGCGCGGCACCAAACAGCACCGGCGAGGAGTCACCGGCGAGGAACGAGTTCATGTCCACCGCCGAGCCGATCTCGTCCAGCAGCGCAAGCTCCTCGATCGCCGCCTGGTATGCCTGCCCGGCACGCTCGGCGGCGCGCACGGCAGTCAGGCGCTCTTCGGCCGCGGGCCCGGCGCCGCCCGGAGTCCGGGTGAACGCGGTGAACGTGCCAGTGCTGCGCTCGATCAGCCCGCGGAAGTCACCGGCTATGCCCGCTGGCCAGTTCACTGGGGTAGGCCGCAGCCTGATCCGCTGCTCGATCTCATCGAGCAGTTCCAGCGGCTCGCGCCCTGGCCGGTCCCACTTATTCACGAACGTGATCACCGGGATGCGCCGGGCCCGGCACACCTCGAAGAGCTTCAGCGTTTGCGCCTCCAGGCCCTTGGCCGAGTCCAGCAGCATGATCGCGCAGTCCACCGCCTCAAGGACCCGGTAGGTGTCCTCGGAGAAGTCCGCATGCCCGGGCGTGTCCAGCAGGTTCAGCACCGCGTCACGGTAGGAGAACCGCAGCGTCGCCGACGTGACCGAGATCCCCCGTTCGCGCTCCATCGCCATCCAGTCCGACGTCACCCCGCGCCGGCCTGCCTTGCCGTGCACGGCTCCGGCCTGGCTGATGGCTGACGCGTGCAGCGCGAGGGCCTCGGTCAGCGTGGACTTGCCCGCATCCGGATGACTGATCACCGCGAACGTTCGCCTGCGCCGGGCCTCGGCCAGCACGTCTGCGTCGTGGTCAGCCTGCGGCGCCGGCCTTGCGCCTTGCGTCACTTCCGGTATTTCTCCTTCACCCAGCCGGCTGCCGGGCCGTGCGCAGATGATCGGCGAGGTTCGCCGATGGCACGACGAGGCCGGCCTCGCGCGGACAGGCCGGTCCGGTCAGCCACCGCGCTGATCTGCACCTGCCGCTCAGCATCCAGCCTGCCTGCATCTCCTAACCCGGCCTAACCGTACCGGACGTTCCAGGGGAGTCTGCCGCGGGCGGTAATGCACCCACCACGGTGCTCGAGGGTTGGCAGCGCCGATGACAAGCGCATGCGGGCTGCGTCACGGCGGTCGCGCCGCATGCTGCGGACTAGGTTCACCTGCTTATGGCAGGAGCCCGGCTGTCGTAGTCGCCGATGCTCCTGCGAATCAGCAGCGAGATCTCCGGCCCGCTCGATGCGACCAGCGCCCAGTCGTAGCGGCGCTCGCCTTTGGCCCCGTCGCCGCAGCTGAGACGCTGCCAGGCAGGCCTGGCAGTTGTCACCTCGATGACACTGATCGCCGCCAGGCGCGGGCGAGCGCCCGGGCGGCGAGCTTAAGCCGGGACTCCGGTCCGCCTGCATCCGCCGGGATGGCGGCCGGCAGGCTGGCCCGGGCGGCCGCCATGACCTGCCGTGCCGACGGGTTCACCAGCGCCGTCGCACCGACTATCACGGTAGGCACCGTCTCATCTCCGCCCGTGATCCGGCGGACGTCCGCCGCGGCGGAACTGTCCGCCCAGATGTTGACCCACTCGGCGGAAACGCGGCCGACCCGCAACCCGAGCCGCAGCTTCGCGCAGTACGGGCAGCCGGGCCGCCAGTACACCCGGATGGCCGGCTGCTGCGACGTCACGCCTGCCGCCGGCCGCGGCGCAGAGCAGCGCGGATCGGGCCGACCGGGCCGCGGTGGTCGATGTCGGCGAGCACGGTTCCGTGCCCTGCGGTCCTGAGCATGATCCCTCCCGAAGATGCCGGGCTCGGCCGCCCGACTGCATCGCCGTCGCGGCCGAGGACGCGAGGCACTGTCAGCAGGTGACAACATCATCAGGTGCCCGGAATCTCTGCCGCAACACCGCCGTTCAGTGTAACAAAACTAGCGGTATAGTTTTGTTTACGAGCGCGTCCGCCAGGCGGATAACCGGTGCGGGCGCACGGGATCACCGGAGGAGTCATGCAGAAGACACAGCTTGCAACCAGGCCGCTGGGTGCCAGCGGCCCGGAGATCACCCGCGTCGGCTTCGGCGCATGGGCCATCGGCGGCGGTGGCTGGGAGTTCGGCTGGGGACCGCAGGCCGATGACGAGTCGGTCGCCGAGATCCACCGGGCGCTGGATCTCGGCGTCAACTGGATCGACACCGCCGCTGCCTACGGCTTCGGCCGGTCCGAGGAGATCGTCGGCCAGGCGCTGGCCGGCCTGTCCGAGCGCCCGTACGTGTTCACGAAGGCATCGCTGCTGGACGATGGCACCCGGCACGTCCGTCACAGCCTCAAGCGAGACTCGATCCTGCGGGAGGCGGAGGCAAGCCTGCGCCGGCTCGGCGTCGACGCGATCGACTTGTACCAGATCCACTGGCCGGTCCCCGCCGAGGACATCGAGGACGGCTGGTCGGCGATGGCCGAACTGAAAGAGCAGGGCCTGGCCCGGCACATCGGCGTGTCCAACTTCAGCGCCAGCCAGCTTCGCCGCATCCAGCAGATCGCGCCGGTGGAGACGATCCAGCCGCCGTATTCGCTGATCGACCGGGCAGCCGAGGCGGACGTCCTGCCGCTGGCGCAGCGGGAGCGGATCGGCGTGATCGTCTACTCCCCGATGGGCTCGGGCTTGCTGACCGGCGGAATCACCAGGGAGCGGATCGCGGCAATGCCCGAGGACGACTGGCGCAAGACCGACCCGCAGTTCACCGAGCCGGAACTGTCCCGCCACCTGGCCCTCGTCGCCCGGCTGCGGGCCGTCGCCGAACGTCACGGGGTGACGCCGGGGGCAGTCGCCGTCGCCTGGACGCTGCGGAATCCCGCAGTCAGCGGCGCCATCGCCGGCTTCCGCCGCCCGGCCCAGGTCGAGCCGATCGTGGCTGCGGCGGGCCTCGAGCTCACCGACCGGGATGTCGCCGAGATCGAAACTGCGAACTGAGGAGGCGCTAGCCATGACGACGATCGGATTCGCGGGCCTGGGCGCGATGGGCGCGCCCATCGCCGGCCGCCTGCTGCCGGGCAATCAGCTGTACGGGACCAACCGCACCAGGGCCAAGGCGAGCTCGCTGATCGAGCAGGGCCTGCGCTGGCGGGATACTCCCCGCGAGGTCGCCGCCGCCGCGCAGATGGTCTTCAGCATGGTCACCGACGACGCTGCGCTAGCCGCGGTCACGTCCGGCCCGGACGGCATCCTGGCCGGCCTGCAGCCAGGCGCCCTGTATATCGACATGAGCACCGTCAGCCCGGCGGCCAGCAGGGACCTCGCCAGCCAGGTGCTCGCGGCCGGCGCCACCATGATCGACGCTCCCGTTTCCGGCAGCGTGCCGGCAGCCGAGACCGGCACGCTAGCGATCATGGTGGGCGGCCCCGAGGCCGCGTTCCGGGCCGCCGCGCCGCTCCTGCACCGGCTGGGCAGCAACGTGACCCAGGTGGGCGGGAACGGGCAAGGGCTGCTGCTCAAGTTGGCCATCAACATCAGCCTTGCGACGCAGATGCTGGCCTTCAGCGAGGGGATGCTGCTGGCCGAGCGCGGCGGAATCGACCCCGGGCTGGCCGCCCGTGCGATGACCGCCGCTGCGATCGGCTCGCCGATGCTGCTGGCCCGCGCGCCGCTGGTCCTCGACCTGCCCGAGCAGGCATGGTTCGAGATGCGACTGATGCACAAGGACATCCGCCTGGCGCTGGAGGCGGCCCGCGAGTCCAGCGTTCCGCTGCCCGCAGCCGCGGCCGCTGACGCCGCGCTGAGCCAGGCGGAGGACTTGGGCTACGGGCACCGTGACATCGCCGGCCTGCGCCAGGTGCTGGCCCGGATCCCGGCGAACGCCGCGGCGGACGCCGGGCCGAGAGCAGCATGACCAGCGACATGACGGCGCCGGCCGGGCAATCCGGCACCGGCAGCCAGGCACCGGCACCCGGCGGTGAAGCGGTCGGGCAGGCCCGGCAGCGTGGCCGGCCGCGCAGCGAGAAGGCTCACCGGGCCATTCTCGAGGCAGCCGCGGAACTGCTGCTGGCCCGCGGCCTGTCCGCTGTCAGCATGGATGCGGTCGCGCAGCGGGCCGGGGTGAGCAAGGCCACCATCTACCGCTGGTGGCCGACTAAGGAAACCCTCGCCCTTGATGCCCTGTACACAGAGTGGGCAGCGGCCCGCCCCGGGCCCAGCGACACCGGCTCCCTGCGCGGTGACCTGCTCTCCCTGCTGTGTCCCTGGGCCCGCCTGGCAACTAGCCGCCCGTATGCCCGGGTGATCGCCGCGCTGCTCACCGAGGCGCACAGCGACCCGGCATTCGCTGGGCAGTACCACGAGCACGTGGTTGAGCCACGCCGGGCCCAGGCCCGTGCCATCTTCCAGCGCGCCATCGCCCGTGGCGAGATCCCGCCCGGCGCCAACGTCGAAGTAGCGCTCGACCTCCTCTATGGTGCGCTCTATCACCGGCTGCTGCACGGCCACGCGCCGGTGACAGACCAGTTCATCGACGACGTGGTCGAAATGGCACTGCACGGCATCCGATCGGCCTTATTCATCAATTGTGATTGATGTACGATGCCAGAATGCCGACACCGAGCATGCTGACGTGACCGCGCTGCTGGTGGTGCTCGCGGTCGGGTTCGCCTACAGCATGGGCGCGCATTACACCGGGGCGTGCATGGGCATGCCGCATGCGCTGCAAGCGATCGGCGCGCGGAACGCGCTGCTGGTGATGGCTCCGCTGACGCTGGCGGGAGCCGCCCTGGCCTCGCACGCGGTGGAGCGCACCGTGGGCCGTGAGCTGCTGACAGGATCGGGACTGTCGGTGTCCGGCCTGGTGATCGTGCTCGGCGTCGCCTTCGGGCTGACCAGCTTGTTCAACCTGGTAAGGGTGCCGACGTCGACTATCCAGATCCTGGTGTTCGCGGTGGTCGGAGTCGGCCTGGCGGCCGGAGCCGGAGTGCACTGGGCCATCATCGGCACGCTGGCTGTCATCTGGGTAACCGCGCCGGTGGTTGCCGGGCTGCTGGGCTATGCGCTGACCAGGACCCTGGACCTTGTGCCGGCCATCCGGGGGCAGGCGCAGGTCACCGGGCATGCGGCGGCCGGGAACGCGGATGCCTGGGCCGCTGGCGGGCCGCTGGCGGCCGGGCTGATCATCGTCGGCGCGCTGGCCTCGTTCACGATGGGCAGCAACGACGTGGCCAACGCGACTGGCTCGCTGGTCGGGACCGGGACCTTCAGCCCGCTGACGGCGGGCCTGATCGGTGGCGCCGGGCTGGCAGCCGGCGTGCTCACCTGGGGCCGCCCGCTGCTGCGCAAGGTGGCTTTCGACATCGTCACTGTCGACCGGCCCATGGCCGCCGCGGCCCAGCTCGTCCAGGCCGGGGTCGTGCTGGCAGCGGTCGCGTTCGGGCTCTTCACGTCGATGAACCAGGCGCTCATCGGCGCCATGACCGGTGCCGCCGCCGCGCGAGGCCGGCGTACCGTCCACGCCAGCGCACTCTACGGCGTGCTGCGCGGCTGGCTGATCGGGCCCGGCGCGGCCATCGCGCTGGGCTTTGGCATCGGCTGGCTTGTCGTCGTGACGGCGGGCAGCGGTGCGCTGACTGGTGCCTGATCGGCGCCCGCCTGTCCGGCTAGTTCGGTGAGCAGCCACGCGGTACGTCCGGCCCGGTGGCTCCACCACTGGCTGGCCGGGCCGGGATCCGCGCGTCCGGCGTGCCTGATGGCCCACTGCTCCGACTCCCTGGCGAGCCACTGCAGCGTCTGCGCCGGATCCTGAGCCAGCATTGCCTGCAGCGCGTACCGGCGCTCGCCGATGCGGTAACCGGTACCGGTGTCGCCGGCCGCTGCGGCCAGCCGGCGACGGGTCAGGATGATGCCGCTGCGGACCGGCATGAGCAGCGCCGTGACCAGCTCTCCCGGTTCCCCGGCAGCGGGGGCTGCCGGGGCGGCGCGCTGCGCGAGCGGAAGCGCTGCCGGTGCCCGGTAGCGGCCCGCTTCAGCGGTGATCGCGGCGCTGGTGAGCGCGGCCCAGGCGGAAGCAGCCGGGATGGCGAGGTCGGTGACCGCGTCGAGGTAGGCCGGCAGCCAGGGCCACAGGTGCTCCCAGAACAGGGCGGCCCTGGCGCGGGCCAGCATCGTGGCGGTGGCCGGGCGGTGTACCTGCGCAGCTGCCTCGCCGAGTCCGGCGTACAGGCTGAGCAGCGCGGTCAGGTGGTCGGGCTCGGCTGGCGGGGTGAGGCCGATGGCGCGCCAGAAGCCCGCGACCCGGTCGGCGCCCTCGCCGCCGAGTGCGCCGTCGGGACCGAGGAAGACCGATGCGTACGGCGGGCAGTTGAGCATGAAGACTTCGGTGTGCTCATGCGGGCTCAGGACGGGAATGCCGAGCGCGCGGCTGACAGCCCCGGCGTCGGCCGGATTGTCGGCGACGGCGCCGGCCGCGCGGAGCAACTCGAAGCTTGCGGCGGTCACTCGCGGCGCTCCGCGTCCGTGCCGGGCCCCGGCAGGGCGTAGGCGGCCGTGGTCGGCTTGAGGGGGCGCATCAGCCAGCGTGGCCGTCGCGAGCCATCGGGCGATACCTGCCCGGCAGGGCGGGCGAGGGTGAGCCACTGCCGGTAGACCTCATGGGCCCGGTGGGTGTCGACGTGGATGTCACCGTGCCGGTCGCCGGGTCTGGCGGGCCCGACCCGGACGGCCTGGTGCCAGCAGTGCATGCCGGAGATGGGGTCGGGATGCACCCCGAAGGTCAGGTTCTGGTGGACGCCGGTGTCGCTCCACCAGATGCGCCTGGTGTCCGGATCGGCCGAGTCGTACGGGCCGGCCGGCTTGCGCTGCTGCATCCGCCAGCCGTCATCGCCGTGTTCCAGGCTGACGACGGGCATCGGGGCACCGCTGCGCGGGTCGCCCTGCAGGCGCCACCGGCCCATGTGATGGCTGCAGGCCACCACACCGGGCCGGATGCCCTCGGTGATCCATGCCTTCGCGACGAAGTAGCCGATCTCGGTCTCGACCCGGACCAGATCGCCGGTCTTTGCGATGCCGAACCGGCCCGCATCCCGCGGATGGACCCACACCGGGTTGGTATGCGCGAGTTCGTTGAGCCACTTGGCGTTCGCCGAGCGGGTGTGGATCTGGGTCGGCAGCCGGAAGGTGGACAGCAGCACGACCTGGCCAGGCTCCAGCCGGTCCGGGTGCACGTGGCTCTTGATGTAGCCGGGCAGCGCCTGCTCGGGCCAGCCCCAGCCGGCCAGCGTCGACGACCAGAACTCGAGCCGGCCCGACGGGGTGGGGAAGCCGCGGAGGACCTGCCCGTCCACGACGACCCCGGCCGGCGCGCGCCCGTCCGGGTCCGCTTCAGGGGCACCAGTAGGCACGATGTTCGGCCCAGCCGGCCGGCGGGCGGCGCTGTAGACCCGCCCGGTGCCGGTGATGACCGTGTCCTGAAGCTCGCTGTCAGGTACTGGCTGCTCGTGCAGGGGCCCGTTCCCGCGGGTAATCTCGAATGCCCCGTAACGGCGCATCCACTGCAACGGCGTGAGGCCATCGCTGGCCGCGCGCTCGGGCAGCCCCGGTACCGAGTGCTCGAACATCCAGCCGTAGTACTCGTCCACGGTCAGCTTCTCGCCGGGCCTGGCACGGGATTCGTGGTACTGCCGGATGCCGAGCGAGCCGTCCGGGTCGATCCGCCAGGACAGCTCGGTCCAGAACTCGTTCTCCTCCCAGACCTCGCCGGGGTTGACCTCGCGCGAGTCGGTGATCGTCTCGCCCAGCCGCTCGCGCGCGGCGCGCAGCACCGGCTGCCGGAAGCCGATCCACTGGCCGTCGTACTGCTCGTAGGAGTGCGTGTCGTGGCGTTCCGGGCTGTGCCCCATCGGCAGCACGTAATCGGCGAAGTAGGCCGATTCGCTCCAGGTCGGCGTCAGCGCGACGAAGCAGCCCACCTTGTTCTCGTCGGTCAGCGCCTCCATCCAGGACAGCCCGTCCGGGTTCGTCCAGACCGGGTTGTAGACGCGGATGAAGTAGGTGTCGAGGCGGCCCCGCCCGTCAGCCAGGAAGTGGGGGAGCAGGAAGCTCAGCTCGTTCTGCGCGAGCGGGTACTCAGCCGGCCAGGACAGGTCCTGCCAGACGCCTGGGTGCGGCGGGACGTGAATGGGCCGGGGGATGAACTTGTTCCATGCGTTCGGGAACGTGCCGCCCGGCGTGGCCACCGCGCCGAGCAGCGCGCTGATCAGGAACACGGTCCTGGACACCTGCCAGCCGCCGAGATTGGCGGCGGCCGCCGACCGCCAGGAGTGACAGGCGAACTGATGGCCGGCCCCGGCCACCACCTCGGCGACCTCGGCGAGCACGGCAGCGTCGATGCCCGACTCGGCCGCCGCGTAGTCGAAGGTGAATTCGGTGTACAGCCGCGCGAGGATGGCCTCGAAGGACTCGAACGTCGGCGGCTCGCCGGGATGACATGCGGCGAGGTATTCCTGCCAGTTCCACCAGCGCCGGACGAAGTCGCGATCGTAGCGCTTGGTCTGGATCAGATGGTTGGCGATGGCCAGGTTGATGGCCGCCTCGCTGCCGGGCTGCGGAGACAGCCAGTAATCGGCGTGGGTGGCGGTGTTGGACAGCCTGGTGTCCAGCACGATGACTTTCGCGCCGTTCTCCCTGGCCTCCGTGATCCGCTGGGCGTGCGGGTTGAAGTAATGCCCGGACTCCAGGTGAGCGCTGATCAGGTAGATGACCTTCGCGTGCGCGTGATCCGGGCTAGGCCGGTCGATGCCCATCCAGAACTGGAAGCCGGTCCGGCCGCCGCTCGAGCACACGTTGGTGTGTGAGTTGTGGCCGTCCACCCCCCAGCTGGCGAGCACGCGCTCGGTGAACCCGTCCTCGCCGGGCCGGCCCAGGTGCACCATGATCTCGTTCTGGCGGCCCTCGGTCAGCGCGGCACGGATGCGGCCGGCCAGCGCGTCGAGTGCCTCGTCCCAGCTCACCCGCTCCCAGTTGCCAGAGCCGCGCGGCCCGCTGCGGCGCAGCGGGTACAGGATCCGGTCCGGGTCGGTGACCTGGTTAAGCGTGGCCGGGCCCTTGGCGCAGTTCCGGCCGCGCGAACCAGGATGCTCGGGGTTGCCCTCGAACTTGCGAACCTGCCCGCTCTCGCGGTCCACGTAGGCCAGCAGCCCGCAGGCGGACTCGCAGTTGAAGCAGGTGGTCGGCACCAGCATGTAGTGCCGCTCCTCGCGGCGCGGCCAGGCTCTGGATGACAGCTCGGCCCAGTCATCCCACCGTTCCTTCGGCGGGAAGGCTGCCAGGTGCACCCGGCTCGGACCCTGGTAAAAGGTCTCGCCGCGGGCCAGCGTCGCAGCGCGCGCCGCGGACAGCTGGGTGTTCAGCGCCGCCAGGCCAGGGTCGGCCGGAGGGCCCGCTGACGGGGTGCCGGGGTGGTTTCGTGGCATCTGGGACTCTCCTGCTAGGCCAGCGGGACCGACTGGCCGGCTTGGACGTAGGCGTGTTCCTGGCTGAGCAGCCCGGCAAGGGCGAACGGCACCGCTGCCAGGCCAATCCATGGCGCCGCCACCGCGACAGCGACCGCAGCCAGGCCGGGCCAGAAGAACCAGGCGAACTGCCCGCGCGTCATGTTCCAGGTGGCCAGGTGTGCGTGCGCCGTCACGTGCGGCATCGAGATCTCGGCGGCCACCAGCAGCAGGTTCAGCCCGGCTGCCAGCGCGAGGGCCACCTCGCCGGCGCTGACGGCGTGCGCGGGCGCGAGCCAGCTCAGCACCGGCAGGGTCGCCGCGGTGCCGGCCAGCGCGGCCTGGACTGCCAGGTGCGGTGCGAGCAGCGGGCTCTGCCATAGGTCACGTGCCTTAGCCTGGCCGAACAGCCAGGCGGTGTAGATCGCCGTGCCGAGGGCGAGGGGCAACCCTGCCCAGGCGAATGCCTGGCGCGCGGTCAGGAAGCCGGCCGCGTTCCCGGCCAGCGCAAGCAGCAGGTACCCGGTGGTGGCCGCGCCGTAGCCACCGATGATCAGGCTGCCGCGCACCAGCCAGCTTCGCCACTGGTGCCGGGTGAAGATGAGGTAGAACCGCGCCGGGTGCTTGAGGTCGATGATCAGCAGCACCCCGGTGACCGCGAGGAAGGTTAGTGCGAAGACCGGAGCGGCCCAGCGCACCGCGGGGTTGCTCCAGCGGAGCACGCCGGTGAGGGCGAGCAGGACCGGCACGGCGAAACCGCCCGCCGCGATGCTCTTGGTCCAGGTGTACAGGCTGACCCGCCAGCCCCACGGCGCGGTGTGCGGCACGTCATAGGACAGCAGCGCGGCAGCCGACGAGGCAGGCCGGCCGGGGTGGCCAGAGCTCACCGACCGCGGTCCTGCCGCGCCCTGGGTTGCCCACGCGAGCAAGCCGCCCTCGGGCCGCCGCGCGGCCAGCGGGTCCAGGGTGGCCTGATGCGCTCCCTTGTAGAAGACGCCGGGCCGGGTTTCCTTCTCCGGCCGCCGCACCTGCACCGGCTCGCGCCCGATCACCCGCGCGACCTGCGAGTCCGGGTCGTTCAGGTCGCCGACGATGATCGCCTCAACCGGGCACACCGTCACGCACGCGGGCTCGAGGCCCACGTCGAGCCGGTGCGCGCACATGTTGCATTTCTCCGCCGAGTGATCCTCGGGATTGATGAAGATGGCGTCGTACGGGCATGCGGCCATGCATGCCTTGCAGCCGATGCAGACCGACTTGTCGAAGTCGACGATGCCGTCGTCGCGCTTGTACATCGCCGCGGTCGGGCAGGCACTCACGCACGGCGCGTCCTCGCACTGGTTGCACCTGGTGACCTGGAAGGCTCGCCGGACGTCCGGAAAGGTTCCGGCATCTACCGACTTGACGTACGTGCGCGTTACCCCGACGGGTACCTCGTTCTCGCTCTTGCATGCGGTTGTGCAGGCGTGGCACCCGATGCACCGGCTCTGGTCGAGCAGTTTCACCCAGCGCGGCGCGGGCAAGTCGGTTACGGCCATATGGCGACCGTATGTACTGCGCAAGTGCGGCGGCAGCCGGGAATCGTTTGTATCCCCCACAACCATCATTTGTAACTGAGCGCTGGCCCGGCCCGTCGCGCGGGTCCCCCGCTGCGGGGGTTAGGCGAGACCGCGCATCATCAGGTTCCAGTACAGGGCCGGCAGGCCGTACCGCTTGAGCAGCCACATGTCATAGCGCGGCTTCAGGGTGTTGATCAGCGGGAAGGTCGGCCGCCGCTTCAGGTCGTAATCGAACTCGGCGAGCAGCATCCGGTTCCGGCTGGTCACCAGCGGGCACGAGGTGTAGCCGTCGTAGCGCTGAGCGGCCGGCTGGCCGCTCAGCGCCGCCAGCAGGTTCGCGACCAGCACCGGGGCTTGCTTGCGGATGGCGGCGCCGGTCTTGGATGTCGGCAGGTTCGAGGCGTCGCCGATCGCGAACACATTCGGCCACCCGACATGCTGGAGCGTGTATTTGTCCACGTTGACGTAGCCGAACGGGCTGGCCGGATCGGCCAGCGGGCTGGCCTTTACCCAGTCTGGGGCGCTTTGCGGCGGAGTGGCATGCAGGAGGTCGTAGTCGACCGCCTCCTTGGTGCCCGCTTTGGTGTCGAGGATGACCGCCCGCCTGGCGTCGCCGTCCACTTCGGCTAGCTGGGATTCCTTCCGCACCTCGATGCCGTACCCGGCGGCGATGCCCTCCAGCACCTTCGCCCAGTCGGGCTGGCTGAACATCGCGGCCGTGGGCAGTACCAGGATGATCCTGGTCTTGTCGAGCACGCCCTGGCTGCGCCACCAGTCGGCGGCGAGGTAGGCGATCTTCTGCGGTGCGCCGGCACACTTGATCGGCCCGGCCGGCATGGTGAACACGGCAGTGCCACCGCGCATGTCCCGAATGAATTCCCAGGTACGCGGGGTCAGGTCGAAGCGGTAGTTGCTGGACACGCCGTTACGGCCGAGCGCCTCGGTGAGCCCGGGAACCTTGTAGTAATCCAGCTGGATCCCCGGGCCCACGACCAGGTAGTCGTAGCCCACAGTGCGGCCGCCGTCGGTGGTGACCGTCTGACCGGCCGGATCGACCGCGGTCGCGGCCTCGGTGATCCACCGCAGTCCCTTCGGCATGACCGAAGCCTCCGGGCGGACTGCCGCGGACTGCGGCGCGCGACCGCCGCCGACGAGCGTGAACAACGGCTGGTAGTAATGCTGGCTGGACGGCTCGATGACGGCGATGTCCGGCTGGCCGGCCCGGACCAGCCGGGCGGCCGTCGTGATCCCGGCGGTCCCGCCGCCGATGATCAGGATCTTGTGGTGCTCGGTGCCGGCTGCGCTCATCGCGTTAACTCCTTCGGCTGACTGCGCAAGATGGGTAGCCCCGCCCCCTCGGCATTGGCGAAGTCGTCATCGACGCTGATCACCCGGCGGCCGTCGGCCGCCAGCATCGAAGCGGCAACGACAGCGCGGTAGCCGGTGTGGCAGTAGATCCATACGTCCCCGGCCGGGATCTCCTCAACCCGGCCGGGCAACTGGCTGAACGGGATATGCATCGCGCCAGCGACGTGCCCGTCCTGCCACTCCAGCCGACGGCGAACGTCCAGGACGAGGACGCCCTCCTGACCGCCCGACCCCGCCATCGCGGCGGCCAGATCACCGAACTTTGCCAGCCGCATCGTGGCGAGATCCTGCCCGGCTGCCCAGGCCTGCGGCCCGCCCGAGGCCGCTGCGACCGGACGGTCGATCCCGATCCGAACCAGTTCGCGCTGGGCCTGCGCGACCTGCTCGGCTGTCCCGCCGAGCAGCGTCAGCGGCGTGCCCCACGGCATCGCCCAGCCGAGATAGCTGGCGAAGCTGCCGTCGAGTGAGAAGGAGAATGATCCGGGCAGGAATCCGGCCGCGAACGCGATGCGGTTGCGCAGGTCGACGACCCACTCGCCAGCGTCGATGCGGCGGCGGATCTCTGCCGGGTCGGCCGGCCGGGGAGGGGTGAGATCGGCCGCGTCGGGTCCGGCGAGGTTGGCCGGCCCCATCTGCGCGTAGTACGTGGGGTAGGCGTCCAGCCCCGCCAGCAGGGAGTCGACATAGGCTTGCTCGGCCATGGTCAGCACCGGGTTGACCTGCTGCTCCCTGGCGATGGTGGACCAGGCTGCCTGAGCCTGGGTCGCGGCGCAGAAGCTGCCGAACCCGTGCGTCGGGTAGATCTGAGCGGTATCCGGCAACTCCCGCGCCAGCCGGTGGGCGGATGCGTACTGCGCGTGCGCCAGCGGCCTGGTGTTGTCCGGCCCGAGAAGGTCGGGACGGCCGGTCGAGCCGAAGAGCAGAGATCCACCGGTGAACACCGCGCCCATCGACCCGGCCGACTCCAGCGCGTAGCTCAGGTGGTTGAAGGTATGGCCGGGCGTGGCCAGTACGTGCAGCCGCATGTGGGGGCTGATCTCGATGATCTCGCCGTCCCTCACGCAGGTGCGCTCGAAGCGCACCGGGTCGGCCTCATTGACCAGGTAGGCGGCACCAGCCTGCTGGGACAGCGCCAGGCCGCCGCTGACGTAATCGTTGTGGATGTGAGTCTCGGCGATGTGCGTGATGCGTACGCCTGCCGTGCCGGCCAGCGCCGTTATCCGGTCGGTATCGCGCTGCGGGTCGATGACGACGGCCACGTTCCCGTCGTGCACCAGATAGCTGCGGTCACCGAGAGTCGGCGTCTCAATCGGGATCACTTCGACCATGGCCAGCATCCTCCCGAAGGGTAGGCTGCTCGATCGGTCAAATGTACGATCATTCGTACGGGGAGGCAAGGCTCCTGCTCAAGGCCGTGGCCGGTGGCCGGCGACAGCGGAAGGGAGACTGATGACCCCGGACGTTGCCCGCACTGCTGCCGTCGCGGGGCCGCTGGATCGCCGCAGCCCGACCCCGTTGTGGGCGCAACTTCGTGCTGACCTGCTGCGGCGGCTGCAGGCAGGTGCGTTCGACCTGGACTTTCCCGGCGAGATGGCACTGGTGGCGGACTACCGCGTCAGCCGGCAGACGGTCCGGGCTGCCCTCGCCGAACTACGGACGGATGGCGTGGTGCTGGCCGAACGGGGACGACGCCCGCGGCTCGCCGGCCAGATCGCCCAGCCGCTTGGTACCGTGTACTCGCTGTTCACCCCGGTCGAGGCGGCCGGGCTGCGGCAGACCAGCGTGGTCAGGTCCGCCGGCCTGCGTGCTGACGGCGTGGTTGCCGACCGGCTCGGGCTGGAGGCGTCGACTCCGCTGTTCAGGCTCGAGCGGCTGCGGCTGGCTGGCGACGAGCCGCTCGCGCTGGATACCGTGTGGCTGCCCGGTGACGTGGGTGCCGCTCTGCTGGGGGCAAGTTTCACCCATGTCGCGCTTTACGACGAACTCGAGGCCAGGAGCGGCGTGCGCATCGACGGCGGGCGAGAGCAGATCACCGGAGTGGTGCCGACGAAGGCGGAGCAGCGCCTGCTCGGCATCGGCGCGTCCACTGGCGCGCTGGCGATCAGCCGGCTCGGATACGCCGCCGGCAGGCCGGTCGAATGGCGGACGACCCTGATCCGCGGCGACCGGTTCTGCCTGCTCGCGGAGTTCTCCGCGCGCACTGGGCGGCGGCGCTTCTGACGCGGGGTCCGGCTACTCTTCGCCTCAGCCGGGCACGGCTGAGGCGCCACGGCGGGCGCGGAAGACCACGTCGTGGACGCCCACGGGGCGGCCGTCGGGGTCCGTGCTGAACCGCTCGGGGACGGCGTTGCTTACCACCTGCCATTCGCCGGGTTCGAGCACCATGACCAGCTCGTCACCGGTGAAGTAGCGGTCCGGGTCTTGCGGCCGGGGAATGGCGGTCTGCAGGTCGGTGACGTGGTGGCCGACGATCAGCAGCGTGCCGCCCGGCGCGACGGCCGCCGCGAGCCGCCCGAACGCGGCCGGGCGAACTGCGGATGGCAGGTGCACGTACTGGGCGGTGACCAGGTCGTAGCCCAGTGGGCCAGGGTCGAAGTCGGTGAGATCGTGACGGGCCCAGGTGATGCGCGCTGCCACGCCGGGGCCGCGCTCGCGGGCATGCTCGGCTGCCCGCTGCAAGGCGGCACTGGCGAAGTCGACGGCCGTGACCAGCCAGCCGTGCTCGGCCAGCCAGATTGCATCGGCCCCTTCACCGCAGCCCGCGTCCAGGGCGCGGCCCGGCGTCAGCTCCGCCGTCTCGCTGACCAGGTACTTGTTGGGGCTGTCGCTCCACACCCTGGCCTGGCCGCCGTACCGCTCGTTCCAGAACGCCTCGCCCAGATCACCAGCCATGATCGGCTCCCTCATCGTGACGCTTCCTGCCGCATGGTGACGCTACCTGCCGGGCTGACCGCCCTTCGCCAGCCGGGCCGGCTTCCGATGGCGGGACGGCTTGCAGCCGGGGCGAGCGGTCATCTGAGCTGACCGGTCAGTCCGGTGTCATGTAGGGACGGATCGGGCGCCAGACATGCTCAGGTCCATCCGGTCGGATGACCTGAAGCGCCAGCCGGACCGGATCGCGCGGCGAGCTGTCCGCGGGCTCCGGCTGGCTGGCGGTGTCGATGATCTGTGCCTCGGGCCATGGTTCGAAGCCGGCGGTCAGCCGCTCGGCGATCGCCGGCGTCGCGTCGGAGTTGCCTGCCGTCCGGCTGGCGATGCGACTGGCGGTCATCCTCAGCGGGGCAGAGCAGCGCAGCTGAACGAGGTCGGCGGCGGCCTGGCCGGCCGCGGCCGCTGCCGCCTGCCGGTGGCGTGCGGACGTCCAGGTCGCGTCAAGCACGACCGACTCGCCACGGCTGAGCAGGCCGGCGGCGCGCCTGAGCAGCGAGGCGTACGTCTGCTCGGTCCATGACGCGGTGTAGATGCCGGCCCCGAACCCGGCGGTGACGTGGTGGCCCGGCTCGATCCCGGCTAGTTCCTTGCGGATCCGGTCGCTGCGCAGGACGGTGAACCCGAGTCGGTCGGCGATGGCGCCGGCCAGGGTGGACTTGCCGGTGCCGGGCGGGCCGCCGACCAGCACCAGGGTGACAGCGCCCGCGCGCAGGTGCCGGAGGGCAGCGGCGAGCAGATGGCGGGCCTGGCTTGCAGCGGTACCGTCGCCCTGGCGGGCCCGGATGCAGGAGACCTTAGCGCGGACGATAGCGCGGTAAGCGACGTAGTGGTGACGCAGCGCGGCCGGGGCCGGATCGCCGGAGTACTCGCTGTACCAGCGGATGAACTGCTCGGCCAGGCCCGGTGCGCCGCGCTGTTCCAGGTCCATGGCCAGGAACGCGGCGTCGTCCAGGCCATCCAGCCAGCGAAGCTTGTCATCGAAGTCCAGGCAGTCCAGGATCCGGGGCCCGTCGTCGAGGCAGAAGATGTCCCCGGCCAGCAGGTCACCGTGACCGTCCAGGACACGGCCATCGCGGATCCGCGCGTCGAACAGCGGCCGGCGGCCGGCCAGGAACCTCTCCGCGAGCCGTGCCGCCTCGTCGATCGCGGCTTCAGGGACCAGGTCGTCGCGGGCGACCGCGCGGAACTCGCCGATGTTGTCGTGCCAGCGTCGCCGGGTCGCGTCCCGGCTGCCCTGCTGGCTGATCTGGCCGCTGCGGGCGGCCGCCGCGTGCTGGGCCGCGACGATCCGCGCGACCTGGCGTACCGCGTCGCCTACCGCGTCGCCTACCGTGTCGCCTACCGTATCACCTACCGCGTCGCCTACCGGCTCACCGGTCTCGATGAGCGCGGACAGCCGCCGGCTGGCCGGCATCCGGCGCATCACCACGAGGTGATCGCAGACCTGACCGTCCGGGCCCCGCACCTCCGCGACCCCCAGGTACACATCGGGAGCGAACCGGCGGTTGAGCTCGGTCTCGCGGGCGCAGGCGGCGGCGCGATCCTGCGGCGTGCTGAAGTCCAGGAAGGGTAGCTTCACCGGCTTCTTCAGCTTGAAAGCCCGATTCCCGGCAAAGTACACGACTGCCGAATGCGTCTCCGCCACGTCGGCAAACGGCTCCGTCATGCCTGCCCCGTTACCCTCTGACGGCGACCGGCCACTCGGTCATCCTTCCCGCGCCCGCGGCGCGAAAGCCGGTTACCGCGAGCTGGGCCCGCTAGTGCGCGGCATGCGCGCGCGCCGGGTGATGCTCGACCATGGTGCCGGACGAGGGGAAGAAGAGGCTCTCATGGTCGTCCTGCCACCGCACCAGGTAGGGCGGTTCGCCGTGCTGGCCGTGTACTTCGATGATCTTGCCGTGCCGGTCTGCCTCGCCCTGGTGCACTGCCTTGACTGTCAGGGTGTCGCCCACTGCAGCTTGCATGACTGTGCTCCTCTCTCCGCATCGATGCTCTGCCAGCCGGGCAGGCCCCGGCCAGGGGCAAAGGTCCGGACCGCAGGTGCCGGCCGTCCCGCGGCGCCGGCGGCGCCCTCGGGCCGCCCGGCTAGAGCGGAAACTCCGCGCTCTCGCCCGGCCCGAGCGTCGTCGTTTCCTCCCTGACCATGACGGTAACGGGCGCTGCGCGGCCAGGCCGGCAGGTGACCGACATGTGGTCGGGAGCAAGGCTGATGTCGAGCCGGTTGCCGCGGTAATGGACGCTGAACCGGAGCTGCTTGACCTCAGCCGGCAGCAGCGGGTCGAATCTCAGCATGTCCGCGCGTGCCAGCATGCCGGTCAGGCAGCGCAGGACGATGTCGATCGTGCCCGCCATCGCGCCCAGGTGGATGCCCTCGGCGGTCGTTCCCCCCTGGACGTCCGCGACGTCGCTGTTCAGCGCCGCCAGCAGGCAGCGCCACGCCTCGGCCGGGTTCTTCCGGGCCAGCACCCAGGAGGTGACCACGCCGCTCAGCGTCGAGCCGTCGACGGTCCGGGCGAGATAGTAATCGACGGTTTGCGCCAGTTGCTCTGCTGTCACGTCGTAGCCCAGCCCGCGGAGCAGGTCTTGCAGTTCGTCGCTGGGTAGCAGGTACCGCAGCATCAGGACGTCCGCCTGCTTGGAGACCTGATACCGGTTGGCGCTGTCACCCTCGGCCTCGAGCAGCCGGTCCAGCCGCCGGATGTTGCCATAGCGGGCGCGGTAGCCGGCGAAGTCGAACTCCTCGAGCTGGTCGTAGCCCTCGAACTGGGCAAGCATGCCGTCCCGGGTGAACACGATGCGCATCTTCGTCGCGATGTCGCGCCATCGGTCCAGCTCGCCCGCGGCGAGCCCGAGTTCGCTGAGCACCTCGTGCCGGTAGTGCGGCGGCAGCTCGTCCAGTGCCTGCAGCGCGCGCAGCAGCACCCATACCGCCATCAGGTTGGTATAGGTGTTGTTGTTCACGCCGGGCGTCTGGCTGCCGGGGTAGGCGTCGTGGTATTCGTCGGGTCCGATGACGCCGAGAATCTCGTACCGGTCCAGCCGGCGGTTGTAGGTCGCGATGCTGGCCCACAGGCGTGCGATCTCGATCAGCATCTCGGCACCCTGGAACCGCAGGAACTGGATGCTGCCGGTGATCATGTAGTACTGCCACACGTTGTAGGCCACCGCGATGTTGACGTGCCGCTGCAGGTGAGAATGATCGGGCAGCCATCGGCCGGATACCGGGTTCAGGTGCCAGCGCTGTGTCTCCTCGCGTCCGTCGCTGCCGCTCTGCCACGGGAACATCGCACCGTCGTATCCCGCCGCACTTGCCGCGGCCCTGGCCGCGCCGAGGCGCTCACGGCGATAGTCAAGCAGCGCGCTTGCCAGCCATGGCCGCTGAAGGCTGAGGAACGGGAAGACGAACATCTCATCCCAGAAGACGTGGCCGCGGTATGCCTCGCCGTGCCAACCGCGGGCGGGCACGCCGACGTCCAGGTAGCTGGAATGGGGTGACACGGTTTGCAGCAGGTGGAACACGTGCAGGTGCAGCACCGTCTCCACCCACTCGTTGGCGCTGTCGATCTCTACGTCGAACCGATCCCACAGCGTGTCCCACGCCTCCGCGTGCCATCGCGCCAGCCGGCCGAAACCAGGCGCTGTCTTCGCGGCAAGGCGCGCTGACAGCAGGCTCTCGGAGATGGCCCGGTCCCGCGAGGTATAGAGCGCTGCGACCTTCTCAACCCGGACCGGCTGCTGCTGGCCGAGATTCAGGGCCAGCGCATGGGCGACGAAGCCGGGCTCGGTGACGAGCCGGCGGTCCGGAGTAACCGGCCTGCCGTCGGCGAACACCCTGGTCCGGGCGGCCAGTGCAATCCGGACGTGCGACTGGCTAGTCTCGGCCTGCAGCTCGATGGTGTCGCTGTCGGCCTGCGCCGCGTGCAGCACCGACAGGTGGCGGCCGTTCAGTTCGCGGTAGCGCCTGACCCCGGCGTTGGCGACCCGTCCGTCCAGCCCGGACCTGACCTCGAGCGTCCCCGCCC
Source organism: Actinomycetota bacterium (assembly GCA_027314515.1). Classification (GTDB taxonomy): domain Bacteria; phylum Actinomycetota; class Actinomycetes; order Streptosporangiales; family Streptosporangiaceae; genus JAJYUU01. The sequence goes on from DAHVAR010000157.1 coordinate 54,476, forward strand.
AGTTCTCGGCGGTGAACACCGTTTCCAGGGCCGCGAGGTGGGGGTCCTTCATGCTGACCAGGCGCCGCTGGACCATGCTGGTGCGGCGGCCGTCGGCGTCCTGGAAGCGCATGCTCCTGGTGAGAATGCCGCGCCGGACGTCAAGCTCAAGCCGGTGCTCCAGGACCTGGTCCTCCCGCATGTCGAACCATGACCCGCCGGCTACCCGGAACGACAGCGGCAGCCAGTTCGGCACGTTGACCAGATCCTCGTGCTCGACCACCCGGCCGGCGATCTGCGTCTGCAAGCGGTTGTACAGGCCCGCCACGTACGTGCCCGGGTAATGGATCTGGTCGGCGCGCGCCTCGGGCAGCGCGCCGCGGGTCACGAAATACCCGTTTCCCAGCGCGCACAGCGCCTCGCGCAGCCCCTGGTGATCGGGCTCGAACCCGTCGTAGACCAGCGTCCAGGCACTAGGCGGCCGCTCCCGCTCCCGCCGCGTGAGTTCGGCCGCGAAACCGCGCCGTTCCAGCCGGCCATCGGCCAGCGCCGCCGTCAGGACATGGTCGAGCGAGCTGACGACCAGGTCAGCGCCGGCCTTGACGAGCAGTTCCTCGTCACCGAGGCGGGCAACGCCGAGGGCGGACATCCCGCCAGCCTTGGCCGCCTGGACCCCGCTTGCGGCGTCCTCTACGACGAAGCAGCGGCTCGGCGGGACGCCGAGTTCGTTAGCCGCGGTCAGGAAGATAAGCGGGTCCGGCTTGCCGCGCGCTATGTCCCGCCCGGAGGTGTCAGCGTCGAACAGATCGAGCAGCGTCATGCCCTGGTGCAGGAACGGGTAGTCCAGCCGCTGCTCGGCGGCAAAGGTGTCCAGCCGGATCTGGCGCAGGAACAGCTTCGCGTTCTTCGACGACGAGGCCGCCGCGACCGGGATTCCCGCGCCCTTGACGGCAAGGATGAAGCGCAGCGCGTCGGGAAATGCGGTGAACTGGCCATCGTCGATGAGCCTGACCACGTGCTCCTGCTTGACTTCGGCATAGCGCTCGGCGAGGCGGTCGGAGTCCGGCACGCCGAAGTACTCCAGCGCGGCCCTGGCACCCGCCAGGCGCGGCTTGCCCGCCTGCAGCTGCTGGTACACAGCCTGGGTGAACCGTTCTGGGGCGTAACTTGTCTGGGGCCGGATTTCCCGCCATTCGCCCGCCATCAGTTCACTGAGCGCCTCTTGCCAGGCGCGGGCGTGCGGTGAGTCGACGAGCACGCCGTCCACATCGAAGATCGCACCCTGGAATCCCATCGGCGTCGCCATGGCAATAGCCTTCCCGCCGCCGGGCCGCGATCATCTGCGGGGCATGCGGCTTGCCCCGGTTGGTGCCGAGGACCGGGCGCAGGCGGTCTCGGTCACGGCTACTCTTGTCAGCATCTACAGCACTGTAGTTCCAGAGCACGGTAGATCCAGGTTCAAGAGCGCGGCGGCCCTGCACCGCTACGCCGGCGGGAGGTGAGGCGGTGTTCTGGCGGATGATCACCAACCGCTGGCAGCAGGTCGCCTCCGCTGACCAGGCGCAGCGGGCCAGCGAGGCGGGAGGCGCCGGGTGAACATCAGCCATCTGATACTCGCCAGCGGCTACTGGGCGCTGTTCCTGCTGGTCGCCATCGAGAGCCTCGGCGTGCCGTTGCCGGGCGAGACGGCACTGGTCATCGCAGGCACCTTCGCCGGCACCACCCACCACCTGAACCCGTGGGCCATCTTCGCCGTCGCCGCGGCGGCAGGGATTGTCGGTGACAACATCGGGTACTGGATCGGCGACAAGGGCGGGTATGCGCTGGCCCGCCGGTACGGGCCCAAGGTCCGGCTGGATGAGCGGAAGCTGAAGATCGCCCGGTACTTGTTCGACCGGCATGGCGCCAAAGTGGTGTTCTTCGGCCGGTTCGTGTCCGTGCTGCGCACCTACGCCGCGTTCCTCGCCGGGACAAGCAAGATGCGGTGGCGGCGGTTCCTGCCGGCCAACGCTCTCGGCGGGATCGTCTGGGCGGGTGCGTACACGCTGGCGTCCTACCTAGCCGGCGCAGCGCTGCAGCGTGCCTCGTCGACCATCACCGGGGTGCTCGCGGGCGCAGCGGTTGTCGTGATCGCCGCCGTGGTGCTCCTGCTGCGCCGGCAGGCGGACCGTCTCGCGGTCCGCGCCGAGGCCGCCTACCCCGGCCCGCTCGGAGAAGCGCCTGGCGCTGGTGGCGGTCGGGGCTCACGGCTGCCTTCGTCTCCCGTCCGGCCCCGCGCCGCCGTCATGTCGGCGGCCGACGTCGAGGGGAATCTCAATGTCGTAGGCCAGCACGGCGAGCAGGATCGCCACGAGGAGGACCAGTACTCCGAGGGCGAGCATGCCGCCGACCGCGGCGACGGGGACGGCCACGAACAGCATCACCGGCCTTGACAGGTAGGGCCGCGCCATCAGGATGCTGCCCGCCGCGTAGGTGATAGCCCCGGCTGCCAGCACGGCCAGGCCGGTCCGGGTGTGGACGTCGGCGTGCCACGCCAGCCTGATGGTAGCTGCCGTGATGTGGCCTCCGATGCCCTGGTGACGCAAGGCGATCCAGGCGTATGCGGCAGCCCCGGCCACCCCGGCCGCTTGCACGGTGAGTCCGCTGATCACCCACCGTTCCGGTGAGGAAACGGCGTGCGGCGAGGCCCGGCCGTTGGTTGTCATGCCTGCCAGGGTCCGCTAGTTGCCGCGGGCACGCAATAGGTGCATATACCATGCCGGGGTATAGTACGTAGGCGGGAGAGCCGGGCTGCAGTCGGTGGCCCCGGGCCATGCGGGATCAGCACCCGGGTCACTGCGTTGCCCGGCTGCTGCGGTCCTGATCCGCTTGCAGGCAGACACGAGGAGAAGCGCAATGACCACCATGACCTACTCGGTGACCGGGATGACGTGCGAGCACTGCGTGCATGCGGTCACCGAGGAGCTGACCAGGCTCGGCGTCACCGAGGTCAACGTCGAACTGGTGGCCGGCGGGGCCTCGTCGGTGACTGTCACCAGCGACGCGCCGCTGTCGCCGGAGGCAATCAGCGCGGCACTGGATGAGGCCGGTGACTACCGGCTGGCCGGGAGCTGAGCGCGGGGCGCGCCGAGCTGGCTCCGGCGGCTTGAGCGCAGTGACCGGCCGGGTCCTGAGTCAGCACTTCGCAGGACCGAAGCCCCTGCAGTTCCGTAGGAGAGTCCGGTAGTGATGGAACCAGCAGTGGATATCGGAGTCGGCCGCGGAGGGGGTGGTGGCCATGATGTTCTGGTACGGCGGCCATTGGATGTGGTGGCAGGCGACCCTGGGGTGGGTCGGCATGATCGTGGTCCTTGGCCTGCTGATTTTGGGTATATATGCGCTGGTCAGGAGTACTGCCCGCAAGCCAGAGGCGGGGGAGCAGGGCAGCAACGCCGACCGCATCCTCGATGAGCGGCTCGCTCGCGGCGAGATCGACGCCGAGGAGTACCGGCGGCTCCGCGACTTGATCGGGTCGGGCCGCGGCGACGGTACGGTACGGTCGGGAACGCGGTCCTGACCGTCTCAGCTGTTACCGGCCGAATTATCTGACCACGGATCGGTGATCAACAGGCGATGCTGATCGCACTGCATCTTCGTCACGGAGCGTCATCGCGTGATGGACGTCGAGGGGACAGGGCCGACAGCAGATCGCCGATTATTCGTTCCGGCGACGCTGGTGCTGGCTGGGCACGGAGACACGCAGAATGTCTATTCGGAGGCGGTCGGCGGCGATATCCGGTCCAGGCTCTCTCAGGTCGCTCTGGTGTGGCTGTCGATTCCATCCCCGGCGGCGAGCGCGCGGAGCACCGCGATATCGGCGATGTCTTTCTGCCGCCACGGCCCGCCGTTGCGCAGGTGCGGGTATTGCTCTTTCATGGCGAGCATGCCGGAGACGCTCATAGCCAGAACCGGCATCCCATCGAGCGTTCCGGGATCGTCGCCGAAGGATCCGGGCGGGAACAGCCAGTCAGACCATCGCCCGAGGAGCTGACCGGATGACCCGTCTGGCTGCCGGTCGAAGTAAGCGGTGCTAAACGGCACATCGTCCCACGTGAACTCGCATGCCTCCTCAGGCGGCTGAGTCGCCAGAGCCGTAGCGCCGGCAGCCAAGAGCACTGCCTTCGATCGCTCGGCGTGGGTTCGCTGAACCCAGAACTCGACGTCGCCGTGCTTGCGGGTTATCCGGCCGATCCTCGCGTCCAGGCCCCAGCCTCCGAACAGCCACGCGGAGATACCGGCGGCCTGCGTGACCGCTATGACTTTGCGGATAAGTCGCAGCTGCCCTTCGGTCGTTTCGTTCATGGTTTGATGCTGGCATGCCGAGTGGACGCGTGCCGCCCGTCACCGGCTGATAAGCCGGGAGAAGTACCGCTGGCCGCGCACGTCGTCCCGCCTGTTGAAACCGCACCGCCTTGCGACGGCGAGCGAGGCCTCGTTTTCCGGGTCGATCAGCAGCGTTGCCGCCGTGTACTGCGTGTCCCGCGCAAGGTGCTGGAGGAGGAGTTCGACCGCCGAGGTCGCGTAGCCGTTGCCCCGGTGTTCCGCGAACACGAAATAGCCGACGTTCACCTCGCCGTCGCCGAGCCAGTCGTGGTCACGATCGTGGTCATAGTCGACCCACCCAACTGCCTGCTCGCCGATGACGATGCAGGCGCCAGGGCTGGGGTTATCGGAACCGGGCCCGAGCCATCGGTGGAAGGCGTCGTCGCGGGCCGCAATCAGAATCGCCGTGTCGTCGCCTCGCGGCGGGCGAAGCGTGACGGGGGGTTCTCGCGCGGCTGCTGTCTGGATACACCCGAATCCTGCCAGGAGCGATCCAGATCATGCTGATCTGATCTGATCTGATCTGCTCAGCGGACAATGCCCGAGAAGGATCTAGCAGAGCCGCGCAGATCGGCGGGAGTGTGCGCACTGATTCCCAGCCGCCGGTTACGCTCTGTAACAGACCTTCTCGCGGGCTGCTGCGACGGCGATGCGCCGGCAGACTTGAACGGGCACTCGCCGAGGGCTTACGAACCCCGGCGCAATCGATAGTCTCGGCATGTGATGGATCGCCCTGTCGGCGGCATGTGCGGTCGTGACAGGTGGCAGGTGACGCCGAGCTGTTCGGGGAAGCCTCGGCGGGGATCGGACGTCGCCCGGCAGCGTCCGTCGGCCTCGAGTCATGGGCCAAAGGTGCGGCCCATGGCGAGCAGGTGCGGGCTCAGGTCGCGCAGTCCCGGCTGCGACTCAAAGGCCTCCGCCAGCGTGCGCGCTGCCGCGATCAGCAGCGAGTCGTGTGACCGGCTGATCTCGATCGCCTGGGCGCCCGGCCCCTCGATCCCGATGACTCGCACGTCACGCAGCCCGGCCGCGAGCGCCTCCTCCTCGAGTTCGTCTGCCAGATGGAAGTGGCCACCGGGGAAGCCGTTGTGGCTGAGATCGCCAGCGCCCTCCTCGATGAGCCGCCGCCACTTCTCGGGGTACGGGGACCTGGACGTCGCCCTGCCGCTGGCGGCCAGTTCGATCGACGGCCCGATCACCGTGACCCAGGCCATGGCAGAAAGCCTCGCAATGCCGGCTGCGAATACCCAGCCGCCTGGGCGAACCACCCGGACCGCCTCGCCCCACGCGCGGAGTCGATCGCGACGATCGCACAGGTGATACAGCGGCCCGAGGAGCATGGCGGCGTCGAAGCTGTCATCGTCCACCGGCAGGGACCGGGCGTCGCCCAGCTGGGCCGTGAAGGTGCCGTAGCGGCGTGCGGCATCCACGTGCCTTGGCACGGGATCAATGAGCAGTACGTCGGCGCCCCGCTTAGCCAGGGCGGCGGCGTGCAGCCCGCTGGCACCGCCGATGTCGATGATGCGAGCGCCTGCGGGCACCCGCTCGCCCACGATCTGCTGGGTCCGCTCGAACTCCAGCACGCCCTGCCCCGATCTGCCGACGAGGCGATCCCCCTCATCGAACTCGGAGCCGTAGTAGGCGAGGATGCGGGCGTCGACATGTTCCTGGGGCGACAGCTCGGACATGCTGGCCAGTGTCACAGGACGAGGACCACGGCGCAATCGGATGACGTTCCGCGCCGGGGCGCCGGCGTCCTCACATGCATGTGAGTGAGACGTCAGCAGTGTCGGGGACCTGTAAGAGCGCACAGATCAGCCCGTTCGGAGCGACATCGACGGCATGACGGCAGCTTGACACTGCCACCCAGATCGGCGGCTGTGCGCTCTCGCCGCTGGTTACTGAATGCGATCAGGCGAACTTGCTCGGCATGGGGTCGCATATCTCCCCTGGGGGTGGCTCAGGCGTTTCGGTTGCGTGTCGCCGCGAGCCGGCTCTCGCTGGCTG
>DAHVAR010000163.1 GCA_027314515.1 Actinomycetota bacterium
CGGTGAGGTACGTGCTGCAGGGCCGGTACCAGGGTCTTTCTCTCTTCGATGCTGCTTTTGACCTTACGTGGCTCACGTGCCTCGGTTCCGAAAATGGGCATCTACCAGGCACTTTGCGAAGTCCAGTACAGATAACGGCGGTTCAGCGGCTGGTCGATGCGGACTTCCCGCTCAAGACCATCGGCGATTTCATCGGACACCGCTCGGCCCGCTCGACCGAGGTCTACGCCAAGGTCGCCGTCGAGGCGCTGCGCCAGGTCGCGCTCGGCGACGGGGAGGAGGTCTTGTCATGACCGACGACCTCGCCGCTGCTGTCGCCGACTTCCTGGCTCACAAGCGGGCCCTTGGCCGCAAGTACCGGACAGAGGAGGCGACGATGCGCCTGGTGGTGGCCTTCGCCGGCCAGCACGGCGTGACGCGCCTGCGCCAGCTCACGCCCGGGCTGCTGGATGAGTTCGCCGCGTCCAGGCCAAGACACCGGGCCGGCAGCTTCAACCACCTGATCAGCAACCTCGGCAGCTTCCTGGACTGGGCCGTGACCCAGCAGCGTCTGGATGTCTCGCCGTTGCACGCGACCCGGCGGCGGGAAACCAGCCGGCGGCTGCCGTTCCTGTTCGACACCGGCCAGGCCCGCCGGCTGCTCGATGCCGCCGCGGCCCTGCCGGACAACTCGCGGGCCAGCGGGCGCGGATCCACCTACCACGCCATCTTCGCCTTGTGCTACGGGCTCGGGCTGCGCGCCGGGGAAGCATGCGGCCTGCGCATCGGCGACCTCGATGCCCGCCGTCAGCTCCTGGAGGTGCGGGGCGGCAAGTTCGGCAAGAGCCGGCTGGTCCCGCACGGGCCGCGTGTCGGCCGGCTGCTGACCCGCCAGGCCGAACGCCGCGGCGGCAGCGGCGACGCCCCGCTGTTCAGCTTCGACGGCCGGCGCAGCGTGCATCCCGGCAGCGCGAGCCAGGTATTCCACCGGCTCGTCACCGACCTGGCGTTCCCGGTGCCCGACGGGGTCTCGCCGCCGGTCCTGCACTGCCTGCGCCACTCCTTCGCGGTGGGCTGCCTGCTGCGCTGGTACCGGGAAGGCACCGACCCTCAGCAGCAGCTGTTCCGCCTCTCCACGTTCATGGGCCACGTCGACCCGGTCTCCACCGCGGTCTACCTGACCATCACCCCGCAGCTGCTGACCGAGGCCAGCCGCCGCTTCGAAGCGTTCGCCCAGCCGGCGTGGACGGAGGGCAGGTGATGGCCGGGCCGCGGCCGCTCGGGCCGCTCATCCGCTCCTTCTTCGCCGACCACCTGATCACCGTCAAGGGCCTGCGCCCGGCGTCGGTGCGCAGCTACCGCGACACCATCCGGCTGCTGCTGTGCTTCGCCGCCAGCGACAAGCACACGAAGATCTCCAGGCTCAGCGTCGAGGACCTGACCTTTGACCGGGTCCTCGGCTTCCTGCGCTACCTGGAGCACGACCGCGGCAACCATGCCCGGACCCGCAACCAGCGGCTGGCCGCGCTGCACACGCTGTTCGAATACATTGCCAGCCGGGAACCGCAGATGCTCGGCGTCTGCCAGCAGGTCGCGGCCATCCCGGCCAAGCGGGCAGCACCGGCCCAGACTCGCTTCCTGGAACGCGACGAGGTCGAGGCTCTGTTCCGTTCGCTGCCCGGCAAGGGCCGACTCGCCCTGCGAGACCGCGCCCTGCTGCTATTCCTTTACAACACCGGCGCGCGGGTGCAAGAGGCCGCCGACCTTCGGGCTGGCGACCTCGACCTCGGCGATTACCCGCTCGCCCGCCTGCACGGCAAGGGCGACAAGTGGCGGACCTGCCCGCTGTGGCGCCAGACAGCCCGGCTGCTGTCGGAGCTTCTCAGCCTGCCGGACACCACGCCAGCGCCAGGCACACCCGTGTTCCGCACCGCAGCCGGCCAGGCATTAACCCGGTACGGCATCTACAAGATCGTGCGCCGGCATGCCGGGCACCTCGACGACGGCCGCGCCGGCCGGCGGGTCAGCCCGCACACCTTTCGTCAATATGTGGACGGCCGGGTTATGTGGCCGCAGCAGCATCTGTGCTGGTAGCTGAGCCGCGCGGGCTGGTTGCGGCCACATAACGCTGCGGAGAATCGCCTTATCTGTTCGTGACGATCAGAAAGGTCGATTCGCATGGAGGCAGCAAGAGTCCGGGAGGCATCAGGCCGGGTTATTGCCGCGCTGGCGGCAGCGTGCAGGTCGGGTACGACGATCCAGTGCTACGAGGCGG
>DAHVAR010000164.1 GCA_027314515.1 Actinomycetota bacterium
CCGGCCACGTGGGCCTCGCCTTCGCCATCGAGAACGTAGACGGCCTCGTCGTAGGTGTGATGATGGGCAGGCGCGCGCCCGGGCGGGATCACGCCGACGAAATGCGTGATAGCCAGGTTCCCCGCCGGGCCGGCGCTCAGCAGAACGCTGAACTCCCGGTCCCCGGTACGCTCCGGAACGCAGTCCGCGAGCGTCGCCACGCGGACCGGCGGACCGGTATCGTCGGCTGGCGAACCTGCCCGGATCTCTGTCGCAACGACCTTCAGGCCGGCGGCTTCCGCGCAGCCCTGGTACTGCTCACCGCGCTTCATCCACACCGCGGTTCCCGGCTGCAGCGCGACCCGTTGCCCGGCCACGGCAAGAGTTCCGGATCCGCTGATCACGTACCACGCTTCACCCATACCGCCCGCCTGGCCGGCAAGCGCTGCGCCGCCGGTCAGCGCTGCGCCGGCGGCAAGCTCTAGCTCCCGCTGACAGAGCGCGGAGCACCCGCGCCGGTCGTCCAGCACGGTGACGGCCCGCACACCAGGTGTATCTTGCCGGTCAGGTGTCAAGGTGCTCCAGCGCCAGCTCGGCCACCTCGTCCGCGACGGCCATCCGGTTCTGCAGCCGGTCGAGGCGGGCGGCCATCGCCGGGCCGCTGACGCCGGACAGCAGTGCCAGTTCGAGATACTCCGACCCAACCACGGCGGCTTCGAACCTGACTGCGGCGGGCAGCAGCGACAGCTCCGCCCAGGCCAGCCGGCGGGCGCTTGCGTAGCCCGTCGCCACTGCCGCGAGCCGGTCCTCGTCCGGCGCGATAAGCCAGGCTTCGGGCTGATCGTCGGGCACGGCCGCATCCAGGTGGCATTCCAGCAAGCAGTGGCCGAGGTCCAGGACGGCCAGGCCGAGGCCGCCGGCCTCCCAGTCGATCAGCGTCACCGGGCCGCCATCAGCCTGGACCGCGTTACGCGCCCACACCTCGCCGTGCACCACGGTCACCGCGCACGACCCGGCCGCTGCGAGCACCGTCTCCGCGGTCTGCCGGCAGTCCGCATGCAGCGCCTGCCAGGCCGCCGGGACAAGCCCGTCCACCGCGTCTAGCCGGGCCAACGTGGCCCGCCCGGCGACTGCCGGGTGCCGTGGCGACAGATCGGCCCCGTCGCCGCGCCCGGACGGCAGGGCGGGCCACGGGGCGACCGAGTGCAGCCGCCCGAGGGTCACGCCGAGGCCCCGGAGCTGGCTCAGCGTCGGCAGCAGCACCTCACCCTCGGCAAACGAGGTGGCCCAGGTCAGCCATGGGCCCGCGACGCCGATCAGCTCTCCGGTCCTGGTCCGCATCGGCCGCGGTGCCGGGTAGGCCGCCGCCTCAAGCCAGGCGAGCGTGTGCGCGCGCCCGAGCAGCCAGTCCGCCACGGTCAGGCCGGCCGGGCTGCCCAGGTCGCGGCCCTGCACCGGCACCGGAGCATCGGCCCGGAAAGCCCGGATGACCTGCCTGAAGCCGCCCGGCAGAGTCAGCAGGTAGGTAACGCGCGCTTCGTGCTCAGAGCCCGCCACGGCGCTGATGTCCGCCGGCTGGACCGACCGTTCGTGGTACTCATCCAGCAGCCGGCCGACCAGCGCCGCGTCAGTCACGACATCGCGTACGGCGGCCGTTGCCTGCTGGGCCCGAGCACTTTCGCCAGTGCCCGCTCGACCTCGTCGGCCAGGCCCGCCGCCGCGCCGTCGGCCATACTGCCGTCACTGCCACCCGCCTCGGCCCGCTGGCCGACCGCGCCGCAGTCCCGGCACTCCACCTCACCGAGCCTGCGCACCAGGCGGATGCTGGCGCACACCTGGCAGCGATCCAGCTCGGCTGCCCAGTCGGCCGCAGTCTGGCAGCCCGGGCAGATCAGGACCTGGCGATCGCCGCGGACGCCGCGCCGCCAGGGGCTCTCGCCCCGGTCAGGGTCAACCTGCCGGGTTCCGCACCGATAACAGGGCATCCAGCCGCCTGTCCCGATTCTGCCGGGCTCGCCAGGATCCGCCGCATCACCAGACCAGCGCGAAGCTAGTCCAGCTCGGCGAGCGCCTTCTGGTAGTCGGCGATCTCTCGTGCTTGCGGGATGGGATTAACGACCTTCCACCGCACGATGCCGGTCTTGTCGATGATGAACGTGCCACGGGTGGCGACGCCCATCTTGTCATCGAACACACCGTAGGCCCTGGCAACGGCGCCGTGCGGCCAGAAGTCGGCGAGCATTGTGAAATCGAAATGTTCCCGCTCCGCCCACGTGCGCAACACGAACATCGAGTCCACCGAGACCGTCAGCAGCTCGACGTCCTCCCTGGCCACTTCCGGGAAGTCGTCCCGCATCGCGCACATCTCACCGCTGCAGACGCCGCTGAACGCGAGCGGGTAGAACACCAGCACGACGTTCTTGCTGCCGCGGAAGCCCGACAGTGTCACCGGGTTGCCGTGGGCGTCCTTGAGCTCGAAATCCGGGGCCTGTTCGCCGACCTCCACCGCCATGTCCTGGTCCTCTCAGCGAGAAACTTCTGGGAAACGGGCCGTAGCCGCGACTCGCCAGGGCCCGGGCGGCCGCCTGGCCGCATTCCCTGGACGGACTCAGTGTGTCAGCAGCGCGGCACAGGGCCGGCGCCGGATGGCCGTCAGTGACTCAGCGGCGTGCCTTAGGTGCCACCAGCCGGGTGCCTGACCAGTTACGGCCGGCGCTCACGGTCGATGTCTGGGACAGGCCGGCGGTTGGCGCAGCCTCCCCGATCTCGCTCGGCTCTACGTGGCCATCCCGCCCTGCCTTGGGCGTGAGCAGCAAGATATAGCCGCCGTCGGCCAGCGGCGTGAGCGCGTCGACCAGGGAATCGCCGAGGTCGCCGTCGCCGTCCCGCCACCACAGCAGGACACCATCGACGACGCCGTCGTAGTCCTCGTCGACGAGCTCGGTGCCTTCGAGCGCCACGACTGAGTCGCGAAGGGCCTCGTCACAGTCATCGTCGTACCCGATCTCCTGCACCACGTGGCCTGGCTTGATGCCGAGCCTCTCGGCCAGGTCGCGCTGGTCCTGCGCCTGACCCGCGGTCGCGCTCACTGAAGTCCTCCTGATCCTTTCTGCCCCGGCGGCCGCCGAACCCCTAGATCTGGGCACATGCCCGCCTCGGACGCCGGCTACACAGCCGCAGCATTGTCGCTGCTCTTGATCGGACAGTTCACACTGGGTCGGCTCGGTGCGCAAGTCACAATTAGTGCTCAGAGCGAAATCGCCTGCCCAGCGAGTCGCCTGAACAGCCGCCCGGCGGCTTCGGCAGCCTGATATCGGGCGTTACAGACCATATGCGCCAACCGAGCGAGCACGCCGGCGGCCCGGTTACCGGGCGGTAGTTATGCGTTTACCTCCAGGGCCGGCGAGAATTAGGACAGCACCATCCGACTGGACCTAGCCGCCCCGGCTATGTCCGCCTATGACGTGGCGAGCAGCGCCCCGGCCGAGCCCGGACCCGCCTCAGGATTCCGAACAGCGCCCGCCGGCCTGCCCGCCCGCGGAATGCGAGGAAGTACTCGTGGCCTCCGGACGCCAGCGCTTTTCCATCATCAGCGACGGGCTGCCAACCCAGCTCCCGGACATCGATCCGGAAGAGACCAGGGAGTGGGTGGAGTCCTTCGATGACGTCGTCCGGACCCATGGCCGCGCCCGTGCCAGGTACGTCATGCTGCGCTTGCTGGAGCGCGCGCGCGAGCAGCAGGTGGGCGTGCCAGGTCTGCGGAGTACCGATTACATCAACACCATCCCGCCCGAGCGCGAGCCGTGGTTCCCCGGCGACGAGTACATCGAACGGCGTATTCGCGCATATATACGGTGGAACGCCGCGATCATGGTCAGCCGCGCGAACCGCCCTGGCCTCGGCGTCGGCGGCCACATCGCCACTTATGCTTCCGCGGCCAGCCTGTACGAGGTCGGCTTCAACCACTTCTTCCGCGGCAAGGACCACGGCGAGTCCGGCGACCAGGTCTACTTCCAGGGCCATGCGGCTCCGGGAATCTACGCGCGGGCGTTCCTGGAAGGCCGGCTAACCGAGGACCAGCTCAACGGCTTCCGCCAGGAGCTCTCGCATCCTGGCGGCGGGCTGCCGTCCTACCCGCATCCGCGGCTGATGCCGGACTTCTGGGAGTTCCCGACGGTCTCCATGGGCCTGTCCGCCATCAATGCCGTCTACCAGGCCCGGTTTAACCGCTACCTGCTGGCCCGGCAGCTCAAGGACACCAGCCGGTCCCACGTCTGGGCCTTCCTCGGCGACGGCGAGACCGACGAGCCCGAGGTGCGCGGCGCCATCGGGCTGGCCGCCCGCGAAGAGCTCGACAACCTCACCTTCGTCATCAACTGCAACCTGCAGCGCCTGGACGGTCCTGTGCGCGGCAACGGCAAGATCATCCAGGAGCTCGAGGCCTCCTTCCGCGGAGCCGGCTGGAACGTGATCAAAGTCATCTGGGGCCGCGACTGGGACCCGCTGCTGGCCAAGGACACCGACGGCGTCCTGGTGAACAAGATGAACACCACGCCCGACGGCCAGTTCCAGACGTACGCGGTCGAGTCCGGCGCCTACACCAGGGAGAACTTCTTCGGCGGCGACCTGCGGCTGCGGGCCATGGTCGAGCACCTGTCCGACGACGAGATCCGGAACCTGTCTCGCGGCGGCCACGATTACCGCAAGGTCTATGCCGCGTTCAAGGCGGCAACCGAGCACGTCGGCCAGCCGACCGTGATCCTGGCGCACACGATCAAGGGCTGGACGCTCGGCCCCGACTTCGAGGCCCGCAACGCCACCCACCAGATGAAGAAGCTGACCGTCGCCGAGCTGAAGGAGTTCCGCGACCGGCTGTACCTGGAGATCCCGGACACCGCGCTAGAGGCCGAACTCCCGCCCTACTACCATCCGGGCGAGAAGTCCGAAGAGATCCAGTACATGCGCGAGCGCCGCGCGGCACTGGGCGGATACCTGCCGAAGCGGGCGGTGCGGGCCAGGCCGCTGACGCTGCCGGGCGACTCGGTCTACGACGAGCTGCGCCGCGGCTCGGGCAAGCAGCCGGTCGCTACCACGATGGCCTTCGTGCGCCTGCTCAAGGACCTGATGAAGGACCCGGAGATCGGCGCGCGCTTCGCGCCGGTCATCCCGGACGAGGCCCGCACGTTCGGCATGGACTCGCTGTTCCCCACCGCCAAGATCTATGACCCGCAGGGGCAGACGTACGAGGCCGTGGACCGCAACTTGCTGCTCTCCTACAAGGAGTCGGCCCGCGGCCAGATCCTGCACGAGGGAATCAGCGAGGCGGGCGCGATGGCGTCCACCGCCGCCGCGGGCACCGCTTACGCCACCCACGGCACGCACATGATCCCCGTCTACATCTTCTACTCGATGTTCGGCTTCCAGCGGACCGGCGACCAGATGTGGTCGATGGGTGATCAGCTCGGCCGCGGCTTCCTGCTCGGCGCGACCGCGGGCCGCACCACGCTGACCGGCGAGGGCCTGCAGCACAATGACGGCCACTCGGTGCTGCTCGCCTCGGTCAGCCCGGCATGCGTGAGCTACGACGCGGCCTGGGCGTACGAGATGGCGTGCATCGTGAAGGACGCGCTGCGCCGGATGTACGGCTCCACCCCTGAGCACCCGGACGGGGAGGACATCTTCTATTACCTGACGGTGTACAACGAGCCGTACGTGCAGCCGGCCGAGCCGGCTGACTACGAGGGCGGCCGGGATGCACTGGAACGGGCCATCCTGGCCGGCCTGTACCGCTACAGCGCCGCTCCCGAGCCGGCCGGGAATGGCTCGCCGGGCGGCGTGTCCAGCACGGGCGCGCCCCCGCAGGCGCAGATCCTCGCCTCCGGGGTGGCGCTGCGCTGGGCGCTAGAGGCCCAGCGGCTGCTCGCCGAGGACTGGGGCGTCCGGGCCGGGGCCTGGTCCGCGACGTCCTGGACCGAGCTTCGCCGCGAGGCCCTGCGGTGCGAAGAATGGAACATGCTTCAGCCCGAGGCCGAGCACCGGGTCCCCTACGTGACCAGGGCGCTGGACGGGCATCCGGGGCCGGTCGTCGCGGTCAGCGACTGGATCCGGGCCGTCCCGGACCAGATCGCCCGCTGGGTTCCGGCGCCGTTCACCTCGCTCGGCACCGACGGCTGGGGCTTTTCCGACACCCGGCCTGCCGCCCGCCGGTTCTTCCACGTGGACGCGGAGTCGATCACGGTCGCCGTGCTGTCCCAGCTCGCCCGGACGGGCGAGGTCAAGCCGGAAGCCGTCGCACAGGCCATCGCCAAGTACCGCCTCGACCTGGACGTGAGCGAAGCCCTCTAGCCGGACGGCGCGGGTGATGAGCCGCAAGCTACGGATGAGCGCGGAGCTCGGCGACTGGTTCACCGATCTCCGCGCAGCCCGGCCTGGCTCCCCCAGGCGGCTCGCCGCGCTCGAGACGGGCGCCGCGATCGCTGCAACGGCTGCGGCGGCAGGCAGCAGAGGCCGGCGGCTTCGGCCATGAGGCGCGGACTCGGGTCACGGCGGCCGGGCAGTTCCAGGCACCGTTCGCTGCGGAGGAGATAGCAGCCTTCACCGAGCGCGAACGCGCGCTGACCGAGCGCTTGCGGCGCCATCAGGCCGCGGTCGAGCCGTTCCGTACCATGAAGGAGATAGCGAAAGCCCGCTACGGCGCCGCGCGCGCGACTCGGGATATCCTCCTCGCGCTGCTCGATCCCGGCTTTGCGCCGGCCGCCGTGCCCGAGGAGCCTGACCAGGTGCGAGCGGAGCTAGCGGCGGCTAAGGCTGAAGTCGCGGCAGCCTCGGAGCAGGTCGCAGCTGCCCTTGCCGTCGCCGCCCGACTGTCGCGGAGCCTGGCCCGCGACGCCAGGGCAGTCGAGAGCGGCGAGCCTGCCACCGCTGCCAGGCAGCCGGCCCCTAGCGCCGCCTCGGCCGCCGCCGAGGTAACTGCCGGGCTGCTGGAATTGCGCGCGGATCCGCTCGGCGCGGACATCCGGTTCCTGGCCGCCATCGAGCCTGCCGACACCGTCACCCTGCTCGCAGTGCTGGACGGCTCCGCCGCGGTGAGCGAGCACCGGCAGCTGGCGATCAGGCTCGCCGGCGAGTTGCTGACCGAACTGCGAGCTGGCGGCTGGCCGCACGACGAGGCCAGCGCCGCCGTGCCCGGCAACGGCGAGGCCGGCGAGCTCATATTTGACGACTCCGGCGCGTTCCTCGCCACCTACTTTGCTGACTCCGAAGCCGAGGTGAAGCGGCGGTCGGCCGCGCTGGCGGCCGGCTCCGCGTGATCGCCGAACTCGACGGCGAGCGGCCGTTCCTGATCTAGGGCCGCCTGGCGCGGGCGGCGAGCACGATCATCTCCTCGCTCGCCGCATACCCGAACCGGCTGACGTCGATCACCAGGTCGTATAGCGCCGGGTCGCCGGGGTGCACGCCATAGAAATGGTGTGTGTAAGCGTCGCGGGCGCGGTCGGTCTGCGCCTGCAGCCGCCGCATGGTCACCGGGTCGAATCCGTCGTACGCGAGCGCCTGGGCGATTCGCCGCTCCACCGGGCCACCCAGCCGGACCCGCAGCACGCGAGGGTGGGCGGCCAGCACCACGGTCGCGGCCCTGCCGAGAACCACCCCGCCGGTCTCGGCCGCCATCTGCCAGAGCACGAGTTCGGTTGCCAGCTGGAAGGTGCGCTCATCACAGAGCGCGTCCTCGCGCTGCAGCACCCCGCTGCCGTACAGGGCCGAGCCGCGGGCCATCGCCGAGATCAGCCGCTCCATGCCCGCCTCCGAACGGTCGTCGTGTTCGGCGGCAGCCAACACCGGCGTGCGCAGCGCCTCCGCGACCTCGGCAGGTATGACACGGTCCAGGAACGGCAGCCCGAGGCGGCGCGCCACCACCGGGCCGAGCACCGCACCGCCGGCCCCGTACGCGCCCGAGATCGCGACGACCAGCTTGGCAGCATCTGCGCGGATCGCCCGCTCCCGCCAGCGGCCGACCTGCCCGGCCAAGTCCTCAGCCAGGTCGTCCGGGGACAGCCCGGCCGTGGCTCGCGCCGGAGCCGGGGCGGGCACCGCGGCCCGCGTCGCCCGGCCCGGCGCCGGTTCGGCCGCGTGGTACTTCCCGCCGCGCAGCCAGGACGCGGCAGCGGCGACCACCATGGCGGCGAAGGAGAACGCGAAGGCGCCGCGCAGGCCGGTGGCGAACGGGTGCGCGATCAGCGCGGGGAAGAAACCGCGGCTGGTGAGGCTGGCCGCGGTCCGGGCCGGCAGCCGAGCCAGGACGCCGGTCGGTGCGAGCAGCGCCCGGATCGGGTTGTAGCCGAGCAGCGCCGCGAACAGCACCCCGACCGGCGGCTGACGCGCGACCCGCGCGGCCGCCGCGGCCGGCACGCCATGCGTCGTCAGGCCACTCAGCATGGCCTGGGCCAGCGAACCGGACAGCCCGATGACGATCAGCGTGAAGTAGCTGCCGATGGACAGCACCATGCCTGCGTTCTGGAACGTCATCACCATGCCGGCGCCAGCGCCGCGCTGGTCCGCCGGCAGGCTGTTCATGATCCCGGCCCGGTTCGGCGCCGAGAACAGTCCCATGCCGAGGCCGTTGAGCAGGAGCAATGCCGCGAATGCCGGGTAGTAAAAGTCGACCGGCAGCACGGTCAGCAGCGCGAAGGACACCGCGGCGGCGATCATGCCCGCGGTCGCGAATGGCCGTGCCCCGAAATGATCCGACAGATAGCCCGAGAGCGGGCCGGCAATCAGGAAGCCCGCCGTCAGCGGCAGCATGTAGATGCCCGCCCACAGCGGCGTCACGGCGAAGCTGTAGCCGTGCAGCGGCAGCCAGATCCCCTGCAGCCAGATGATGAGCACGAACAGCAGCCCGCCGCGGCCGAGCGAGGCGAGCAGGCCGGCCAGGTTCCCGGCACTGAACGCCCGGATCCTGAACAGCGGCATCCGGAACATCGGATCCGGCACCTTCGTCTCGATCCAGGTGAACAGGACCAGGATGAGCACCCCCGCGATCAGCTCGCCTGCGACCTTCGGACTGGTCCAGCCCATGGCGCTGTGCCCGTACGGCTCGATGCCGTAGGTGATGCCGACGAGCACCAGGATCAGGCCGACGCCGAAGGTGATGTTGCCCCACCAGTCGATCGAGGCCGGTGCGCGCTGGCCGACGTCATGCAGCTTCAGGTACGCCCAGACGGTGCCGAACAGCCCGAACGGCACCGAGACCGCGAACACCAGGTGCCACTCCACCGGCCCGAGCAGGCCGCCCACGATCAGGCCGATGAAGCTGCCCGCGATCGCGGCGACCGCATTGATGCCGAGCGCAAGGCCGCGCTGGTCCTCGGGGAAGACGTCAGTCAGGATTGCGCTTGAGTTGGCCAGCAGGAAGGCTGCGCCGATGCCCTGCAGGATCCGCATGGCGATCAGCCACTCCGCGCCGGCCGGGCCGGACAGCCAGGTGACCGAGAGCAGGATCGAGAACAGCGTGAAGATCGCGAATCCGAGGTTGTACATGCGGACCCGGCCATAGATGTCGCCGATCCGGCCGAAGCTCACCACCAGGACAGCGGTGACGAGCAGATAGCCCATCAGGATCCACAGCAGGTAGGCCGTGTTGCCCGGCAGCAGCGGATCGAGCCGGATGCCGGTGAAGATGTTCGGCAGCGCGATCAGCAGGATGGAGGAGTTCAGCGAGCCCATCAGCACGCCGATGGTGGTATTGGACAGCGCAATCCACTTGTACCTGGGGTCGGCCGTCGGCTGCGCCTGCACGGCCCGGTCATACCCAGACCGCAGTCCCCTATCGTTAGCGCCGTGATCTCGCCAGGTGCCGCGCTCCGGCCGTTGCGCTACCGGAGCTTCGCCGTGCTGTGGACCGCCAGCCTGGTGTCGAACGTCGGCACCTGGATGCAGACGGTCGCGGTAGGCGCGCTGGTGATCTCCCGTACCGGCCAGGCGAGCTGGGCGGTGCTCGTCGCGGCGGGGGCGTTCCTGCCCATCGGCCTGCTGTCACCGGTCGGCGGCGCGATGGCCGACCGGCTGCCCCGCCGGCCGGTGATCGCGGCCGGCAACCTGATCCAGGCCGTCATCGCGGCCGCCATCGCCTGGCTGATCGCGACCGGGCACGATGCGCCCTACGAGCTGCTCTTGCTGGTGACCGGCCAGGGCGCCGTCGCTGCCCTGATCGGGCCGTTCAGCCAGGCGATCCTGCCCGACCTGGTGCCGCGGTCGGAGTTCCTGGCCGCTAGCTCGCTGAACTCAGCGCAATGGAACGCCGGCCGGATCATCGGACCTGCGCTGGCCGGGGCCACGGTCGCCGCCTTCGGCTTCGCGGCAAGCTTCGCCGCGAACGCGGTGTCGTTCCTCGCCGTCGTCGCAGCCCTCGCCTTCATCCGGCTGTCCCCGCCGCCTGGCAGCACCGGGCCGCTGCTGCACGCCATGCGGGACGGGCTGCGGGCCGCCTGGACCCAGGCGTCCTGCCGGGCGGCAATGATCTCCATCGGGGTCGTCGCGTTCCTCGCCGCGCCGTTCATCGCGCTGGTGCCGGCCGTCGCGCTCAGCCTCACCCGCGGCGGCGCAGCCCAGGTCGCGGCCGCAACCGCCGCGCTGACGACTGCCCAGGGTGCCGGGGCCGTCGCCGGGGCACTATGCCTGCCGCCACTCGCCCTGCGCTTCAGCCGGGGCCGAGTGCTGCGGTGGAGCCTGGCGCTGCTGCCGCTGGCACTGGCCGGTTACGGCACCGCGCGGTCGCTGTGGCTAGCGGTGACCGCGCTGTTCGTGGTCGGGATGGTGTACATGAGCGTCTTGTCCGGCCTGCAGACCGTGGCTCAGCTGCAGGCTCCGGCCGCCTACCGAGGCCGGGTGCTGAGCTTCTTCCTGGTCTCGCTCGGCGTGGCCTATCCGCTCGGATCGCTGGCCCAGGGCCCGGTCGCCAACCATCTCGGCGTCGGCTGGACCACCGTGGGCGCTGCGCTCCTGCTCGGCGTCATCTGCCTGGCCGCCCGCTGGCGCTGGCCCGGCTTCGTCCGGGCCCTGGCGGACGGCCAGGCTGACGGGACGGTGCCGGCCGCGCACGCTGGGGCAGCGACCACTGCCGGCGGCGTGGCACGCTGAGGGCATGGCAGTGAAAGCGACCAGCGACCGCCAGCCGGCGCGACCACGCGGCCGTGTCAGAGACGACACCATTGACCGGTTCGACGCCGCGGTCGGCGGCCTTGGCACCGCGGCCATGCTCGCGATGGACCGGCGACTGCCCTGGTTCGCCGCCCTCTCCGCGGAGAACAGGTCCTGGCTCGGACTTATCGCCCAGGCCGCCATCGCCGCCTTCCTGGACTGGCTCAAGCACCCGGAGCGGACCAAGCCGCCTGCCGTGGCCGGCGAGGTGTTCGGCACCGCGCCGCGCGAACTGGCCAGGGCAGTGACGCTGCAGCAGGCGGTGGAAATGGTCCGGGTCATCGTCGACGTGGTCGAATCCCGCGTGGACGAACTCGCGGCGCCCGGCGGCGAGGCCGAGTTGCGCGAGGCCGTGCTCCGGTACGCAAGGGAGATCGCATTCGGCGCCGCGCGGGTGTACGCCAGGACTGCCGAGGCGCGCGGTGCCTGGGACGCGCGCCTGGAAGCGCTCGTGGTCGAATCCCTGGTACGCGGCGAGGTCGACGACGGCCTGCAGTCCTGGGCATCGGCGCTCAACTGGTCGTTCAGCCCGGTGACCGTGATCGTCGGCACGACCGGCGAGCGGATGAAGGGCGGCGCCCAGGCAGCGGGCTTGATCGACGAGTTCCGGACGCTGGCCCGGCGGGCCCGGCTGGACCTGCTTGCGGGCGTGCACGGCAACCGGCTGGTCCTGGTGGTCGGCGGCAGCACCGACCCGCTCGATGCGGCACGCCACTTCGTCGGCCGGTTCGGGCCGGGGCCGGTGGTGGTTGGCCCAGGCGCAGCCGACCTGCAGTCGGCGGTCGCGTCCGCCACGGCGGCGCTGGCAGGCCTGCGCGCGGCGGATGGCTGGCCGGAGGCGCCGCGGCCGGTGCTTGCCAGCGAACTGCTGCCGGAACGTGCCCTGGATGGTGACGAATCCGCCCGGGCTACCTTGATCGAGACCATCTACGAGCCGCTGCGCGGCGGCGGCGCGGCACTGCTCGACACCGTGATGACGTACCTGGAGCAGGGAAACTCGCTCGAGGCCACCGCCCGGCTGCTGTTCGTGCACCCGAACACCGTCCGGTACCGGCTTCGGCGGGTGAGTGAGCTCACCGGCATCACTCCGGGTGACGGCAGGGGCGGGTTTGAGCTATGGACGGCGGTAGTTCTGGGCCGCCTGGCACGCAAGGGAGCATAACTTGTAGGGTCTCGACATAGCAGCATGAAGAAACTTCGTTTACTTCGGCATGGTTATGGCGGACTCCTACAGTGCAGGCTAGAGCAATGCTCCTCATCGCCGCTCCCGGCCAGGGTGCGCAGACGCCCGGGTTTCTTTCTGCCTGGCTGGAGCTACCGGGCTTTCGCGGCCGCCTGGAGGCCTGGTCCGAGCTGGCAGGCTGCGACCTGGTCAGAGCCGGGACGACCGCGGATGCCGAGGAGATCAGGGATACCGCCGTTGCCCAGCCGCTGCTTCTCGCGGCGGCGCTGGCCACCGCGCTCGACCAGGTAACGCCCGGAGTCCTCCCGGCCAGCTGGCCAGCCGTGGCAGTCGCCGGGCACAGCGTCGGTGAGCTGGCCGCCGGCGTGCTCGCCGGGGTGATCACGCCGGATGATGCGATGCGCCTGGTCCGGGTCAGGGCCACCAGCATGGCCGCCGCCGCCGCTGCCGAGCCGACTGGCATGACCGCCGTGCTCGGCGGTGACGAGGCCGGGGTGCTCGCCGCCATCGATGCTGCCGGGCTGACGCCGGCCAACGTGAACGGAGCCGGCCAGATCGTGGCCGCCGGAACGCTCGCCCAGCTTGCCGCCTTCGCTGCGGATCCGCCGACCGGAACCAGGCTCAGGCCGCTGTCAGTGGCCGGCGCGTTCCACACCCATCACATGGCTCCGGCCGAGGCCGCACTGGCCGCCGCGGCGCAGCAGGTCCGGGCCAGCGACCCGGTCCGGCCGCTGCTGTCGAACCGGGACGGCGCGGTGGTGACGTCCGGGCCGGAGTGGCTGGACCGCATCATCCATCAGGTGAGCGCCCCAGTCCGGTGGGACCTGTGCATGCGCACCATGGAATCACTCGGGGTGAGCGCGCTGATCGAGCTGCCGCCGGCCGGGACGCTCGCTGGCATCGCCAAGCGGGCGCTGCGCGGCATCGGTGTCGTCAGCCTCAAGGGCCCGGACGACCTCGACGCGGCCCGCGCGCTGCTCGCCGAGCATGCCAACGTGGTCAGCGCATAGCTCGGCATAACACCACAGCAGATCAGCACACAGCGAAAGGCAGCACGGCAGATGCGACTCACCGAAGGCCAAGCGGGCGCGCGAATACTTGCTTTCGGCGGCTACCAGCCCGCCAGGGTCGTCACGAACGACGAGCTGGCGCAGAACGTGGACACCAACGATGAGTGGATCCGCAGTCGGGTCGGCATCGCCAGCCGCCGGATCGCCGGGCCGGACGAGACTGTCGCCGACATGGCGGTCGCGGCCGGCGGCAAGGCTCTCGCCGCCAGCGGCCTGTCCCCTGCCGACATCGACCTGGTGATAGTCGCCACCTGCACGCCCGAAGCGCCGATCCCGAACGTGTCCGCGTCGGTCGCCAAGCGCCTCGGCATCGTGGCGCCCGGTGCCTACGACCTGAACGCCGCCTGCGCCGGGTTCTGTTACGCGCTGGCGAACGCAGCCGACGCGGTCCGCACCGGAACCGCCAGGAACGTGCTGGTAGTCGGTGCCGAGAAGCTGTCCCAGTGGGTCGACTGGACGGACCGGTCCACTTGCATCATCTTCGCCGACGGCGCAGGTGCCGCGGTGGTCGGGCCGGTCGAGGACCCCGCTGACGCGCCGGGCATCGGGCCGGTGCACTGGGGCAGCGACGGCGGCCTGGCGGACAAGATCTACATCCCGAACCGGGACGCGTTCATCATCCAGGAGGGCCAGGCCGTCTTCCGCTGGGCAACCAGCGCGCTGGCCCCGATCGCGCTCGAAGCCTGCGAGAAAGCCGGGGTGGCGCCCACCGAGCTTGCCGCGTTCATCCCCCATCAGGCGAACCTGCGGATCGTGGAGGCAATCGCCCGCAAGCTGGGCGCCCCGCAGGCAACCGTGGCCGAGGACATCGTGACCGCGGGCAACACCTCATCCGCGTCCATTCCGCTCGCACTGTCCCGGATGATCGAACGCGGCGAGGTCGCCTCCGGCTCGAAGGCGCTGCTGCTGGGCTTCGGCGCCGGCATGTGCTATGCCGCGCAGGTGATCACGGTACCCTGACCCCCGCCCTGGTCACAGGCACGACCAGGGCACGCATCGGCAGCAGTTTCCCGGAAGGAGAGCACGACAGCAATGGCAATGACCGAGCAGGAAATCCTCGAGGGCCTTGGCGAGATCATCGACGAGGTAGCGGGCGTTCCCGCGGACCAGGTGACCCCAGACAAGACGTTCGTCGACGACCTCGACATCGACTCGCTCTCGATGGTCGAGATCGCGGTGGCCGCCCAGGACAAATTCGGCGTCGAGATCCCCGACGACCAGCTCAAGGACCTGAAGACCGTACAGGACGTAATCGACTACGTTCGCCGCGCCGAGGTGTCTGCCTGACGGCCGAGCCTGGCGCCGCAGGCGCCCGGCGCTCTGAGGCTTACCGCGGCCTGCGGGGGCCTGCCCCCGCGGGCTGGCCGGGCCAGCCCTGAATCGACGAGGAGCAGAACGACAGTGGGTACAGACCGGACGCGAGTCGTCGTCACTGGTCTCGGCGCGATCACCCCGGTGGGGGCGGACGTGCCGAGCACCTGGGAATCGCTTAAGGCCGGGCGGAGCGGCGTGCAGCCGCTGACCGACGACTGGGCGGCCGAGCTGCCAGCACGGATCGCCGCCTGGGCGGCTGCCGATCCGGCCACGCTGATCGACCGGGTGCAGGCTCGCCGGCTGGACCGGTGCGAGCAGTTCGCGCTGGTGGCAGCCCGCGAGGCATGGGCCAACGCGGGTTCCCCCGACGTCGACCCGGAGCGGCTGGGGGTAGTCGTCTCCAGCGGCATCGGCGGCGTCGCCTCCACTTTGTCGGCCTACGACACGCTGCGCGAAAAGGGCTGGCAGCGGCTGTCCCCGTTCACCGTGCCGATGCTGATGCCGAACGGCGCGGCCGGCTGGCTGGCGATCGAGCTCGGCGCCAGGGCCGGCGTGCACACCACGGTGAGCGCGTGCGCGTCTGGCGCCGAGGCGATCGGCTACGCCCTGGACATGATCCGGTCCGGCCGGGCCGACGTCGTGCTCGCAGGCGGTACGGAGGCGGCGATCATCCAGCTGAACATCGCCGCCTTCGCCGCGATGCGGGCCCTGTCCACTCGCAATGACGAGCCCGCGAGGGCATCCCGGCCGTTCGACAAGGGCCGCGATGGCTTCGTGCTCGGCGAGGGCGCCGGAATGGTGGTGCTGGAGTCGGCGGAGCATGCCGCAAAGCGCGGTGCCACTGCGCTCGCGACGGTGGCCGGCGTCGGCTACTCATCGGACGCGCACCATATCGCCCAGCCGGATCCGGCGGGTACCGGGCTCAAGCTGGTCATCGGCCGTGCGCTGGCCGACGCCGCGGTGTCACCGGGCCAGGTCGTGCACGTGAACGCGCACGCCACCTCGACGCCCGCAGGCGACGTCGTCGAGGCGCAGGCAATCGCCGCCGCCCTCGGTGACGCGGCGCCCGGCGTGGTGGTCTCGGGCACCAAATCCATGACCGGTCATCTGCTCGGCGGGGCTGGCGCGGTCGAGTCGGTCGCCGCGATCATGGCGCTGCGCGAGCGGCTTGCCCCGCCGACGATCAACCTGGAGGACCCCGACGACGACGCCGGCCTGACGATCTCGGCTCAGCCGCAGCAGCTCTCGCAGCGCGGCCAGGAACCGATGGCCGTGATCAACAACTCGTTCGGCTTCGGCGGCGCCAACGTCGCCCTGGTCTTCACCGAGGCGTGAACCGCTGGCCGTAGCCAGCCGGACTGAGCCTTGCCCGTGCCCGGCGGGCCGACGACGGACTGCCCGTTCCCGCCCGTGCGGGTACGGTGCGGGCGCGCTCAGGCGAGACGGTATGGTATGGCAGCGAAGGTACGGCACGGAGCGATAGTTCTCCTGGCGAACTTTTTAAGTAAGGCCAGCCCATTGATTGTGAGCGGTTGGCTAGAGTTATCGAGCGTTGGTAAGTAAATCCGCAGGACGGTTGCCACGGCTGGGGCCCTCCGAAAGCCTGGCCAGACCACTAACTTCGTTGAGGAGCCAGCCACTTGCCCCGGCTACGCCCGATCCCACGACGTCATACGATCTCCCCCCGGCGCAGCCTCGGCACTGCGGTCGCGCTCCCAGCGACAGGGAACGGCGGCCCCGGCGCGGCTGGCCTGACCATGCGGGCCAGCCAGACCGCGCGCCCCGGGGATCGCCGGCAGCAGGTACTGGGCAGTGCCAGTGGCGGCGTGTTCGGCGTGCAGCCCGCTGATGGCGAGCTAGGCGCCCGCCGATCATGGGCCAGCCGGACGGGCGCGATGCTGCGCTACCACTGGCTGGCGGCCGTGCTCATCGTGGCCGGCACCGTGCTCCGCGTGATCACCTGGATGGCCTACCATCCGGCGATCTTCTACATCGACTCCATCAAGTACCTTTATCGCGGCTGGCAGGGCTCCGACCCGCTTGGCTACAAGGTGCCGCTGAAGATTCTCCTGGCCGTCGGAGACCTGGGTACGGTCACGGCCTTCCAGCACCTGTGGGGCCTTGCCACCGGCATCGCGATTTACGTGCTGCTCGTCCGCCGCGGCGTCAATCGCTGGCTGGCCGCCCTCGCCATGGCGCCGATCCTGCTCGACGCCTACCAGTTGCAGGCCGAGGCGATGATCATGCCGGACGTCCTGTACGAGGGAATGGTCGTCGCGGCCATCTGCATCCTGCTGTGGAAACCGACAAGCAGCTATCTGAGCATCGTGGTCTCCGGGCTCATCCTGGGTCTCGGCGCCACCGTCCGCGAGGTCGGCCTGTGGATGATCGCGCCGGCCGTGGTCTACCTGCTCGGCACCCGGTACCTGCGCACCAACCGCGACGACTGGTACAGCGCGGTGCTGAAGTCGTGCATCATGTGCCTGGCCTTCCTGCTCCCGATCGTCACCTATTGCAGCATCTCCTATGTGGAGTCCGGCCACTTCCGGCTGTCCGTCAAGGGCAGCGCGGTGGGCCGCATGGCGCAGGCGGTCGACTGCGCCACGATCAAGCTCCCGCCCCGCGTGCGGCCCATGTGCCCGGCCCCGAAGTACCAGGCGTACAGCCCGGACTGGCTTCAGCATTCCTCCCAGTCGCCGCTGCTCCGCAACACGCCGCAGCGAGGCCGATACCAGATCTACTCGATCTTCGACCACGCCGTCGAGCGGCAGCAGCCGCTCCGGGTCGTCGTCTCGGTGCTGAAGGACTCGATCCGCCTCTTCGCGCTGAGCCGGCACTCGTCCATCGCGATCACCCCGATCTCCCGGTGGCAGTTCCAGCACAACCTGCCAAGCTATACCCCGGAGTTCGTGGTGTGCGGCAGCCCGTTCTCGAGCGTGAAGATGACGCCCACCATCGGCAACCACTGCGCCACCGCCAGCGATACGGGCAACATCATCGTCGGCATCCAGCCAACCCATAGCTCGCCGGTCGACGAGGTTCTGCTCAAGCCGTCCTACGGCGGCAAGGCGCAAGTCGACGGACCGCTGGCCTCGTTCCTGCGGGACTACCAGCTGTACGGCGGCTATACCCCTGGCCCGCTGTTCCTGGCGTTCACGCTGGTCGGCCTGCTCGGCTCCGTGCTCGCCCTGGCCTACCGCCGGCGTAGCTCGCGGGTCCGTCACCTGGCACTGGCCTGCCTGGCCTTCTACGTCACCGCGCTCGGCTTGCTGCTCGTCGCCGACCTGTACGTGTTCTCCTGGCGCTACCAGGACATGGCCCTGATCAGCCTGCCGCCGGCCGGCGCGCTCGGCGCGGCCGCCGTGATCGAGGCGTTCCGGTACCGGCGGAAGGTGAATCAGACTGCCGCCGAGCTCGGGTCGCCTACGCCGACGACGACGGCACCGGCAACCTGATCGCCCTACCGCCCTACCGCCCTACCGCCCTACCGTCAGCGTTTGCAGTTTCCCGCGGCTCGTCGCATTCGCAGGAGACTGCAGACGCTGACGGATAGCTGTTAGCGGTTCACCGTGCTCATGTCGGCGTACCTGTCACCGGACGGTCGGCCGAGGTTCTGATCGAGCCAGGCGATGTCCTCCTCGGTCAGCTCGACGTCGGCTGCGGCGAGGTTTTGCTCCAGATAGGTCCGCCGCTTGGTGCCGGGGATCGGCACGATGTCCTGGCCGCGGGACAGTACCCAGGCCACCGCGAGCTGCCCTGGCGTGCAGCCCTTGGTCGCCGCCAGCCGCTCGATGACGCCGACCAGGGCGACGTTGCGGTCGAAGTGCTCGCCGGTGAACCGCGGGAACCTGGCGGCCCGCGCGTCACCCTCGGGCAGGTCAGTCGCGGCCTTGATCGAGCCGGTCAGCAACCCGCGGCCGAGCGGGCTGTATGCGACGAAGCCGATGCCCAGCTCCCGTACCGTGGGCAGGACCTCCGCCTCGACGTCGCGAGTGAACAGGCTGTACTCGGTCTGCAGCGCGCTGATCGGGTGCACCGCGCTGGCCCGCCGGATGGTCTGCGGGGCGGCTTCGGAAAGGCCGAGGTGGAGGACCTTGCCAGCCTGCACCAGCGAGGCCATCGCACCGACGGTGTCCTCTATCGGCACGGCCGGATCGACCCGGTGCTGGTAGTAGAGGTCGATGTGGTCGACGCCGAGCCGGGACAGCGAGGCGTCGCAGGCAGTGCGGACGTACTCCGGCCGCCCGTTGATGCCGACGAAGGATCCGTCCTCGCGCCGCTCGTTACCGAACTTAGTGGCCAGCACTACGTCGTCACGACGGCCGGCGATGGCCCTGCCAACCAGCCGCTCGTTGGCGAACGGCCCGTACATGTCCGCAGTGTCGAGGAAGTTGCAGCCGAGCTCGAGTGCGCGGTGAATGGTCGCGATCGACTCGGCGTCGTCGCTGGCGCCATAGAACTCTGACATTCCCATGCAACCGAGGCCGATTGCGGAGACCGATAGTGATCCGAGGTGTCGTGTCTGCATGCTGATCATTATACCGGAGGAGCCTCCGCTAACCTCGGCCACGGTTCCGCCGGGAGGCCGACGCGGGAATGCCGCGCCCGGCTGGCGTGCTGACCTTAGCCATGGAGAACAACGACTCGCTGCCGCTGGCGGTGCTGGACTTCGTCGGGATCGAATACGGCGAGAGTGCCGCGTCCGCGCTGGCCGGGGCGGTGGGCATCGCCCAGGCCGTCGAAGCAGCGGGCTACCGCCGGTACTGGGTCTCCGAGCATCACAACATGACCAGCCTGGCCTGCAGCGCGCCGGAGTTGCTGATCGCCCATATCGGCGCGTTCACCTCGAGCATCAGGGTCGGCGCGGCGGGCATCATGCTGCCGAACCACTCCTCACTAAAGGTCGCCGAGACCTTCAGGACGCTGCTGGCGATGTACCCGGGACGAGTTGACCTCGCGCTCGGCCGCGCGCCCGGCACCGACCCGCTGACCGCTCACGCGCTGCGCCGCGGGATGGTCGCCGACGCAGCAGCCGAGTTCCCTGCCCAGGTCGGCGAGCTGCTTGCCTTCCTCGGCGACGGCTTCCCTGACGGGCATCCGTACCAGCGGCTGATCGCGGCGCCATTGATCGAAGAGCGGCCGGCGCTGTTCATGCTCGGCTCCAGCCCGTACGGGCCGCAGTTCGCCGCGGTCAACGGGTTCGCCGCGGTCTTCGCTCACCACATGAGCCCTGAGCTTGCCATCCCGGCGCTGCGGGCTTACCGCCGTCAGTTCACTCCCCGCGAAGACGGGGCACAGCCGTACTCTGCCATGTCGGTGCTGGCCTTTGCCAGCCAGGATCCGGATGCGGTACTGGACTTCGAGGCGGCCTGGACGCTGGCCATCCAGAACATCCGCCGCGGCATCCGCGAGCCGCTGCCGCCCGAGCGCGTCAGGGAACTGGCCAGTTCGCCGGACTTCCGCATCAGCCGCAACTCCGATGGCCGGATGGTGACCGGCGAGCCGAAGGCGGTCGCCGAGCGGCTGCTCGAGCTGAAGAACGAGGCCGAGGCCGACGAGATCGTCGTTGTCACGCCGAGCCTGGACCGGGCGCGCCGCAAGGCAAGTTACACCGCCATCGCTGACGCCTGGCGGGCGGCGAACTGAGCCGACGCTCAATCCGAACGGACCTTCCCGCGGGAACGGGCTCGCGTGCCTTCCCCGCTTCCCCGCTTCCCGGCCGTGTCGGCGCGGTCGCCAGCCGGGAATTGTCGGTGGGGGCCGGTATCATCGAACTCAGATTCGATGACGTGACCGGGTCCGGGGAGGTGAGCCGTCGTGGACCAGCAGGACCAGCCAGGCACCGCCCGGCGCGCTTCGGCCGCTGGCGGCACTTCCGGGACTTCCGGCACTTCCGGGACTTCCGGGACTTCCGGCGCTGGCAGCAGTTACGGCGCGGCTGGCGGGTTCGCCGGGGTGGCGCAGGCACTGGCCGCGGTACGGGCGGGGCTGGATTACCTGGCCGCCGCGGACCCGGCCGGGCTGACCGGCGCCGAGCAGGCGGACTGCCTGCGCGGCCTGGCGGCGGCCGAGTCGGTGCAGCTTGCCGCCGCCTGCAGGGTGCTGGCCGCGTTCGACGCGGCCGGCTCGTATGCCGCCGACGGGCAGGCCGGGCCGAAGGCATGGCTGCGCTGGCAGACCCGGATCACCCGCCCGGCCGCCGGCGCGGCGACCGGCTGGATGCGCCGGCTGGCCGCCCACCCGCCGGTCGCCGGCGCGCTGGCCGGCGCGGACCTGTCACCGTCCTACGCCCGGCGGATCTGCGACTGGACCGACGGGCTGCCCGAATCGGCCCGGCCGGGCGCCGACGCCATCCTGGCCGCCGCGGCCGCGGCCGGCTGCGAGCTGGACGACCTGGCGGTGCTGTTCGAGGAGATCCGGGCCGCCGCCGCCGGGCCCGACACCGACGGCGACGGCGACCGGTTCGGCCGGCGGCACCTGCACCTGGACCGGCACTTCGGCGGCCACGCCAGCCTGGCCGGCGAGCTCACCCCCCAGGCCGCCGCCGCGCTGGAAGCCGTGCTGGACGCCCTGGGCAAGCGCGCCGGGCCCGAAGACACCCGCAGCAAGGA
>DAHVAR010000175.1 GCA_027314515.1 Actinomycetota bacterium
GGTGTCAGCCGAATCCGCCGTGCGCCAGGCCGAGGCCCGCGCCGACCCCAGCGGCGATGATGCCAGCCATGATGAAGACCCGCTGCTCCCTGGTCGCGGACAGCATCTGGGCCACCATGCCGACGCCGAACGCCAGGATGCCGATGCTGGTCGCTGCCAGGTGCGCGTTGACAACAAGGCCAAGGGCGAATCCGGCAATACCGGCGAGGAAGGTGAAGGCGGTGGCGGCGTTCAGCTTCGGGTGCCGCTGACCGTCGGTGTTCAGGGTGAGTCGCAGCCCGCGTGTCTCTGGTTGCGCGCCAGGTGTATGAGCGCCTTGTGTCTGGGCGCCCTGCGTTTGCATGCTCGTGGCCTCAGGCATCGCTACCCCCACCGATGGGATCAGGATCGCTTGCAGGGTCTGCTGCCTACCAGTCTGTTCCCGTA
The DNA here is from genome assembly GCA_027314515.1 of Actinomycetota bacterium. Lineage (GTDB taxonomy): Bacteria > Actinomycetota > Actinomycetes > Streptosporangiales > Streptosporangiaceae > JAJYUU01. The sequence goes on from DAHVAR010000175.1 coordinate 427, forward strand.
AGCGCCGGAAAGGAACCCGCAACGCCCAGGGCGGCCGCGCGAGGCGACCCGCCGGGCGCTGACGGCGGCCTTGCGGGAGCGGCCGGAACTGTCACGGCCGGCTGGTAAGCTGCAGCGCAGCAGCGATCTGGCCCGCCGGGCGGGCGGAGCGCAGCTCCTCCTGTCACGGAAATACCGTGACCGCCAGAGTCCAGAGGAGGCATGCGAATACCCATGCGCCAGTACGAGATGATGATCATCCTCGATCCCGCGCTGGAAGAGCGCACCGTGCAGCCGTCACTCGAGCAGTTCCTCACGGTGGTCACTTCAGCCGGCGGAACTGTCGGCAAGGTGGACGTCTGGGGTCGCCGTCGGCTGGCCTACGAGATCGACAAGAAGCCCGATGGCATCTACACCGTCGTCGAGCTCACCGCCGAACCCGACACCGTCAAGGAACTCGACCGCCAGCTCAACCTCAACGAGGCGGTCCTGCGGACCAAGATCCTCCGGCTTGACCTGCACTGAGCTGAGGTCAGGCCAGCGTCGGCGGCACCAGCCGGTCCGCCAGCACAAGCTCGACATACCCGACCCGAGCGAGCGGGAGAACCCCGATGGCAGCAGGCGACACGAACATCACGATTATCGGCAACCTGGTCAATGATCCGGAGCTTCGTTACACCCCCACCGGTCAGGCAGTCGCTACCTTCCGGATAGCCTCGACGCCCAGATTCATGGACAGGGCTACCAATGAGTGGAAAGACGGCGACTCGCTGTTCCTGTCGTGCAACGTGTGGCGGCAGGCAGCGGAGAATGTCGCGGAGAGCCTCCAGCGCGGCATGCGCGTTATCGTGTCCGGCCGGCTGAAGCAGCGTCAGTACGAGACGCGCGAGGGCGAGAAGCGCACCGTCTACGAGGTCGAGGTCGACGAGGTCGGCCCGTCCTTGCGGAGCGCCTCGGCCAAGGTCAGCCGGTCAACCAGGTCCGGCGGCGGTGGTGGCTTCGGTGGCCAGTCAGGCCAAGGCAGCCAGTCAGGCCAAGGCAGCCAGGGCGGGTATGGTGGGGCCGCGGGCGGCGCCAACGACGACCCGTGGGCAGCTGACCCAGCCGACAACGGCTTCTCTGACGAGCCCCCCTTCTGACAAACTGCCGGTTAACCGAATCAGACAAAAGAAACCGACCATCCCCGCCGCAAGCGGGGCTCTGCCAACCTTCCCGGCCGCTGGCCGGGACAGCGAAGGAGCACCACGATGGCCAAGCCACCGATCCGCAAGCCAAAGAAGAAGGTCTGCCTTTTCTGCCAGGAAAAGGTCATCAGGGTGGACTACAAGGACACCGGGCTGTTGCGGAAGTTCATTTCCGACCGCGGCAAGATTCGCGCCCGGCGGGTATCCGGTAACTGCACGCAGCACCAGCGTGATGTCGCCACGGCGATCAAGAACGCGCGCGAGATGGCGCTGCTGCCCTACACGAGCACGGCTCGCTAGGCCGAGGGAGGCACCGAAGCCATGAGCGGCAAGCCAATGAAGCTCATCTTGACCCAGGAAGTGACTGGCCTGGGCACGCCTGGCGACGTCGTCGAGGTCAAAGCTGGATATGGCCGCAACTACCTCGTCCCGCGCAGCCTGGCCATGCCGTGGACCCGCGGCTCGGAGAAGCAGATCGAGCTGATCAAGCGCGCCAGGCAAGCACGCGAGATCCGCAGCCTGGACGACGCCAGGGAAGCAGCCAGCAGGCTGAGCGGCCTCAAGGTACGGCTGCAGAAGAGGGCCGGCAGCGGCGGCCGCCTGTTTGGCTCGATCTCCACGGCGGACATCGCCGAGGCGGTCAGGAATGCCGGGGGTCCTGAGCTCGACAAGCGCAAGATCGAGGTCAAGAACCCGATCAAGACCGTCGGCGCCCATCAGGTCGCGGTACGCCTGCACCCCGACGTCAGCGCCAGGCTCGACATCGAAGTCGCGCCGAGCTGAGGTTACGTGCGGCAAGAGGCCGGGGGGTGGGAGCGACTCGCTCCCACCCCCCGGCCTTTAGCCGTCGGCCGGCCTTTTGCTCCGCGCCGCGGACGGCGAGTACCGGGCCATCCGCGCGGCCAGCACCGGATCGGCAGCCGTGATCATCTCCCACACTCCGGCCAGTCGCGCGGCGAGTTCCGGGCCCGCTGCGTCGTCGCCCGTGCTGATCGCGGCCGCAAGCTCATCGACCGCCTCGGCCACCGCGGCCGCCATGTCCGCCGCTGACTGCCCCGGCCCCCGCGGTCCGGAAATCGAACACATACTCGAACTCTAGATGCGCCCGGCTCAGCGCGCATGCCAAACCGGCGGATCTGCTAGCCCCTCGGATAGGTCCGGCAAGGCTCTGGGCTTACGTTGGACGTCAAATTCTTAGTGTGGATAACTTAGCGTGGCCGGGACCGTCCTCGCCGGGCTAAAAAATCTTCTATGCACAGCCTGGGTAGAACGTTCTCGCAGGCCCAGGTGGCAATTCGCGGCAATCCTCAGCTATTTCCACAACCGTATCCCCAGGCTGCGCACAGCGCCTGCGGCGTGTCTGCACAGCCTGTCCACAGGGCTGTGCACACGACGACTCGACGGTCGGCGCGACACGCTGAAAACTGTCGCATGCGTTCGATAGAACAAGCCTGGGACCTCGTAGCGGCTGGTGCGGAACTGGCAGCTGTTGCGTGACCCAAAGGTGTGGCAATAGTGCGTTCTGGCGGGCCTGAGAGGGGAGAGGCACCCGGTGAGCATTGCGGAGATCGCGCCGCGGGGCGAGGGATTCGAGCGGACGCCGCCGCACGACCTCGCCGCCGAGCAATGCGTGCTGGGCGGCATGATGCTGTCGAAGGACGCCATCGCCGACGTGCTTGACGTGATCAAGGCGCACGACTACTACCGGCCCGCTCACCAGATGATCCACGACGTCATCCTGGACCTCTACGGCAGCGGTGAGCCCGCCGACGCGGTGACCGTGGCGGCTGAACTGACTCGCAATGGTGATATCGGCCGGATGGGCGGCGCGCCGTACCTTCACACCCTGATCGCGTCCGTGCCGACCGCGGCCAATGCGGGCTACTACGCGCGAATCGTTCGCGAGCGCGCCATCCTGCGGCGCTTGGTCGAAGTTGGCACCCGGATCGTGCAGCTCGGCTATGCCGGTGACGGCGACGCGGATGAGCTCGTCGACCGGGCAGAAGCGGAGATATACGGGGTAACGGACCGCCGGGTCAGCGAGGATTATCTTCCGCTCGCGGAGATCATGCCGGGTGCGCTGGACGAGATCGAGGCGATCGGCAGCAGGGGCGCCACCCTGGCCGGCGTTCCGACCGGCTTCGCTGACCTTGATGCGCTGACCAATGGCTTGCATCCGGGGCAGATGATTGTCATCGCGGCCCGCCCGGCGATGGGGAAGTCGGCCCTGGCGCTCGACATCGCCAGGGCAGCGGCGGTGCAATCCGGCCTGACCGCTGTCTTGTTCAGCCTGGAGATGAGCCGTAACGAGATCACGATGCGGCTGTTGTCAGCGGAAGCGCGGGTACCGCTCCAGGCGATGCGCACCGGCCAGCTCAGCGAGGATGACTGGACCAGGCTGGCGCGGCGGATGAGCGAGGTTGTCGATGCACCGCTGTACATCGATGACTCTCCGAACATGTCGATGATGGAGATCCGGTCCAAGTGCCGGCGCCTCAAGCAGCGCCATAACCTCAGCCTCGTTGTCATCGACTACCTGCAGCTGATGAGTTCCCCAAAGCGCGTCGAGAACCGTCAGCAGGAAGTGTCCGAGCTGTCACGGTCGCTGAAGCTGCTGGCCAAGGAGCTCAGCGTGCCCGTCGTTGCACTGGCCCAGCTCAACCGCGGTCCGGAGATGAGGACCGACAAACGCCCATTGCTCGCCGACCTTCGCGAATCGGGCTGCCTGACGGCAGGCGCCCGGGTCATGCGTGCGGACACGAACGAGGAAGTGAGCTTGGGTGACCTCCTCGCCTCTGGTGCACGCGATGTCCCAGTTTGGGCGCTCGACGAGCGGCTCAAGTATGTCAAGGGAACGATGAGCCGCGTGTTCCCGACCGGGCGTAAGGAGATCTATGCGCTGCGTCTGAGTTCCGGTCGGCGGATCGAGGCCACCGGAAATCATCGCTTTCTGACGATTGACGGCTGGATGCCGCTTGCTGAACTGAGCGTTGGCTCCCGCGTCGCCGTGCCCAGGCTTGCTCCAGCTCCGCTAGTGCGTGACAACTGGCCTGAAGATCATATTGTGCTGCTGGCGCATCTGCTGGGCGACGGTTCTTTTGTCAGGCGTCAGCCGATTCGATATGCGAGTGTCGATGAAGCTAATCTCGCAGCCGTCGCCCAGGCTGCGCAGCACTTCGGCGTTGCTGCCGTCAGAGATGACTATCCCGAAGCGCGAGTCGTGACGCTGAGGCTGCCTGCGCCGTCTCGGCTGGTCCGAGGCCGCCGCAATCCGATCGCGAGGTGGCTGGACGAACTCGGCCTTTACGGCCTGCGGTCGCATGAGAAGTTCGTGCCTGCAGGGGTGTTCCAGCTGCCAGATGCACAGGTTGCCCTGTTCCTTCGCCACCTGTGGGCGACCGACGGATCAGTGACGGTCGCCCGCCATGGGCGAGGCGGCCGCATCTACTACGGCTCAACGAGCCGTCGGCTGCTAGACGACGTAGCGAGCCTGCTCCGCCGGTTCGGCATCAACACGCGCATCCGCAACGTCGCGAGTGGCCGCCACCGTCCGCAGTTCATACTCGACATCTCTGGCCGGGACGATCAGCTCGCGTTTCTGGCGAAGATCGGCGTCCACGGCGCGCGCGCAGCAGCATGTGAGCGACTGAAGACGATCATTGAGGTCGCTGCAGGCAACACGAACGTCGACACTATTCCCGTTCAGGTCTGGCAGCGCGTGCGTCGCGCTCTGGCCGAGCAGGGAATGTCGCATAGGCAATTCGCTGCTGCGCTCGGGAACCAGTTCTCCGGCAGCACCCCATGGAAGCACTCGCCGAGTCGGGGCCGCCTCGCGCTAGTGGCAGACATTCTCAACGACGCGGAACTGGACCTGCTTGGTACGAATGACGTGCTGTGGGACGAGGTTGTGGCCATTGAGCCCCAAGGCGTTAAGGATGTCTACGACGCCACCGTCCTTGGCTTGCACAACTTCGTCGCCAACGGAATAGCTGTTCACAACAGCATTGAGCAGGATGCGGACGTCGTGATCTTGCTGCACCGCGAGGATGCCTATGAGCGGGAGTCGCCCAGGGCCGGTGAGGCGGATCTCATCGTGGCCAAGCACCGGAACGGCCCGACGACCACTGTGACGGTCGCCTTCCAGGGGCACTACAGCCGCTTCGTCGACATGGCGCCGATCTAACGCTGGCTGTAGGGAACCGATTTAGATGAGCATTCGGGTGTGTAGTTGAGCAAATACATGAGCATCGAGCGGGATATCTGAGCAGTCCTGCGCGTCGGCCGACCCCGGTTATCGCTGGCACAGCTCGAACCACCGCGCTTGACTACATCGGGACATGCGAGATCCGCGTGCGAACGCCGGAGGGATGGGGCTCGGTCAGGATCATAGATGAGTGTCAGCCATTCCCACAACGACGTTCAGACCGGCGCTCCGCCAGGCGCCCACGCAGGAAGTACGGCAGATGCACGCGCCGATTCAGCCACCAGCGCCGGGCGCTCAAGTAAGTGGCCGCTGCGGACAGGTGCTCGGGACCTTCGATCTCGCGGGTCTGAGGACAGTCGATCATGCGGCCATGCCGTGAGTACTCAGAGGTTCAGACGTGCTCTTATCTGCGGCGGTCGGTCCGTGTGAGCGGAGGGCGACCGGTGCGCCTGCCTGCTGCTCTATGACGTCAGCCCAGTCGCCATTGGGGAGCGAGTAGACAGGCCGGGCGGCAAGCAGCATGTGGGTGAGCCGTTCCTGGTAGTCCAGATCGCGGGGCGGACCGGGTTGCAGCTTCGTCAGGACATTACCTGGCGTCTGGTAGGCGCGGCAGATCCGCAGCTCCGGGTGACAGGCGGCGGTGTCTAGGTGGGTGAGCGCGATGGCATCCACGCCGCCGGCAGCTTCGATCGCGTAGCGCAGGGCGACGGCGTCGAGGTGACCTGCGCGGAACGGCCCCTGCCACCGGTTGCGGCCGTTGTGCGCCTCGGGCAGGCCGAGTGAGGTGTCTTCGGTGACGAACGGGCCGGGTCCGTGCCGGGTCATGTAGCAGCGGGTGACGCCGAGCCGGACGGCGGTCTGATCGGCATCGGCGAGGAGCTGCTCGGCGTTGGCGAAGGTGGTGGTGGACCAGGTGGTGTAGGGATGAAAACCGCGCCACTCGTCCAGTAGCACGCCCTGAGCGCCTTCGAAGACGACCGGGCCGGCGCGCAGCAGGTCGGCCAGGTAGCCGCCGTCCACGACCTTGACCCGGCTGGCGAACTCATGGTAGGCGTCGCAGGCATCGGCCACGGGCGGCGCGGGAAGCGGGCCGAGTTCGCCGGTGAGCCGGCCGCGCAGCGCGGCGAGCTTGCGTGCCAGCACGCGCGGGGTCGCGCAGTCGCCGACGCGGGGGGCGTCATCGGGGTTGGCGAGGGCGTAGCTGGCTGTCTCGCCGATGCCCATGCCGCAGGAGCCGTGCCGTCCGCTGCCGCGGGCGAGTTCGCGGGCGCGGTTGGCGGCCTGGTGGTAGGGCGTCGCGAGCAGTGCGTCCCGGTCGACGGTGAGCAGGTCGAGCGCGCCGGGAACGCCGATGCTGGCCAGGTGCGCGGCTTCGGCGGCCAGGGCAAGCGGGTCGACCAGGACGAACCGAGACAGGTGAGTGCGTACGCCGGGGGTGAAAGTGCCGGCGCCGAACTGGGCGAACGCGTGGCAGCGGCCGTCGCGGGTGACGACGTGGTGCGCGGCCTGTGCGCCGCCGTTGAAGCGGACCACCGCGTGGACCGGTCTGCTGCCCTCGCGGGAGCAGAGCCAGTCCACTACGGTGCCCTTCCCGGCGTCACCGTAGCCCAGGTCGACCACGATGACGTGGTTCACAGCCGGAGGTTCCGGCCTGGCTGGCCGAGGTCGGCGGGCGCAGAAGCGACGACAAGCGTGCCGCGCCGGGAGCCGATTGTCGCGAGCGCCTTGGACACGGTGCCGCCCGCTGCCGAGCCGACGTCGTGCAGGTCGGCCAGCCCTTCGTCGAGGTCGATCGCTGCCTCCCCGATGCCGACGGTGAGCGCGATGGTCTCGCAGACGGCGTCCAGGTCGGCAAGTTCGATGACGTTCTGGCCGAGCAGGTCGCGCCAGAAGTCCAGGACCTGGCGGTCGCCCACGTAGCTGGCGCCTTCGGGGAGGATGTGGTAGGTGTCCCACTTCCGCTGCACCTCGGTGACCATCTCGCGCACCGGGATGTCCGCCTGCAGGCCGTCGCCGATGACGCGGTCTGCCTCAGCGCGCTTGACGCGGGGGTAGGCCATCTCGTCGCCGATGATAAACAAGTAGCCGCGCTTGCCGCGCTTATCGTGGCAGTCGATGCTGGTGTGCCTGGCCATGAAGTACAGGGCCAGCTCGTAGGACTCGGTCTTCTGCCCGCCTCCGCCGCCTTCGAGCAAGATCCGGCCGAGGTCGTCGTCCATCCGGTTGTCAGATTCGAACTGGCCGACCTGCAGTGGCGCGCGGTCGCAGGTGGCATCACCGATCGCGCCGAACATGATGTGCGGGTCGCCGGCGTAGCCGTGCCGCAGCACCAGGCCGAGGAGCTGCGGCAGCTTGGCCTGGAGTGCGCGGGGCACCTGGCGCATTGAGCCGGTGACGTCGAACAGGACCGCGATGGCCAGCGACCGCGGGTGCTCGGCCGAGTCGCGGCTTTCCCGGGTGACGCCGTTCGGGTCTAGTTGCGGGTGCACGGTGGTGGCGCCGGCGTCGCTGTAGGCGAAGGCGCTGGCGCCGGTGGCGGCGCGGAATCGTGCCGCTGCGTCGTAGACGTTGGTCGACCACAGTCCGCTTCCCATGGTGATCTTCCTTTCTGCCGGTATTCAGGCCGGCATGGTGAACGGGCGGAATTTGCGGGGTCCATACAGGTGCTCCAGTACCGCGTCCAGTTCGGCGAGCAGCCGCCACGCGTCGGCCGGGCGGCGGTCCGGGCTGGTCAGCGTGCAGCCGCGCACGAATGAGGCAAGCGGCGCTGGGATGAGGTCGCCGGTAAGCTGCGTCATGCACCGGGTCGTCAGCCAGATGTCCAGGTCCGCGCTGGGGGGTCGGCAGCTGCGCACGTCGGCCGGGTACCATCCGGCGTACCGGGCGGGGATAGCGGCGGCGAGCCCGCCCGGCCCGGTTAAGGAGTAGCACCAGTCGACGAGGACCAGGCCGTGCTGTGCCGGGTGGATGAGCACGTGCTCGGGGAGCACCGCGGCGTGGATGACACCGGCACTGTGGGCGAACCCGATGGCGACGAGCAGCCTGCGCCACATCCACGCGGCGTCGCGGGCATCCAGCCCGGCCGGATACGCCGCGTGTACCTCGGCCAGGGTGACGAACCCGTCCAGGCGGCCGAGCACGTTGGCCCTGCGTTCGGCGCCGGTGTGCGGGTCGCGGTGCCGCTGGCATTCCACCAGGGCCGGAATATACGGCCGGAAGCGCGTATCCCCGGTCGCTTGCAGGCGGCGAAGCGCGGCGGCTTCCCGGTCCATGAGGTCGTTGTCTGCCGGGTCGCGGGCGATCTTGACCAGCCCGTGCTGGTGTTCGTACAGGTTCGCGATGTCCCCGCTGAAGGCCGGCCGGCCGGGTGTTGTGCCTGCGCAGTGCTGGCGCCACAGCGCGGCGAGCCGGGCGAACGCCGCTGCCGCCCGCGGGCTGCCCGGGTGGGCGTCGGGGTGAGTCAGCCGCGCCAGCCGGCGGTAGTCTCGGCCGGCATCGCGGCCGAACAGCGCGCGCGGGCCGGCGGCCGTCTCGATCAGCGTCATTGCCTCGTCGGCGGTCATCTCAGCGGATGCCCTCTTCCAGGCCGGGCCTCAGCAGCGCCGGGTGCAGCAGGCGCGCGTCGCCGCGCCGGTACAGCCGGGCCCGCGGGCCGCCGCGCGGGCCGCCAGTCTCGGTGGTCTCGCCGGTGCTTTCCACGAAGCCGGGAACCGACAGGACCTTGCGGTGGAAGTTCGCGGCGTGCAGCGGCTCGCCCCACACCGCCTCGTATACCGCGCGCAGCTCGGAGATGGTGAACGGCTCGGTCACGAACGCGGTCGCCAGCGGCGTGTACTCCAGCTTGGAGCGGGCTCGCTCCAGCCCGTCGGACAGGATCCGGGCATGGTCGAAGGCGAGCTTGCGGGTGGTGCCCGGCCGCTGCCCGGCGGCGTTGTCGGCCAGGCCCAGCGAGCCGACCGGCACCCACGCCGCGGCTTGCGCGTCGCTGCCCGCGCGGGGGTCGGGCAGCTCCGGCGCGAACGCCAGGTACGCGACCGAGATGACCCGCATCCGCGGGTCGCGTCCGGGCGTTCCGTAGGTAGCCAGCTGCTCCAGATGGAAACGGCCCGGCTGCTGGCCGGTCTCCTCGGCAAGCTCGCGGATCGCGGCGGCGGCCAGGTCCTCCCCGACCCGCTCGCCGGCAGTTCCGCTGCCGGTCTTCACGAACCCGCCCGGCAGCGCCCAGGCGCCGCGGAACGGGAGAACGCCGCGCAGCACCAGCAGCACCTGCAGCTCGCCGTCGCGGATGGTCAGCGTGACCACGTCCACGGTCACCGCGACCGGGTCGAACGCCCGCGGGTCATAGCTGGCCAGGAACTCTTCCTCGGTCCCAGGTTCGTGTTCCGGCATCGCATCCTTCTCACTATGAGATAGTCTCAAGTTGAGATTAACGTGCTCCCGTGAGATGTCAACACCCGCACGCCGGCGCCGCGTCATGTGCCCGGCCGCGTCCGAAGGGGTCAGCATGCGTCCCGACGAGCACCTCGCCGCGGTCCTGGCAGCCGAGGCGGCCGGCGAGCCGATCGACTTCCTGTTCTTCTGGGGACACCAGCGCCGGCCTGACGGCGCAATCGGGTCCGGCTGCCTGAGCCAGTGGTGGCCTGCCCCGTTCGCAGAGGACGGCGTCACCTACCCGACAGCCGAGCACTGGATGATGGCCGGCAAGGCCCGCATCTTCCGCGACGAGCAGGGCCTCGCCGCAGTCCTCGCCGCGGCAAGCCCGAAAGACGCCAAGGCCGCCGGCCGCGCGGTCCGCGGCTACAGCGAGCAGGCCTGGGCAGACGCGCGTTTCGACCTGGTCGTCGCCGGCAACCTGGCCAAGTTCCGGCAGAACCCCGACCTGGCCGCCTTCCTGTCCGACACCGACCGCCAGGTGCTCGTGGAGGCAAGCCCGCGCGACCGCATCTGGGGCATCGGAATGGGGGCGAGCCATCCCGACGCGCCCCGGCCATCGCGCTGGCGCGGCACCAACCTGCTCGGATTCGCGCTGATGAACGTGCGGGACCAGCTGTGAACCGAACAACCGGTAGGTCCCGGCGACATGACCGCATCGCCGGGGCGCTGCTCGGCGTTCACGCCGGCGACTCGCTGGGCGCCACGCTGGAGTTCATGCCGTGGCAGGCGATCCGCGCGCGTTACCCCGGCGGGCTCCGCGACATAGTCGGTGGCGGTCCGTTCGGCTGGCCGGCTGGCCACGCCACCGACGACACCGACCTCACTCGCGCGGTCCTCCTCGCTTAGCTGGCGCCCGGCCACGCCGACATCGTTCGCGCCGCCGCAGACAACATGCTGGCCTGGCTGGACGGCGACTGGCCCGGCCGCGAGCCGGGCTCCCGGCCGCGCGACATCGGCGGGGCAACCCACCACGGCCTGGAGCGCTACCGCCGCTGCGGCGACCCGCGAGCGGCCGGAGCCGGCCAGGGCCAGGCCGGAAACGGCTCCCTGATGCGGTGCATCCCCACGGCCCTGGCAGTCACCGACCGCAGCCGCCGGATCCGCGAGTCGATCGAGATCTCCGCCATCACCCACGACGACCAGCGCGCCACCGTCGCATGCGCCGCTTACAACGAGATCGCCGCAGCCCTGCTCCACGAGACACCGCCCGAACAAGCAATAAGTGCCGGCCTCGTAGCCGCGCGCGAACTCGGCGGCCCCGCCGTTGCCGACGCAATTGAGTTCGGCTGCCGGATCCAGCCCGCGATGATTGCCGCCACCGGAATCATCCCTCTCGACGGCGGGGCGTCAGGGTTCGTCCTGGAATCCCTCAGCTTGGCCGTCGCCGCCATCCTCGACCCGCGGCCGCTGTCAGAGGTGCTCATCGACATCGCGCGGATCGGAAACGACACCGACACCAACGCCGCCATCGCCGGAGGGCTACTCGGCGCACGAGATGGCACGTCCGACATCCCGCAGCGGTGGCGCACACTGCTCCAATTCGGAGACGAATTCACCGAGGCGGCGGCAATCCTCGCAAGCAGCCTGGCCTGGGAAGAAACGTGCAAGGGCGCGCCGGACACCCGAACTGGCCGACCGTTAAGTACCCAGAACCGGACAATATGGTATGGCAACGTCTCTCTTCTCGGGGGATGTCTCAAGGCGGCCTCGCATTGCTCCTTCGGCTGAACAAGACCTGGCACGATGGCATCTCTGCCGAAGGTCTCTACGAGATCACCCGCGCTTGGTGGGTGATCTCGCCTGCGAACGCACAGCGCGTGGAGCGCGTGCTGGCGGTGGCGGGCGGGATCGTACGTGAGGTGTACCAGCCGACGCAGTGGCTGCCCTCGCCCGTCGAGGGGCTGGAGAACCGTGTTGGGTTCGAGGGCGTGGTCGCCCCCGACCGGCAGACCTACATCGGCCGTGACGTCTCCAGCCTGTTCCGCCCCAGGTCAGCCAACCCTGTCCGCTACCTGCCACTCGATGCGCTCATCGAGAAGGCGGTGATCACACCTGAACCTCACCCGACCCCGTCGGCGGGAGCGGAGAACTCGCCTGCCGGAGCCGTCGAACCGGGACTGCTGGAGCGGGTTCTTCCCCTTCTTGAGGCCTTCGAGAAGGACCTGCTGTGGGCGCAGTCCCGGGCGGGGCAAGAGCTCTTCCACTCCAATACGATCGCGTGGCTGCTCAGGAACTTCCCAACTCGTCAATACATACCGGCGGCAGGGTCGGAACTCATCGCGCCTGCAGTAAAGAGACGTTGAGGCGTGCTCGGCAGAGCAGGTTGCCGCAGCAGTGGCCGCCTAAGCAACGCATATGCAGGTTACGGAGGCCGGCGTCGATGACGGATCGTCGAGCCATCGCCGCGGCGGGCCGGTGGGCCAGCAGGAATGGGCATTGAGCGGCTGGGGCAGCAAGCTAGTCGCTGACGAGGTGTTGATGATGTTGCCGGACCCCTGCCTGACCATGATCGGGTAGGCGGCGAGCGTGCCATGCAGCGGGCTCCTCGATCAGCCGCCTGACATCCTGCTCGCCGGCCCGCGCGAGACCCTATATCCCGCTGGAGTTCGGTCCGCTGGCTGCTCGGCTAGGCGTCGCCGCGCTCAGGTGCCTCAGCGCATCATCAGGGTAGGGTCGGGAAGTGCCCGTGCTGCAGCAGTTGTGCGCTGACCATGCCCCGGCGGTCCTGGCCTTCGAGCTCGCGAACCGCGCCTACTTCGCTGCCTCGATCTCCGACCGGGGTGATGAGTTCTTCGACCAGTTTGCCGACCGGCATTACGAGTTGCTGGCCGAGCAGGAGACCGGGATCGGCACCTATTACGTGCTCGTCGCCGATGACGGCTCGATCCTGGGCCGGTTCAACCTGTACCGCTTCAAGGACGGCACCGCGGAACTCGGCTACCGGGTCGCGCAGCACGCCGCCGGCCGCGGCGTGGCGACCGCGACCGTGCGGGAGCTGTGCCGGCTGGCGGCCGCGCGGCACGGGCTGCGCACGCTCAGGGCAGCCACCTCCCGCGAGAACGCCGCGTCGGCGGGTGCGCGGCGAAATAGGCTGATCCAGCCGCTAGCAGGCCGAGCAGCCAGGCGCCTGCCAGCCAGGGCCGGTAGCCGTATCCGACAGTCAGGTCCAGCAGCACTCCCCATGTGCGGCCCGCAGGGCCTAGCGTCCGGCGCCGCTCGCGCTGAGCTGTGCGCAACACCAGCCGGGCATCCTCGTCCCGGCCCGAGGCGCGGTAGAACTGGGCGAGCTGCCGGAAAGGCTGCGGCCGAAACTCGCGGGATCGGGCTAGCCAGCCGATCCGCTGCCGTGCAGGCAGCGGATCGTCTAGGTCTTCGTAGATCAGACCGTCCGCCAGCAACTCCGACGGCCATGCTGCTGGCTGGTCGTGCAGCGCGCCGAGCCTGGCCATGCGAAGGTCCAGCGCGCCGTCCAGCCGTGCCGGACCGCCGGCGCTGCCGCCGTCGGCTGGTGTCCCGGCGAAGTCGAGTCGCCCGGAGATCCGGGCCGAGCTCAGCCGGACCACGCCACGGGCTGCGGCTCCGCACATGCTCAGGCCGCCGTCGATTACTGCATGGTCCGCGCTGAGCGCGACTCCGCCGGGATTGTCGAGCCGGGCATCGTCCAGGTGCAGTCCGCCGCCAATCTGAGCGCCGTCCGGCAGGACCTGACCAGTCACGCTGAACGGCTCAGGCGGTTCCTTATAGCCGCGACGGGCATACAGGCCCGTGTCGACGCGCAGGCCCTGGGCGAGCAGTGCGGGCCCTTGCGCGTGAGACAGGCTGGCCCCGTCCAAGCGCAGGTAGCCCCCCTATGCGGGCTCCGGGCAGGCGCAGTTGCCCTTCGACCCGGAGGTCATGAAGGTTAGACGGCGGCCTCAACTATCAGCAAGTCGCCCCTCATGGCAATATCGCCCGGCTTGGTCAGCGTGGTGCCGCTGAGGTCGACTTCGGTGATCCGCGCGCTGTAGAGCGACAGCCAGTTCATCCGGCAGCCTTGCGCCGTCAGCACCCCTCGCAACCCGAGCCTGCCCGCTTCCAGATGAGGCAGATAGCATCCCCGGAAATGAACGCTCAGAGCGGAAGCCTCCGATAGGTCCACGCCTTCATCGAACGCGCATCGGATGAACTCGGCAGGCACTCCAACCGTCGCGTGGGCAAGCCGCAGCGCCCCTGTCACCCGTGCACCCGAGAGCCTGACGCCCGCGACGCTTCCTGGCCTGGCTGGCGCCGCCTCGATAAGCAGACCGGCGATCACATCGGCCCGGATCTGCCGCTCGAGCCCCCAGAGGGCAGCATTCTGGGGCCCGTCGTCAGGGTCGGTCATTAAATCGAGTGCCTGGCCCTTGGCAAAAGCCCGTACCAGGCGGCGCTCTGTGGCCGACAACCTGGCTAATCGATTTGCCACCATAAGCGCAATAATGGCAGATCGGCGTTGTCACTGCCGGTCACCATCGCAGCAGCGCTGCTCGCTCGCTTGCTCACGTCACCTCGCCGAGCGATTATCTGAGCACCAGGACGGCTTCTCCCGGCTCTGCACCTAGCTGGCCAGCTCGGCGCGCATACTCGGCCGCCGCCGCGCAGAACTCAGGACTTACGAGGCGCTGCACTAGCGCGCTCGCGCTCGGCAGTTGGCGCACTGCGGGCTCCAGCAGCGATGAAACTACCGTGCCGCCCGCGCGCGCTGAGCGTCGACATTGTGCTCAATGCCGTTGACCTGCTCGCGGCGTGGCAGGAGTGAAACGCGCCATGGCTCCGGGCCAGGTAAACGCGGCATCGCTGGCTCGTATTTAGCAGCGGCATCATCAGTGCCGCGGGCCTACGGCATGAGCGCGCACAGCACCCGGCCTCAGGATGTCGTGGGTCAGGCCGCCGCGGCACAAGGCGGGAACACGAGCGGCAAGGTGTCGAGGCCGACCAGCCCCGTCGGCCACTCGACCCGCGGGGTGAATCCCGGTGCTAGCTCATACTCGGGGATCCGCCTGTGCCACTCGGCTAGCACCTCGCGCATCTCCATCCTGGCCAGGTGTGCCCCGAGGCAACGGTGCGGCCCGCCGCCGAACGCGAGGTGCCGTTCCCGCCGGCGTAGGTCGATCTCGTCCGGGTCGGAGTGCTCGGCCGGGTCCCTGTTCGCGACTGCGATAGCGACCTGGACCTCCGAACCTGCCGGGATGGTCTGACCGCCAAGCTCGATGTCCTGGCTCGCGACCCGAGGCAGGAACACGACCGGGCCGTCCATGCGCAGCAGTTCCTCAACCGCGTGCGGGATCACCGAGGAGTCGGCGGCGATCTGCCGCCGCAGCCGGGGCTGCATCGCCAGCGCAGCGAACGCCGTGCTCAGCGCAGAGGTAACGGTGTCGAGCCCGGCCAGCACGAACAGGAAGGACAGGCCGAGCAGCTCTTCGTCGGAGAGCCGGTCTTCGCTGGTATCGGCCAGCAGGCGGCCGAGCAGATCCTCGGCACCGTCGGGATGCCGCCGTCGCTGCTCGATGTGGCCGACCAGATAGCTGAACAACTCGGTGCCCACCCGGACAACGTCCTCTGCCGGCCGGCCGCCGCTCGGCATCGGGCTGCCGAGCAGGCCCTCCTTCCACGTGATGAGCTGGTCGCGGTCCTCGCTGGGCAGTCCGAATAGCGTAAGGAACACTTCGGCGGGAAGCGGAACGGCGAGATCGGCTACCAGGTCGCAATGCCCGCGCCCGGCAAACGAGTCGATTAGCGTGCCGACCAGCGACGCCACCCTCGGCTGCCAGCTCGCCGTCTCGCGTGGCCCGACGAACGGCTGCAGGATGCGCCGGTACCGGGTGTGCTCGGGCGGGTCGAAAGCGATAGGCACCATCGGCAGCGGGCTGCCCACCAGGTCGAACGCACGTTGCGACGAGAACAGCTCGGGATGTTTCAGCGCGTACTCGACATACTGGCTTGAACTAAGCACGTACCCGCGCGGGCTCTTGCTGACCGCGCCGGCCGCCCGGATGATCCGGTAGGCGTCCGTGCGGTTCTCGGCCATCGGAAGTCGCGCGAAGCGCAGCGTGCCCTGGGCTGGCGCATCGTCCTGGCTCATGATCTCCCCGGCGGCTGGGCCAGATCACCCGGCAACGGGTGGTCAGCACCACGATAACCCGGTCCGTCACCCAATAAGCAGTATGGGAAAGCCACCCCTGGGTAACGCGGCTTGCCGACGGCTAGTGCCGACGGCCAGGGGCGTACCGTCTCCCAGCTCGCCGCCGCAGTGGGTGCCCGGCCGACGACGTTGACCAGCGTCCTTGACCGGCTCGAGCGGCGCGGTCACATCACCCGTGGCACCCGTCCGGGGGAGCGCCGTTCCGTGCTCGTGGAGCTGAGCTCCTCCGGCCGGTCGGCGGCCGCCACGATCAGCCAGGCCCTCGCCGACGTCGAGCAGCGCGCTCTCGCCAAGCTGCACACGACGGCCGTGGAAGGCTTCTACGACGTCTTGCAGGCGCTGACAGCAGCGGCGTCATGACCAGGTTCAGCCACGAGCCGCACCGGGCGAACACTACCCACGATCACCATCAGCGTCCGGCAGCGTCGCTGCCGTTCCAACCGTCAGCAGAGCCTGGGTCGAGCTGATCGGCCATTCTCACCAAGCTGGGCCTGCGAGACCGGCCCAGGCAGCGATCTTCGCGCTCCGCCGCGGGGCCCATAGCTGACGGCGCTCCTGCCGTGACCTAGCTGCGACACTGTCAGCTATGGAGCTGCGCGAGGCAATGGAGTTGTGGGACCCGGAGCCGGGCTGGCTGAACACCGCAAGCTATGGCTTGCCTCCGGAACCGGCCTGGCTGGCACTGCAGGACGTGCTCGCTGACTGGCGGCGCGGCCGTACCTCGTGGGAAGGCTGGGACGCCTCGACCGGGCGGGCGCGCGCGGCGTTCGCGCGGCTCGTCGACGCACCGGCCGAAGACATCGCGGTCGGCGCGCAGGTGTCGCAACTCCTCGCGCCGGTGGCTGCCGGGCTTCCCGATGGCGCCCGCGTCTTGGCCCCGGACATCGAGTTCACCTCCAACCTGTTCCCATGGCTGGTGCACGCAGATCGCGGCGTGACCGTTGAGGTGGTACCCACGGCGAAGCTGGCCGAGGCGATCGACGCCCGGACGACGCTGGTGACTTTCAGCCTCGTGCAGTCGGCTACCGGCGAGATCGCACCGGTCGACGACATCGTCGCCGCTGCCCGCCATCACGGCAGCCTGGTGTGCGTCGATGCCACTCAGGCGGCTGGCTGGCTGCCGACCCGGGCGGGGAGTTTCGATGTGCTTGCCTGCAGCGCGTACAAGTGGCTGGCCGCACCGAGGGGCTGTGCCTTCTGCTATCTCTCCCCGGTGCTGCGGGACCGGCTCCGTCCGCTGCACGCGGGCTGGTACGCAGGCGAGGACGTGCACGACTCCTATTACGGGCCGCCGCTGCGGCTTGCGTCATCGGCGCGCCGGTTCGACCTCTCGCCAGCGTGGTTCGCGTATGTGGGCGCAGCCCCCGCGCTTGAACTGCTCGCCGAGGTAGGCGTCGAGGCGATCCACGACCACAACGTGATGCTGGCCAACCGGTTCCTGGCGGGGCTCGGATTGCCGGGCACCGACAGCGCGATTGTCACCGTAGCCGCAGCGGGCGCCGAGAAGCGGCTGGCCAGGGCAGGAGTCCGCGCGGCGGTGCGGGCCGGGCGGGTCCGGGCCTCTTTTCACCTCTACACCCGCGTCGCCGACGTAGACCGCGCGGTGGACGCCCTGACAACCTCGAGGACCGGGCAGTGACAGGATCGGCGCGGCGGTTCTGACCGACTGCGATGCGTTCGGCGTTTTCCGGCCCCGCGCACTCGCGCCGCTCTTCCAGGCACTGCGCCATCCCTGGCTGGTCGCGTGCCTGGCGCCGGGGCTTCGGCTCGCGAAGGTGAGACACGGGCCGCTCGCATACGGGCCGCTCAGCAGCGTCCCTATCGACCGCGGGCTGACCCGCGCCTGGGTAGGGTCATGACATACGGTGGCCTTCTGCCTGTTCCGGGGCGGCGCTCCAGCCGCGCTGTGCGGGAACGTAGACGGGCCCGTCGTCGGCTTTCTCGTCCGTGATCCGGAGCAGCCCGCGCTGCGTCATATCTGCCAGTTCCTCAGCCAGTGACGACGAGGAGAGGGCGGTCGCGTCGGCAATATTGGGCAGGCTGGGCCGCTGACCGGAGAACTCCAGGGTCGCTACTGCCTCGTAGATCATGACGGCGGCGTCAGACATGCTCTGCACGTCCAGGCGAACCTGATCCTCCCGATCGGCCACGGCAGTCACCTCCTCGACAGCGGAGTGTGCGGGTCGGCATCGATAGCGCAGGAAGTCAGCTCATGAGATTCGGCTGCCCGCGCTGCCCGCTGGTAAACCGGATTGCCCTGGCCAGTGCCATCGCCCGGCGCCGCTGCAGGCGTGAGTCGGTGCGACACGGCCGCATGACTACCCACGCGGCAGGCACGGCCGACACGCCCCCCGAAGGTGTCGTACACTATGCCAGGTTGACCTGCGCTCGTAGCTCAACGGATAGAGCATCTGACTACGGATCAGAAGGTTGGGGGTTCGAGTCCCTCCGAGCGCGCCAGTATCGCCGCAGGTCAGGGCTTCGTGTCGGGGTGCCGGAGGAGCCCTGAGCCACTCGCGCCGCCCGTTATGGGTGATTCCCTCTCACCGTTTCTCACGCCTCTTCTTCGATCTTGCTTAGGGCCGCCAGCGCGATGGCCATGTCCTCGGGCCGTGCGTGAGTGTAGGTGCTCTCGTTGACGGCTTCGGTGTGACCGCACCAGGCAGCCCGGATGTGCGCCGGCACCCCAGCTGCGGCCATCAGCGAGTTAGCCGTGTGGCGGCCATCGTAAAGCCGGATCCGTGTCAGCCCGGCCCTCTCGCGCACGCGGTGAAACTCATCGGAGAACCATTCCGGGTGCACCGGCCGGCCGAGCTCGTCAACGATCACGTAACCGCTGTCCTCGTACGCCGAACCCGCGGCGAGCTGCTCCGCGGCCTGCTGCTCGCGCAGCGCACGGAGCGCGGCCGTCATCGGCTCGTCCAGCGGCAGCGTGCGGAACCCGCGCCCGCTCTTGGGCGGCTTCTCGATCACCTTGTAGTCAACCAGGACGCGAGCCCGGCCGATCCGGACTGTCATCGCCGCAAGGTCGATGTCCTCTTCCCACCTCAGGCCGAGGATCTCGCCGCGGCGCAACCCGTACACCGTCATCCGCCAGCCCGCATGCAAGCGATCGCGCGCCGCTCCGGATAGGAACGCGCGGACCTGCGTCCGTGACCAGGTGGCGTGCTGGGGCTTGTCCTGCCTGGGCAGCCTGACGTAGCGGACCGGGTTGTACGTCAGCTTGCGGTCGATGATGGCCAGCTCATATGCCGCAGACAGGCGGCCCATCGTGGGCCGGACCGATCGGGCGGACAGGGCAGTGCCCGGCCTGCCGCCGCGGCGGCGGCCGCTGGCCAGCATCCAGTCCTTGAATTCCCGGATGTGCTCCCGGTCTACATCGCGGGCCCGCAGCCCGCCGAGGCGCTCGCGTGCCGGCGCCAGCGCGTTGCGGTAGGACAACTTCGTGTTCTCCTCCGCGCCGTCTCCGGCGTGCTTCAGATAGCGGTCGATGAGGTCGCTGACGGTTCCGTTCCATCGGCCGGCGTACTCGCCGGTGTCGGACTGGTATGTCAGTCGCGCCAACTCGGCCTTGGCATCGCTCAGCTTCGCGAAGGTGTGCGTTTCCTGTTTCCGCTTCTCGGTCGCGCCGTGCGGCAGCTCGATGACGAACCTGTAGCGCTTGCGACCGTCAGCCAGGGTGATGGTCCTGATCTTCGGCATCATTACGTCCTGAGTTGGCGCGCCAGGTGCGAACGCACGGGCCGGTACATGTCGGGCTGCAGCTCGTTAGCCTCGGCCAGGCTGACCCAGCGGACCTCGGCCACCTCGTCCGCATCGCCGACGAGGATCTGCGTGACATTGGTTAGCCATGCGTCTGTGTAGATCATCGTGCGGCCGGTCTGGTGGTGGACGCACTGAACGACGATCTTGTCAGGCGCTACTGGCAGGTTGCTCTCCTCCGTGACCTCGACAACGACGAAGGTCCAAGGCGGCGTGCCCTCGTTGCGGCACGCCACGGGGATTCCCTGAGCCGGGACGATGACAGCCGCGACGACCGGCTCTGGGGCTTCGGCTGCGGCTGCTACGCACTTCCTCACCCCAGCTGCAAGCACGCCAGGCCCGCGCTGGGGAGCGATGTAGATCGAGAGGTGTACCGCCCTCGGGAGCAGGCTGGCCTGGCGTGCAAGGTCCGGAACCGGGTGCTCGCCGACAGCCAGACCCGCGCGGCATGCGGCGGCGAGCTGGCCGAGGAGCCCGTCTGTCGGGCACTTTGAGGGAGCGCTGGGCGGAGGCACCGGGCTGCGAGTGACAAGGTCGGATAGTGCCTGCCGCGCGGCTCGGTTTGGTGCCGGGCCTGCGGCGTTCCTAGGCAACGTTGCTGCCTTCGAGCACTCGAACCAGATCCGCGGTGAGAACAACGACCCGCCGCTGAATAGTAAGCGTCTTCACCGGAGACTGGCCGAGCCGGATGGCGTCGTAGAGCGTCGACCGGCCAATGCCAAGCGCGCAAGCCGCCGTCGAGACATCGACGGTCGCTGGGAGCTTTCGAACCTGCGCGAGAGTCATACGCTCGCGCAGGTACTCGGCGGGTAGGCCCGTCCGGCGCTGCGCGAGTGGCCAGACCTTGTGCTCGGGGGTATGCGGGGTGTGCGATTCGTCGCTCATCAGAGAGTCCTCCTCAGCCAGCTTCTAGTTCCGGGTGTTCGATGTCGGGCTTGTGCTGAGCCTGGGCGCGGTAGGAGTCGGCGACTTCGGCCGGGGTCCTGGGTGGCACGGCGGCCGCGGGAGGCAGCCCGGCGGATAGCGCCTCCCGCACGAGGCTGGCCATCGAG
>DAHVAR010000176.1 GCA_027314515.1 Actinomycetota bacterium
TGGCCGCTGGCTCATGGGAACTGCCGAGGATGCCGAGGTAATCCTGGAACGGGCCGGGCAGGAGCAGTGGGCCACCTCACTGGCTCAGCTCCGGTCTCCGGCCGAGCGGACCATCTCCACGATCCGGCTGCTGCATAACAAAGCACTGTCGTTCCTCGGGAACCCCGCGCTGGCCGCGTCGGTGCTGCCGCTGGACGGGAACGCGTTCGACATCGTCGACTTCCTCGCCTCTCGCGGAACCTTGTACCTGATCGCGGAGGCGCAGACCGAGGAAGCCCCGGTCGCGCCGCTGATGGCCTGCTTCCTCAACGAGGTCCACCACACCGCGAAGCTGGCCGGCAGCCGCATGCCGGGCGGGCGGCTCGATCCTTGCCTGCTCATGGCGCTGGACGAGATCGCGAATATCGCGCCGATCAACATCCCGAACTTCATGGCCGACGCCGGCGGCCGTGGCATCCAGATGGCCATCGTCAACCACGGCCTCGGCCAGCTCCGCGACCGCTGGGGCGAGCAGGGCGCACAGATCATCAGCGATACCGCTGGCTGCAAGGTCTTCCTGCCCGGCATCAGCGACACCGCCTTGCTGAAAGCCGCGAGCGAGCTGTGCGGGCAAACCGCGTTCCGGCGGCGAAGGCTGGAGCTTCTCACCCGCCACGACATCTGCGAACCGGCGATGCTGCGGGAACTTCCCGACGGCTGGGCGCTGCTGATCCGGGGCAGCAAGGCTCCGGTGCTGGCCAAGCTCCCGCGGGCCTGGACCGACAAGGCCTACCGTCGGGCCCGTCGGCAGGGATGTGCCGTCTACACGGCACCAGCCCTGGCGGTCATACCTGAGACACGCCCGTTCGCCCTGTCTGTCCTCGCAGCGCCGGGTGCCGGGCGCAACGGCTGCGGCGAGGACGGCGCGTTCCCGTGGGGTGGTGATGACCAATGACGGACGTCGCCCTGCAGAACGTGGTCGTCCAGCTGGCAGAGACCGCCGAGAAGCTTGCCGGGCTAGAGCGGCTCGTCGCCGAACTCGGCGCTGACATCCGCCAGCAGGCCGAGCGGGCCGGGCACGTGCAGGCGCTGGAGGAGGCGCTGGCCGGGCTGACCGCGAAGGTCTCGGAGGTGCTGCCGGACGAGCAGGGCGCCTCCCGCGCGTACGCGCCGCGGCCCGCGCCGTGCTGGTGGAAGTTGTCCGGCGAGGCCCGTGACGCCGAGATCGGCAGGCTCCGCGGCTTCGTCCAGCAGGTGTACCGGCCTGGCTTCGGGCATCTCGCCGCGCGGCTGCGCCCTTGCTGGGAGTCCCACGAGCTGTGCCTGTACTGCCTGGACATTGCCGCGGAACTGCACGCTGTCCTCTACCTGCAGTCCCGGCGGACAGTCCCGCTGCTGAACGGGCAGGCCGAGTACGCCACTCGCGTGCTCCCGCCGCTCGCCGACCTGATGTCGGTCGAGACCAGGAGCGGCTGCCAGCACCACGCCCTGGCGCCTGACGGCATGCCCGTCACGGTGAGGGGAGGTCCGCCGTGACCGGGTCACGTGGCCGCTTAGAGCACATGCTCGCCGCGGCGCCGCGGTACGCCCAGGCGAACTGGCCCGTGCTCCCGTGCATGCCGGGGGAGAAGGTCCCGGCCACCCGGCACGGGTTCCTCGACGCGACCACCGACCCGGACAAGATCGCCTGGTGGTGGCGGCACGACCCGGAGCGCAACCTCGCGATCGCCACCGGCCGGCCTGGGCCTGACGTGCTCGACGTCGACGTCCGCGCGAACGGCGACGGTTTCGCCGCGCTGGGCCGGCTGCGGCGCGAGGGGCTGCTCGACGGGGCGGGCTCCTACGTCCGTGCTCCTAGCGGCGGCGTGCACGTTTACTTCATTGGTTCTGAGCAGGGGAACGGGCGTTTGCCAGCGCACCATTTGGACTTCCGCTCGCTTGGCGGCTACATCGTCGCTCCGCCGTCCCAGGTACATGGCGAGCGCTACGAGCTGATCAGCCGGCGGGAGGGCCGGCTCGAGCAAGGCAACCTCGCGGGAGGCCGGCCAGCCGAGGACCAGGGCGGACTGGACTGGGCCGCGGTGACCCGGCTGCTCGACCCTCAGCCGGAGCGCTCCGTCTTGAGGGCAGCCGGCGCGTGGCCGGCGGACCCGAGCCGCCTGGCGGGGTGGGTGGCGCGGCTGGCGGAGGGCAACCGGAACGACGGCCTGTTCTGGGCGGCCAGCCGCGCCTTGGAATCCGGGCTGACCGACCTCGGCGAACTGGCTGAGGCGGCGCGCAAGACCGGGCTCGACGAACGCGAGATCGCTCGCACTCTGGCCTCCGCGCAGCGGCGCGCCGACCGGTCTGTCGGCGCAGAGTTTCCGGGCCCAGGCCGCCCAGAGCCGGCAGGCTGCCCCGATCCGGCGAGCCGGCTGCCTCAGCCGCATGCGCCTGTACCAGGTAGCCCCGCCCGCACGGAGCCTTCCTTACCGCAGCGCGAACCAGAAGCCGAGGTGAGCTGACATGACCCTGGTCAGCGCCTCGCCAGTCCGCGAGCACGTGCTCAAGCTACGCGCAGCCGGGGGCTCCTACGAGGCGATCGGCCGCGCCGCTGGGATCGGGGCGATGACGGTGCACGGCATCGCGAAGGGCCGCCGGCTCAAGGTGCAGACCGACGTTGCGTGCAGGCTGCTGACCGTCACAGAAGATCACGTCTGCCCGTTACATCTTTCGCCGAACGGGACCATGTGGCGGCTGCGGGCTCTGGTCGCGATGGGGCATAGCTGCACTCGCATGGCATCGACCGCCGGTATCTCGCCCGCCACGCTGCGCCGGATCGTCCGCGGTGAAGCGCTCACGATTACGCCGGAACTGCGGCTGGCCGTGACGGCGCTGTTCAACGCCTGGTGGGACAAGGCGCCGCCGTGCCGCACCCGCCAGGAGAAGCTCGCCGCCCGCAATGCCCGCAGACGTGCCGCGCTGCACAACTGGCCATGCGCGGCTGGGCTCGACGAGGACCAACTCGACCAACCCGGCTACCGGCCCCGTTGCGGCTGGCTGCCCGCCACAGGCACCAGCATCGCCGACCAACCCATCCCGGCACTCAGCAGAAAGAAGATCGCATGAAACGCCAGCGGCAGGGCCTCCTGCATGCCGGAGAAGACGAAGGGGGAGAGTGACATGGCCCTCTCCAGTGCCGTCAACCGGGCCCAGGCCAGCACGAACGCGGTCGCGGTTCGACTTGTCAGCGGTATGCGCGAGGAGCTTCTGGCCATCGTGCGCGAGATGCTCGAGCAGAACACGGTCGCCGGACGACTTGCCTACAGCCCGGACGAGGCCGCAGAACTGCTGGGCATCTCCCGAGAACTCATCCACGACCTGCTGCGCACCGGCCAGCTCGGGTCGGTCAAAGCAGGGCGGCGCAGGCTGATCAGCAAGCATCACATCGAGGCGTTCCTGGCCGGCGATCAATGAGCATGCGCAAGGGCGAACCCGCCGTCAGTGCCGGGACCCAGCAGCCGAGCAGTGCCAGCGCGCCGTCGCCTTGCGCCGCTGGTACAAGAGGCGGCGATCGCCGAGCTGGCGGCAGAGCCATCAGGGGCAGGCCAACGGCGATCGGGACGCAGCGGCGGCTCCAGGCACTGATGACCCGAGGCTGGTCGCTGCAGGTCATGGCGCGCGATGAGGGCCTGCGTGCTCCACAGCTCGCCAGGGCGCTCGAGAGCCCTGCAGTGATCACGCCGAAGCTGGCCGCCGAGGTGAGCGCAGCGTACGACAGGTTGTGGAACGCGGAGCCGCCGCGACGGACCGAGGTTGAGCGTCAGCTTGCGGATGCCGCCGGGGATGCCGCCCGCATCCGTGGCTGGGCACCACCGCTGGCCTGGGACGACGATCAGATCGACAAGCTGAGTGCCGAGCCGGAGCCAGGCTGGGAGCGCCGTTCCCGCACCAATATGCGCTCGACCGACCTGGCGGAGGACGCGGAGTTCGTTCGTTCTGCGGGCGGCTACGAGGGCGCGAGCCTCGATGTCATCGCGGGTCGGCTCGGCATCAGCCAAGCCCGGCTGGAGAAAGCGCTAAGCCGCCAGCGGTCCGCCGAGGCCAGTGAGCGCGAGCGGGAGGCCGGCTGGCCATGCGACTCAAACGGCTGTCCACAGAAGCCCGGATCCGCGATGACGTCCGGCCGCCTGTCGGCAAGGCTGTCGGTGACTTCGACCAGGGGAGAGACGCCATGAACCCAACGCCCTTCATCCGGCAGCGCCTTGAAGCGGCCCGGAGCCTGGCTGAGGTCCTGACCGCCTCCTATGACGCCTTCGACGAGATGCTATCGGCGTTCGACTGCTACCACGACGGCCCCGGCCCGTTCTACGCGGCGCTGGTGATGGCCGGCCCGGCCGCAGCAGGCGGCCGCAACACCATCGGCATGGCTCCCTCGCTCCCGCCACCTGAACGCGATCGCCCGCAGCCGCCGGAGCCGGCCACCGAGCCCACCGCGCAGGAAGTCGCCGATGCGGTAGCCGACGTCGCCGCGCTCGCCGCACGGAAGCTGCGCATCGCCGCTGCTGCAGCGACGTCCGCGGCGGACCGCTCGGCATGCGTCCAAGCCGCACGGTACGCCGACGAGGTGCGCGGCCTCATGACGGGTAAAGGCCCGTGAACTCGGCGCGGCCGACGTTCGGCGAGTTCGTCACCGCTGCCCGCAGGCACCTAACTGCCGCGGCGGCGCAGCCTCCGTCGGTAACGCCCGGCCGGGACGCCGGCGAACAGGCTGCGGCCCTGGCGCGGTTGTCCGCTGTGCTCATGCATTACACCTCCGACCTGACCAGGACGATCAACGAACTGCCGGACGAGCATCTTCCCGGCCTCGGCCCGTGGGACCGGGCGGCTCTGCGCGCTTACGACGCTTTAACGTCCGCTAGCCGTGCGCTCGCGCAGGACGATCGCACAGACAGAGCGGTCGAGTCGGTGAGCAGTCCGGCCGCGCGGTCGCTGCACGCCGCAGCGAGTTCGCTGGCGGCAGGGAGAGATCTGCGGCAGGGTCACTTCACCACCGAGCCGTCTGGCGCGCGGCTCTACCGGTCCGGCTGGTCGCCTGCGATCACCTCGCCCAGCGTCAGCCGAGCCCTGCTGACCGAGGTCGCGTCGCTGGCGTCGCAGGCAGGGGCTGCCGGCAGAAACCTCGTTTCGAAGCCACCTGGCGACCTCCGGGCCGACGGCACCCGGAGCCGTCTGAGCATCGCCTGCTACTGGCTGAGCCAGCCCGAAACGTTCGTCTGGGCAACGGAGCGGGCCGAGTCCTCCGGCGGGAACGGCCGCGACGTTCTGCGTGCGGTTCCGGAGAACGTCATGCCGGTCCGCCGTGCACCGGATAGCGCTCGATCGGTGGATGACTTGTGCGCGGCAGTGATGACCACCGCCGAGCGGGCCAGGGCAGCGGCCTGGGAGGCGGCCAGTGCCGGGCCGACGTCACCCGCCATCTGTTCACTCTCCTGGTACCGCATCGCCGCGGCCAGCACGGTGACCAGCCACCACTGCCACCTTCTCTACATGGCTCTCGCCCAACGCACGGCGGCCGGGCAGGACGGGGAACTACGCGACATCCTGGCGCGCGCGGCGTCGCAAGCCGACCGTGCCCGAGAGTACTGGCTGGAGCCCGCACGCGAGTTCCGCGACATCGCCACCGACATCCAGAACTACGTCTCGCCGGCCGCAGCAGAAGCCGGCGACCTGGCGTTGTGGACGGGCAGGCTCGCCCACGCCGATCCTGACTGGACTCTGTCCCTCGGGCCGGGCCAGCCCGTGCGCTCGGCTCCCGATTTGGCGCCCCGGCTTGCCGATGTCCCCGGCGTGGTGGCAGCGGTGCACGAGGCGAGCGATGCGCTCGGCGCGCTGGCGACCGCCAACCTTGGGCAAGCCCGGCAAGCTGTTCACGGCCGCCGGCTGCTGGTAGCGACCAGGTCGTTGCCGGAAAAGTACGACATTCCGCTGCGCTACTGCGAGCCGCCCGAGCCGTACTCGTACTCCGCATCGCTGATCGCTTGCTGCCACGACACCGCGCAAAAGGCGGCGCAGGTCGCTGACCGCGGGTCTGAGATCGCCGTCCGAGTCGGCGCGCCGAGCCGCACCCTCGTTGCGTTGCGGGCCGCTGCGCGGGAACTGCCCGAGAGCCGACCGGTCTGCTGATCCTGTCCGTGACAAGGTGACAGAGGAAGAGGCATCCGGCATCGGGCCAGTGGAGAGCCGGCTCCGCAGCCTCGGCATCGTCAACGTGCGCTACCTGTGGCGTGCAAGCGCAGTAGATCGTGCGGCCGACGAGGTCGTCCGCGAGGCCACTGCAGACACTGCGCGCCATGGCCAGGCTCACTGGACTCATGCTTCTGTACGGCATGACCAGGTAGCGATGGGACCGGCGGCGCGAGACACCCGCGCGCAGTTTGAGCAACTAGAACCTGAGCCTTAGCGTGATTCTTCCGGGTGGCCCAAGGCGCGGAGCACTGAACGCCGACGGCGGAGATCAGATATAAGTCCGCCCGTGCCGGGGGTTGACTGTTGCAGATCGGGGGACCGGCCCAAGCGAATTCTGCCCGACCATGGACGCGCGATGGTGAGCAGCCGTATTGAGCGGGATACGCCGCCAGGCACCCAACTGGGTTGCATCAGCGGCCATGCGCAGCCCATGGCTGCCAGGCGCTTGATGATCATTGAGGCAGTAGTTGAGATGCCTCCGCTGGCCACGATCACCATGCTTATCGCCATGAGCCACCCGCACCAGGCCTTTCGCCGGCCCTGCCGGTGTGGGCCTGGGTCGGGTTGGCGACACGTTCGGAGGTCAAGAATGTTCCCGCTGTCGGCGGCAATGAAGTGAACTACCCGTTGCTCGGTGATGGTGCCGGGTGCCATGTGGCTGCGACATCGGGGGGAGTCCAGGTGGTTCCGAGCCGCGCTGCGATCAGCGAAAGGGTCTGGGCGAGCGCTGCGCGCATGTCTGCGGGCCGGGGGAAGCCCTCCTCGGTGTATGTCTTAATGAGGAAGTTGCGGAAGGAGGATCGGGCGTAGTCGCCAGACGCCTGCCATTGCCTGATCAGTTCGGGCAGAGAGCGGCCGTGCGTCTCGTGCAGGGTTTCGCACATTTCGAGTTCTCCCAAGTCTACCGGGGCGAACGGGAAGACGGGGAGGGCCGGGCGGCGGTAGTTGAGGAGTCGCGCCCCTTTAATGGCGGCATCGATGTGCTGGCGGGTAACGGGATTGACTGGGAACTGGCCGCCGCGGACGGCTACTGGCAGGATCCGCTGCGCTGGCTTCCGTAGCGGTGAGTCTGCGGGTTGCGGGTCGCGGGTCAGATTGGCGGCTGTCTCGTCCAGCTGCCGGGCCTTCTTCACGAAGAACTTGTCGATGTCCTTGCCGTAGGCGATCACGTCGGCGTTCTCGCGGGCAGGGAGGGAGACCTGTGTGGTGACTACCTCGGCCAGCAGGACGAGGTCACCGTAGTCGATCCCAGCGTCGGCGTTCTTCTTCCCGGGAAAGGCGGCCTGCAGGTTCTCTTCGGTGAAGAACGTCCTGCCGCCGCCCAGCAGCTGCGGGGCCATCCGGCGCAACTGGTCCTCGACCCGCCGTTCGACCATGCTGGCGTAGGCATTGTTCCACCGTGTCATACCTCGCTTGCCGTCGAGCTTGCGCTCGTGCTCGTGTACGAACCAGTACAGGCCCTGCGTGGCCCGTTCGATCAAGTACTGCTCGTCGAGCACGAGCAGCGCTTCGCCGACCCGCAGCAGGGGCCCCTCCTGGATCGGCAGCATCTGCCATGACCCAGGGCTGGCGTCTAGCTTTCCAGCCAGCTCGTCGACGGTGCTCGCGAACGACGCTAGGTAGGTCTCGACGGTTTCACGGCTCACCGGGATCCCCGCGAAGGCGTTGACGGCCGGTGACAGGCCGGGCTGGTGCGCGCGGATGTACCCGTGGTAGGCGAAGGTCAGCGCCGCGATGTCGTCGAAGTCCAGGCCGGTCGCCTGCCTGAGCAGGTCCAGCGGCCGCGCGCGCACCTTGAGCCGTTCCAGGTCGATCTGGCTGCCGTAGGTCTCCCACAGCATTCGGGTCCGGGCCAGCAGCGCGTCCGGCTGCTCGCTGCTGTGGAACAGCCCGTTGGCCACCATCTCCATGGCCAGGCTCTCCGGAAGCCCTCCGAACATTGGCTCGCCGGCTATCCGCTGGGATTTCTGCTGGGCGGCCGTCAGGTGCACCAGCAGCATCCCGGACAGCTCTGGGTCCATCCGCGGCACCATGGCCATAATGCTTTCGGAGGGCGGAGCGCCCTCGGGTCGTCGGAAAGTCAGGACCGTGCGCATCGCCCGCAGGACGGGCTGTCGGGCGAGCAGAGCGTGCTTGTTCCCGTCCACCTTGCCGTCCATCACCTGGCTGATGTGGTCCGCCATCGCCGGGGTCAGCCGGGCTAGGAACCGTCCCCGGTAGGCCTCGGCCAATTCCGGGTGGTGCGCGGCATGATTGAGAGCCGTCAGGACAGAGAGGTAGACCTCGCGCGGGTGAACGAGCAGGAGGCTGTTGATGACTGAGGCAGGGTCGGCGGGGAGCCCGGCGGCTACCAGCGGGGCGAAGTAGTCAGCAGACGTCAGGTACTGCTTCACGTACTCGTCGAACCAGGGCGAGCTCTGCCCCGTCCGGACCAGTCCCAAGTGCGTCGCCGTCACGGACAGGTCCGGCACGATCAGCCCGGCATCGGTCCAGTTGCCCGTGGGCGCTGGAACCTTAGTCGGGCGCAGCAGCCCGGACAAGGGTGAGATCTCAAAATTCACAGCTGAACCGTACGCCCGGCCCGCCGCTGCGCGACATTTTCTTCGGCGGGCAGGAGCTACGGCGAGGTTGGCCGCTGTCCGGCTGCCTTCGAACGCGTAGCCATGGGCTGCGACGCGCGCCGGTCGCCCGGCCGATGGCCCTTAGAAGCAGCTATTTGCCCGTTAGCGGACCCTTGTTCCGGATCTTCCTCATCCCGCGGAAGCAGAGACGTGAAGGCCAGTTCAGGCGCTGCTCGTGCTGGATTTGCTCGCTCACGCTCGCCCGGCCGCAAGAGAGAGACTCCTGATTGGCCTCACGGGCAGGGTTACTGTGGCATCACCTGAACAGATGTGGGAGAATTTTGTTCAGTGTATATAGAGGGGGCTGAGGTGACTGTCGCCAGCGAGTACGAGCACGCCGAGCGCATCGTGGGCGAAGTGGCTGTGCTGTCCGACATGGCT
>DAHVAR010000178.1 GCA_027314515.1 Actinomycetota bacterium
CCCTGACGGCAGCAGCCGCCTTAGATTGCTGTTTCGTCACACAAACATGATCATGAGGCGGCTGCGCTATTTACGGCAGACACGCCGTGTCCGTCCCAGCCCGCACAGCCGCAGGTCACGAACCGAATGGCGGCTGCCGTACTAGGCGGCTGACGGAGAATCTCCTGCGGCGGCCTAGACCGCCACCGTAAATCCGCCACTACAACCAAGATATCGCTCCTCGCGGTCCGCGTATGGCGCAGATTGGACTCGCTAATGCCGAGGAGCTGCGCTGCCTCCGCGACCCTCCAAAGATGAGTGCTGCCGCCGACGTTCGCCATCTAGAATCACTCCTGTTGTGCAGGCTTGTGCTGTCCTGCGCTGTTACCGTCTGGGGCGCGCAAAGCCAAGGTCACGACTTCCATGATCAGCGGCCTCAGACTCAGGGTATTTCTCATGGTCGACGCAGCACGGGCCTGCATGTGGCTGCACAACGCGGACGAGCTATAAGTCGAACAACAGCTTGACTTGTGTCACGCTAGCTGTAGTAATGCCTGGTGATGAGAGCGAGGAGACCCAAGGTGCGCTACATGTTGCTGATGTGCGGCGACGAGACTTCAGCGGAGCTCGCACCGCATCCCCTGGACGGCGACGACTCAGCCGAGCCGTGCTGGATGCCATGGGCGCGGGAGATGCAGGCGCGCGGCGTCCTGCTCGTGGAGGGCTCGCAGCTGCAGCCGAGCGGCACGGCGACGACAGTTCGCAACAGCGGCGGCGAAGTGCTGGTCGCTGACGGGCCGTTCGCCGAGACCAAGGAGCAGATCCTCGGTTACGACGTGATCGAGTGCACCGACCTGGACGAGGCCATCTACGCGGCCTCCCGGCATCCGGTGGCCCTGGCCGGCGGCGTCGTCGAGGTACGGCCGGTCCTGGCGAGCGTATGACCGCTACGGCTGGCGAGCGCATGCCCGGCAGCGGGACTGGTGCAGCGCAGGCTGCCGTGGCCGACGCGTTCCGGCAGGAGTGGGGAAAGATCGTCGCCACCCTGATCCGGATGACCGGGAACTGGGACCTGGCCGAGGAGTGCACCCAGGACGCGTTCGCCGCGGCGCTAGCCAAGTGGGCTTCCGACGGCGTGCCTGACCGGCCGGGCGCCTGGCTGACCACTACTGCGCGCAACCGGGCAGTGGACCGGCTGCGCCGCAGCAAGACCGAGGCAGTCAAACTGCAGGAGGTCGCCGCGCTGTCGGTGCCGGAAGAGCCGGCTTTCCAGGGCGACAGCGGAGTTCCGGACGACCGGTTGCGGCTCATGTTCGCCTGCTGCCACCCGGCACTGACGCTCGAAACCAGGGTGGCTTTGACGCTGCGCACCCTGGCCGGGCTCACCACCGCGGAGATCGCCAGGGCGTTCCTGGTGCCCGAGGGCACCATGGCCAAGCGGCTGACCAGGGCCAAGCACAAGATCCGTGATGCGGGCATCCCGTACCGGGTGCCGCCCGCCCACCTGCTGCCCGAGCGCACGACCGGCGTGCTCGCGGTGCTGTACCTGCTGTTCAACGAGGGTTACTCGGCGTCGGCCGGGGCCGACTTGCTGCGCCCCGATCTGACCGGCGAGGCGGTCCGGCTTGGCCGGATGCTGGCCGGGCTGATGCCGGACGAGCCGGAAGCGACCGGGCTGCTCGCGCTGATGCTGCTGCAGGACGCCCGCAGCGCCGCCCGGCTCGACGCGCAGGGCGACCTGGTCAGCCTGGCGGACCAGGACCGGGCCAGCTGGGACGCGGCGAAGATCGCCGAGGGCGTCGCCCTGCTCGAGGCCGCGCTGCGGCGCCAGCGGGCCGGCCCGTACCAGCTTCAGGCGGCCATCGCCGCGTGCCACGCCGAAGCGCGGCAAGCGGCCGACACCGACTGGGCCCAGATCGCGCTGCTGTACGAGGAGCTCCGAAGGTTCGTGCCGTCCCCGGTGGTCGAGCTCAACCGGGCCGTCGCGGTCGCGATGGCCCACGGCCCCGAAACGGGCCTTGCCCTGGTCGATGAGCTTGCCGCGGCCGGCGGGCTGGCCGGCTATTACCTGCTGTCGGCCACCCGCGCGGACTTGCTCCGGCGGCTGGACCGCCGGGCGGCGGCAGCGGTGAGCTACCAGGAAGCGCTGGAGCTGGCCCCGACCGAACCCGAACGCCGCTACCTGGCCAAGCGGCTCTCGGAAGTCAGCGGCTGACCTCCGCCAGGCTGGCCAGTTCGGCATCGCTGAGTTCGATCGCGCCAGCGGCAACGTTCTCGAGCAGGTGATCCGGATTGCCGGTTCCCGGGATAGCGAGCACGTGCGGGCCCTGATGCAGGGTCCAGGCCAGCCGGATCTGCGCGACAGTCGCGTCGTGCGCGCGAGCGATGTCGCTGAGCTGCCGGGCCTCGGCGGCGCCCGCGCTGCCGGATTCGCCGTCGCGGCTGGTGACGCCCTGACGGCGAGCGCCCGCCAGCGCGAAGAACGGGACGAACGCGATTTCCTGATCGCCGCAGGCCCGAAGCAGGGCGCGCGACTCGGGCCGCCGGTCGCTGACGCTGTAGGCATTCTGCACGCAGACCACCGGCGCGATGGCCTGGGCTTGCGCCAGGTGGGCTGGCTCTACCCCGGAAATTCCCAGGTGGCGGATCAGCCCGGCGGCACGCAGCTCGGCCAGCGCGCCGAAATGCTCGGATATCGAGTGCACGCTCGCCTGCCGGCGGTAGTTCACCACATCCAGGTGGTCGCGACCGAGCTGGCGCAGGTTCTCCTCGACCTGACCGCGCAGCTGGTCCGGGCGCGCAGCGTTGGTCCAGTTGCCCCAGGCATCGCGACCCGGGCCGACCTTGGTGACGATGACCAGGTCGTCCGGGTAGGGCGCGAGCGCGGTGTTGATCAGCTCGTTGGCCGAGCGCAGCGCGGAGAAGTAGAAGGCGGCCGTGTCGATGTGGTTGACCCCGAGCTCGATCGCCAGGCGCAGCGTCGTGATGGCGCGGCCCCGGTCGCTCGGTGCCGCCCCGTCGGCGAAGGCCGGCCCATCCTGCGTCAGCCGCATCGAGCCGAAGCCCATCCGGTTGACGACCAGGTCGCCGAGCATGCGGGTGCCCGCGGCTGCTGCATTGATCACTGCACGACCTTACCCGGCAGGCCTTCCGTCAGCCTGCCGACGGCAGCGGCCGGCAGGGAGCGCATACTTGGCCGGAACCCCGCCGCCATCTCTGCCGGAGGCAGCCGTGCTCTTCCCGACCTCACTCGTGGGCAGCTACCCGCAGCCGGACTGGCTGATCGACCGGGGCAGGCTGGCCGGACGTTTCCCGCCGAGGGTGCGGGCCACCGAACTGTGGCGGGTCGGGCCGGAGTACCTGGAGCAGGCGCAGGCCGATGCCACGCTGCTCGCCATCCGTGCCCAGGAGGACGCGGGCCTCGACATCATCACCGACGGCGAGATCCGCCGGGAGAGCTATTCCAACGCGTTCGCGACCGCGCTCGACGGCATCGACATCGACAACCCGGGCACCGCGCTGGACCGGAGCGGGCACCCCAACCCGGTACCGCGGATCACCGGACCGATCAGCCGCCGCCACCCGGTCAACGTCGAGGCGGTGAAGTTCCTCCGGGCGCACACCGACCGCCCGATCAAGGTCACCGTCCCCGGCCCCTTCACCATGGCCGAGCAGGCGCAGAACGACTACTACCCGACCAAGGAGGATGCGGCCTTCGGCTACGCGGCGGCAGTGAACGCCGAAGTCGCCGACCTGTTCGCGGCCGGCGCCGACATCGTGCAACTGGACGAGCCCTACCTGCAGGCGAGGGCCGAGACGGCGAAGGGGTACGGGCTGGCCGTGGTGAACGCGGCGCTGGCCGGCGCCGTCGGCACTACCGCCGTGCACCTGTGCTTCGGCTACGCGGCGATCATCCACGACCGGCCGTCGGGCTACTCGTTCCTGCCGGAACTGGCGGCGAGCTCAGCCGACCAGATCTCCATCGAGACCGCGCAGTCCGGCCTGGACTGCGGTGTGCTCGCCGACCTGGCGGGCAAGACGATCATTCTCGGGGTGCTGGACCTGAGTACCCCGGAGGTCGAGAAGCCGGAGCAGATCGCCGCGCGGGCACGGCGGGCGCTGCCCTATGTGCCGGCCGACCGGATCGTGCTGGCTCCCGACTGCGGCATGAAGTACCTGCCCCGGGACTCGGCTGACGGCAAGCTGACAGCGCTGGTGCAAGCGGCTGAGCTGCTCAGAAGCGAGGTCGCTGGTCAGCCGCCGGCCGGTACTGCCCGTTCCCGTCATGGTTGCTAGCGGGGTACTCGCTGGCCGCATGGCTTCGGGATGCAGTACTGTGTAAGCACCTGGAGAGATTTGACAGACAGCTTGGCGACCAGGTCAAAAACGCCTAAAGAGTCCGCGCCACGACCGCGTCTCTTCTGGCTAGCTGGGGAGGGGCGGGTCGAGTGGCAGTCGCCGGTGAAATCAGGCGCATGCTGGATGAGCGGATCCTGGTCCTGGATGGCGCCTGGGGCACCATGCTGCAGAGTGCCGGGCTCGCCGCCAGGGACTACCGGGGCGAGATCTTCGGAGAGCACCCCCACGACGTGGCCGGTGACCCGGACGCCCTGAACCTGACCAGGCCAGACGTAGTGCTGGATATCCACCGCCAGTATCTGGCGGCCGGTGCGGACATCACCACGACGAACACGTTCACGGCGACAAGCATCGGCCAGGCCGACTACGGCCTGGCGGCGTCCGTCAGGGACATGAACCTGGCCGGCGCCCGGCTCGCTCGCCAGGCCGCGGACGAGGCCGGCGGCAAGCTGGTGGCCGGCTCGGTCGGCCCGCTCAACGTCACCCTGTCACTGTCACCGCGGGTCGACGACCCGTCCTACCGGACCGTCAGCTTTGACCAGGTCCACGCTGCCTACGCCGAGCAGATCGGCGCGCTCGCCGAGGGCGGCGTCGACCTGCTGCTGATCGAGACGATCTTCGACACCCTGAACGCCAAGGCGGCGATCGCGGCAGCCAGGGACGTCGCACCGCAGCTACCGCTCTGGATCTCGGTCACCATCGTCGACCTGTCCGGCCGGACCCTGTCCGGCCAGACAGTCGAGGCATTCTGGACCTCAGTCGAGCACGCCCAGCCGCTCATCGTCGGGGTGAACTGCTCGCTCGGTGCCGCGGAAATGCGCCCGCACGTCGAGGAACTGTCCCGGCTGGCCGGCACCTACGTCAGCAGCCACCCCAATGCTGGCCTGCCGAACGCCTTCGGCGGGTACGACCAGCAACCGTATGAGACCGCGGCCCTGCTGCGCGGGTACGCCGACGCGGGCGCGGTCAATGTCGTCGGCGGCTGCTGCGGGACGACGCCGGCGCACATCGGGCAGATCGCGGCCGCAGTCGCCGGCCTGCCGCCGCGGGTGCTCCCCCGCGCCCGTGGCTCATCCCGGTTCAGCGGCCTCGAGCCATTCGAGATCGGCCCGGACACCGGTTTCGTGATGATCGGCGAGCGGACGAACGTCGCGGGGTCAGCCCGGTTCCGCCGGCTCATCGAGGCCGGCGACAACACCTCGGCCGTCGGCGTCGCGCTCGAGCAAGTACGCGGCGGGGCGAACCTGCTGGACGTGAACATGGACGCCGACCTGCTCGACGGCGAGCAGGCGATGACCTCGTTCCTCAACTACATCGCGACCGAGCCGGAGATCGCCAGGATCCCGGTCATGATCGACAGCTCACGGTGGGAGGTGCTGGAGGCCGGCCTCAAGTGCGTGCAGGGCAAGGGCATCGTGAACTCGATCAGCCTCAAGGAAGGCGAGGAAGAGTTCCTGCGGCACGCCGGGCGCATCCGCGGCTACGGCGCCGGCGTGGTGGTGATGGCCTTCGACGAGCAGGGCCAGGCGGACACCGTCGAGCGGAAGGTGTCCATCTGCGGCCGGGCCTATGACCTGCTGACACAGCAGGCTGGCTTCGCGCCGGAGGACATCGTCTTCGACTCGAACGTGCTCGCCGTCGCGACCGGCATCGAGGAGCACAACGGTTACGCCAAGGCGTTCATCGACGCGCTGCCACTGATCAAGCGGCGCTGTCCCGGCGCGCGGACCAGCGGCGGGATCTCGAACCTGTCGTTCTCCTTCCGGGGCAACGACGTGGTCAGGGAGGCAATGCACTCGGCATTCCTCTTCCACGCGATCAGGGCCGGCCTCGACATGGGCATCGTCAACGCCGGCCAGCTCGTGGTCTACCAGGACATCCCGGCCGGCCTGCTGGAGCTCGTCGAGGACGTGATCTTCAACCGGCGGCCGGATGCCACCGACCGCCTGGTTGCCTTCGCCGAGACGGTCAAGGGCTCGGGCACCAAGCGCGAGATCGACCTGTCCTGGCGTGACGCTCCGGTCGAGAAGCGGCTGGCGCACGCGCTGGTGCACGGCATCGTGGACTTCATCGAGGCCGACACCGAGGAGGCCAGGCAGCTCGCCGACCGGCCGCTGGACGTCATCGAGGGCCCGCTGATGGACGGCATGAAGATCGTCGGCGACCTCTTCGGGGCCGGCAAGATGTTCCTGCCTCAGGTGGTCAAGAGCGCCCGCGCGATGAAGCGGTCGGTGGCGTATCTCGAACCGTTCATGGAAGCGGAGAAGGAGCAGCTTGCCGCCGCTCAGGCTGCGGACGGGAACGCGCAGTCAGCAGCCGGCCCGTCGTCCGGCCGCTCGCAGGCCAGGATCGTGCTGGCCACGGTCAAGGGCGACGTGCACGACATCGGCAAGAACATCGTCGGCGTCGTGCTGGGCTGTAACAACTACGACGTCATCGACCTCGGCGTGATGGTGCCCGCCGCGACGATCCTTGATACGGCGGTTGCCGAGGGCGCTAGCGCCGTCGGGCTGTCGGGCCTGATCACGCCGTCGCTGGACCAGATGGTGAGCGTGGCCGAGGAGATGCAGCGGCGCGGTCTGCGGCTGCCGCTGCTGATCGGCGGCGCCACGACGTCCCGCCAGCACACCGCCGTGCGGATCGCGCCCGCTTACGACCAGCCAACGGTGCACGTGCTCGATGCCTCCAGGGTTGTCGGCGTGGCCTCGGCCCTGCTCGACCCGGTGCGCTGCGCCGAACTCGACGAGGCGAACCGCGCCGAGCAAGAGCGGCTGCGGGCCGAGCACGCGGCGAAGCAACGGCGGCCGCTGCTGCCGCTGTGGCAGGCGCAGGCCAACCGGGAGAAGGTCAGCTTTGCCGACCTGGCCGTGCCGTCCTTCACCGGCACCACCCTCATCGAGCCGGACCTGCGCAGGCTGCGCGAGCTGATCGACTGGCAATTCTTCTTCCTGGCCTGGGAGCTCAAGGGCAGGTACCCCGCCATCCTCGAGCAGCCGGCCGCCAGGGACCTGTTCGACGATGCCAGCGTGCTGCTGGACGAGATCATCGACGGCGGCCTGCTGCGGGCGCGCGGCGTCTACGGACTCTGGCCCGCGCACGCCGACGGCGATGACATCGTGGTGGACCACGAGCACGGAAGGCCCAGGGTGCGGTTCCCGATGCTGCGCCAGCAAGTGGCCAGGACCGACACCCGGCCGAACCGCTGCCTGGCCGACTACGTCGCACCGCAGGCCGACCACGTGGGCGCGTTCGCAGTGTGCGTCAGCGGCGCGGAGGACCTCGCCGGGCGGTATGAGCGCGAGCGCGACGATTACCGCAGCATCATGGTGAAGGCGCTGGCCGACCGGCTTGCCGAGGCGTGCGCGGAGCACGCGCATCTGCAAGCCCGCCGGGCCTGGTACGAGCCGGACTCCGCGCCGACGATCGAGGAACTGCACGCCGAGCGGTTCCGCGGCATCAGGCCCGCCTTCGGTTACCCGGCCTGCCCGGACCATTCGGAGAAGCAGAAGCTTGTCGACCTGCTCGACGCGGGCCGGATCGGCGTTGGCCTTACCGATTCGTTTGCGATGACCCCGGCGTCGAGCGTCAGCGGCCTGCTGCTCGGGCATCCCGCCGCTCGCTATTTCGCGGTCGGGCGGATCGCCAGGGACCAGGTCGACGACTACGCGGCCCGCAAGGGCGTCACGGTTGCCGAAGCCGAGTACTGGCTGCGGCCGAACCTGTCCTATGAGCCAGCCGCCGCTACCGGGCAGGCTGCCGCTACCAGCTAGCCGGGGCTCCGCGTTTCATGATCCGGGAGACTTCTACATGTGGGAGCATGCACAGCTCTCAGGGATCATGGCGGATCGCGGCTTTTCTCATGCCCACGGCTGACCAAGCCAGTCCACGCTGACCGGAAACAGGTACCGGTCCGCGGCGGCGTTCAGCACCCGGCGCGCCTGGTGGAAGTGCTCGGCGTTGTCCCGCAGCGCGGTGGCCGAAATGGTGCTGGCCGGGACGGCACTCGCCGGGACGGCACTCGCTGGGACAGTGCCGGCCGGGACAGTGCCGGCCGGGACGGTACCGGCCGGGACGGTACCGGCCGGGACGGCACTCGCTCCGACGGGGCCCGCCGGAGTGGCAGTGGCAGACGAGATCGAGTAGCGGCCGGCGTGCCTGGCCGCGAGCCGGTACCAGCCTGCTCCGAACCACTCGAACAGCTCCGCTGGCCCGAGGCCGGCGGCCGGCGGGCTGGCCAGGCCGGTTGTCCTGGCCAGCCGGACGGGGTCGAGCCTGCCAGTCAGCGCACGCTCGATTGCGGCCGGGAACACGCCGCTCAGGAAGAGCGCCAGGTCGCCCAGGCGGCGCCACACCGGCGCGCGGTCCGGCTCGGGCAGCGAGTCGAGCAGCATGGCCAGCCTGCCGACGTCCAGGTCGTTCCAGCGGCGCCGGCGCAGCCCTTGCGGCGTGCGGGTAACGACCACGCCGCCGGAGGACCGCGCGAACGACGCCAGCAGTTCGGCGAGGAACAACCGGTGCGCAGCGCTGGCCAGGTAGGCGGCTAGCTGCGGGCCGTCGAAGACCGGCACCCGCAGCCTGGGCGCGGTGCGCTCCGGGGCGTATGCGCTGGTCTGGAGGTCGGCCGCGATCCGGTGGATCGCGGCCGCAAAGACCAGGAAGGGCGAGATCAGCGTGAACCGCGCGGCTGAGCCGGCCGAGGCGAGGTTCAGCAGGCCTGCTGAGACGGGCGGCCGGTCCAGCGCGTCCAGCAGCAGCCCTGGTGCCCGGCGCAGGGCTGCTAGCCGGGCCTGCGCCGTCGCCGCCGGGACCTCGTCCGCATGCACCAGCGCGAGCAGGTCGGCCTCGGTGAGATGGCTCAGGTACGCTGCGCCTATCCGCTCGAGATCATCCATCACTCCATTGTCAGCCACAATCGGCGATGTGGCACGAACTGCCAGGTCACAGGCATAGTTCGGTGAGCGAGGCGATGCGCGGGCCGGTCCAGCCCGGCTCGCGCCGACGGTCGCCGTGCTCGTGCCAGTCGGGGCCGGCCAGGAGCACGGCGCGCATGCCGACGGCGCTGGCCCCGGTCAGCTCCTGGCCGCCGCCGTCGCCGACGTAGAGGCACCGAGCTGGCTCGGTGCCTAGCGCGGCCGCGACCTTGAGGAACAGCCTCGCGTCTGGCTTGCGCGTTCGCTCCACGCACGAGAAGACCGGCGCCTCGATCATCGTGGCCAGCGGCAGCCGGAGCCAAGCGTCGGGAAGCTCCGACGTGCAATCCGAGACCAGGCCCGTCCGCAGGCCGATGGCACGGATCCGGCTGATCACGCCAAGCGCCTCGGGCCGCAGCCCGAACATCGACTCCTGGACGGCCCGGCGGATGCGCACGGCATTCTCTAGCTGTGCGCTGGTGAGCCGGACGCCCAGTCGCTCCGCGAGCGCTTGCATGGTCTGCCGCGCGTCGCCGAGTTCACCGCTGATCCGCTCGGGAGAGCTGTCGTCCAGTACCTGCACGAGCGAAGCGGCATCTACCTCCAGCACCTCCGCGACCGGCGCGGCGTTGCTCGCCCAGGCCTCGCTCGGGCTGACCGGCGTGAGCGTGCCGAAGAAGTCGAAGACAACTGCGGACATGCCGTCAGTAAGCCCGGACATGGCACCATCCTGGCAAACCAGCCGCAGCGAGCGGAAGGGGCTGGCCGTCCTACATGCGGACCTTGAAGTACATCGTCGGGTGCCAGTACGCGTTCATCCGGTGATATCCGACGCGGGTGCCGGGGTCTTCCGCGCCGAACGTGAGGTTCCCCCAGGCGTACAGCTCGACGTGACCGGTGCCGAAGAAAGCCAGGTCACCCCGCTTTGCCTGGGACTTGGGGATCCGGATCAGCCGCCAGCTGCCCAGCATCTCGTAGGTGGTACGCGGCAGCCTCACGCCGCGTGCCCGGTAAGCCGCGTACACCAGGCCGGAGCAGTCGAAGCCGGCGGGGCCGGTGCCGCCCCAGATATAAGGCTTTCCCCGCTGCTTCAGGGCCCAGTACCAGATCGACAGTCGCAGCTTCCTGACTGAGGCCCTGGCAACGGCCGCGGTATCGGCCCTGGCGGGAGTCGGCTGAGATAGTCCGATGGATGCGACGAGCAAAACGAGGACCGCGAGCGCGGCCTGCACCGCGCTGCGCAGCTGAATTGAGAATCGTTTCGGCCCGCAGCGCGGAATGCGTTCGTTCACGCGTTACTTTCTGACGTAAGGTGCGCCCGGACGACACACGGGCGCCTAACCTGGGGGAATGTACCAAGTCAGGGGCGTGCGGAAACACGGCAGAGTGGGCGAGCTAACCGCTGCCAGCAATTCCGGGATAGCCAGTCGGCCAATTTGGCAGCCGATCATTTCAGCCTAATACGCGCAATTGCGTGTCCGTATTATACCGAACTTTAATGGATTAGCCAGATAAGGCGCGGGTTCTGTTGGCCGGCCCTGGCGGCCAAACCGCGAGTCGGCAAATTTTGCCAACTCTTGACCATTCTTTCCTGTTCTCCGGCAGCCCCGCGGGCAATCTCAGCAGCTACGGAGGTCTCAGTCGCCGAGTTCGGCGCGCCGCCGGGTGACGTAGTCGGCAAGCTCGGCACGCACCGCGTCGTCGAGTGGCGGCTGCTCGTACTCCGCCAGGATCCTCGCGGCGATCTCGCCAGCGCGCTCGGTGGCGTCCTTGCCGCCGAGCTTCAGCCAGCGCTCGTAGTTCGCCGTCGAGGACAAGAGCGGCCGGTAGAAGCAGTCACGGAATCTCTCCATGGTGTGCTGCGCGCCGAGAAAGTGACCGCCGTGCCCGACCTCGGTGTGCGCGCCGAAGGCCAGCGATGCCTCATCGATCTCCAGCGGCGTGAACTCCACCTGCAGCATCCGCAGCAGCTCGATGTCGACGATGAACTTCTCGTAGCCCGTCACCAGCCCCCCTTCCAGCCAGCCCGCCGCGTGCATGACCCAGTTCGTGCCGGCCAGGAACGTCGGCAGCAGCGTCATCAGCGACTCGTAGGCGGCCTGCGCATCGCAGGTCTGGCTGGAGTTGAGGCCGCCGCCGGTCCGGAACGGCAGGCCGAAGTGCCGCGCCAGCTGCCCCGTGCACAACAGCCCGATCGCGGACTCCGGCGTGCCGAAGCTGGGCGAACCCGACTGCATGTCGATGTTGGACAGGAACGACCCGAATATCACCGGGCAGCCGGGCCGGATCAGCTGGGCCAGCGCGATCCCGGAGAGAGCCTCCGCGAGCTGCTGGACCAGGGCGGCGGGGATCGTTACCGGCGACATCGCCCCCATGAGCAGGAACGGGGTGAGAACCACCGGCTGCATTGCGGCACAGTACTCAAACTGGGCGTCCAGCATCCGGTCGTCCCAGCGCAGCGGCGAATTGCAGTTGATCAAAGAGATCGTCGCGGGAACCGACTCGATCGCGGCGCGACCGCCGAACAGTATCTCGGTCATCGCGATGGTGTCCGCGGCATTGGGCCCGGACACCACGTTCCCCATGTAGATCTTGTCGGTCAGGGTCTGCAGCGCGAAGATCATGTCCAGGTGCCGGGAGTCAAGCGGCGCATCGTTCGGCTCGCAAATGACTCCCCCGGCAGAATCCAGCTCGCCGAACGACTGCGCCAGCATGCACAGCCGGCGGAAGTCGCCCATCGTCGCGTCGCGCCGCACGCCGCCCTCGCGCACGAACGGCGAGCCGTAAACCGCGCCGAAGACCATGTCGTCGCCGCCGATGTGCACGTTATTCGCAGGGTTCCTGGCCTGCACGTCGAACTCGCGGGGCGCCAGTGCCACCTGCTCGAGCACGAAGTCCGGGTCGAGGTACACGACCTCCCCGTCGGTGCGCTGGCCAGCCTTGCGGAACAACGCGACGGCCTCGGGCTTGGCGAACTGGACGCCGATCTCGGACACGAGCCTGCGCCAGCCCTTGTCGAGCACTGCGATCGCGTCCGGCGACAAGATCTCGTACCTCGGCATCGTGTTGCGGAACATTTCCACCTCGCCAGTGCAACAGAACGGACAGTGCTACCCGGAACGCCAGCGCTACCCGGAACGCCAGCGCAACCAGAACGCCAGCGCAACCGAAACGACAGCGCAACGGCGCCGTCTTGACCTTTGCGAAAGGGCGAATCTAGGATCACATCGTAGAACAAGGTTCCGTACTATGGAACTACCGAAATAGCACAAAAAGGGCCGCGCCTCGCTCAGCCAGGCGGCTGCCAGCCAGACCACTGCGAGCGAGACCCTGCCGTGACCTCTCCGACCGGAACCCAGGCCGTCGACCGGGCGGCTCAGCTGCTCATCGAGGTTGCCCGGCATCGCGACCCGGTCACCTTCACCGAGCTGATCGCCGCCAGCGGGCTGGCGAAGAGCACCACGTCGAGGCTGCTGACCGCGCTGGAGCGCAACGGCCTGGTCCGGCGCGACCTGGCCGGCCGGTTCTCCCCCGGCGAGGTGTTCGTGTCCTATGCCTGGCGCGGGGGCGCGGAGGCTGACCTGGTGAGCGTGGCCCAGCCGGTGCTCGCCGAGCTGGGCGAAGACACCGGCGAGACGGTCAACCTGGGAGTGGCCCGCGACGGCGGCCTGGTCGAGCAGATCGCCCAGGTGGACAGCAAGTACCTGATCGGCGGCACCAACTGGGTCGGCCTCCGGGTGCCGTTGCATTGCTCCGCGCTCGGCAAGGCGCTGATCGCCTTCGGCGGCGCCGAACTGCCCGGCGGCCATCTCGAGCAGCGCACGGATCGGACCGTCACCAGCCGTGCCGCGCTGGCCGACGAGCTCACCGCGGTGCGCGAGCGCGGCTACGCGGTGACCGTCGAAGAGCTCGAGCCAGGGCTGGTCGCGGTCGCAGCGCCGGTGTTTGCCGACGACGGCATCGTGATCGGTGCGCTGTCAGTATCCGGACCCGCTAGCCGGCTGACGACCGCTGCGATTCCGGCAGCCGCGAGCAGTTGCATGACGGCTGCCCGCTCGCTGTCCGCGCTGCTGGGCCATGACCGGCCCGCTCGCGGAGTTCAGCCTGCCGCCCTCGCCAGTTAAGGAAGAAGGTGCCTCGTGACAACGGACGACCTGCTGCGCCAGCTTTATGACTTCACTCTGACCGGCAATGGCCCTGAAGTGCTCAGCCTCACCCGGCAGGGGCTCGGACTAGGCCTCGGCCCCGAGACGCTGCTCTACGAAGCGCTCATCCCCGCGCTCGAGGAAGTCGGCGCGCGATTCGAGCGGGGCGACTTCTTCGTGCCCGAGATGCTGATAGCCGGCAAGGCGATGGCCGGGGCGCTGGAGATCCTGCGGCCGCTGCTGGCCGAGACCGGGGCCCAAACCATCGGCAAGATCGTGATGGGCACGGTGAAGGGTGATGTGCATGACATCGGCAAGAACTTGGTCAACATCATGTTCGAGGGCGCTGGCTTCGAAGTGATCGACCTCGGCGTTCAGGTGGCACCGGAAAAGTTCCTGGACGCCATCAGGGAGCACAAGCCAGACATCGTCGGGTTCTCCGCCTTCCTGACCACAACGATGCCGATGTTCAAGGCGAACATCAACGCGTTGCAGAAGGCCGGAATGCGCGACCAGGTCATCGTGATGGTCGGCGGGGCACCGGTCACTCAGGAATACGCCGACGTGGTTGGCGCCGACGGGTATGCCGCCGACGCCTCGGCGGCCGTGGTGCGCGCGAAGGAACTGCTGCGGGCGCGCCGCGTTGTCGCGCCCGTCTGACTGAACCTGCCGCCGCCCGCACCCCGACCACCAACTAGCGAACGGATCTAGCTCCGATGGAAACAGTCCTGTCTTCGGCCAGCCGGCAGGTGCGGATCGGCGGGGAGAACCCGTTCTGCATCATCGGCGAGCGGATCAACCCGACCGGCCGCAAAGTCTTCCAGGAGCAGTTGCGGCGCGGCGATCTGGCCAGGGTCGAGATCGACGTGGCCGAGCAGCTGGCCGGCGGCGCGATGGTACTCGACGTGAACATGGGCGCTCCGCTGTGCGACGAGGCGGAGCTGATGACCCGCGCGGTCGGACTGATCCAGTCCCGCTGCGACCTGCCGCTCTGCCTCGACTCCTCGATCGTCGAAGTGCTCGAGGCCGGGCTTGCCGCCTACCAGGGCAAAGCCCTGGTCAACTCCGTGACGGCCGAAGACGACCGGCTGGATGCGATCCTTCCGCTGGTCAAGCGCCATGGCGCGGCCGTCATCGGGCTGCCCAACGACGAGGAGGAGATCCCTGAACAGCCGGCCCGGCGGCTGGAACTGGCCCGCAAGATCGTGGACGTGGCCACCGGGAAGTACGGCATCGCGATCGAGGACATCGTGATCGACCCGCTGGCCATGCCGGTTGGCGCCGACACCTCCCTGGTCCTGCGCACGCTGGAGACGATCGAACTGCTCCGGGACGAGCTGGGTGTGA
Source organism: Actinomycetota bacterium (assembly GCA_027314515.1). Taxonomy (GTDB): domain Bacteria; phylum Actinomycetota; class Actinomycetes; order Streptosporangiales; family Streptosporangiaceae; genus JAJYUU01. The sequence goes on from DAHVAR010000178.1 coordinate 14,741, forward strand.
ACATGGCACTCGGTGCGTCGAACGTGTCGTTCGGGATGCCCGACCGCGGCGCGATCGGTGCCGCGTTCCTGCCAATGGCGATCGCCAGCGGTCTCACCAGCGCCATCATGGACGCCCGTTCGCAGCAGCTGGTGCAGGCGGTGAAGGCGGCCGACCTGCTGACCAACCGGGATCCGTGGGGCGCCGCCTGGATTGCCGCGCATCGGGCCCGCCAGGCCGGCCCGGGACCGGCGGCGCAGTGACACAGGGCGCCGTGACACAGGACGCAGCGACGGCGGGGCAGGAGGTCAGCCAGCCCGCCAGGGTCGAGCTGCAGTTCCAGCCTGGCGGCCTGCGAGTACGGGTACCGCCGGGCGTCACCCTGTTCGACGCGGCGAGCTGGAACGGCATCGCGATCGACTCCACCTGCGGCGGCCACGGCACCTGCAAGAAATGCAAGATCCGCGTGCTGGATGGCAGCATGCCAGTCTCGCCGCCGGACGCCCGCGCGTTCTCACCGGAGGAACTGCGGGCCGGCTGGCGGCTCGCCTGCCGGGCGCTGGCTGACGCCGACGTGCAGGTTGAGGTCCCGCCGCTGGTGACCAGGCCGAAGGCGGCCACGGTGGGCGTCGGCCGCCAGGTCATCCTGCGGCCCGCCGCGCAGAAGCGCTACCTGGAACTAGCCGAGCCATCGCTAGCCGATCAGCAGACCGACATCGAGCGCGTGCTAGCCGCGCTGGACGATCTCGATCTCCGCGTGGACCTCGCGGTGCTGCGCTACCTCGGCCGCCGGCTGCGGGCTGCCGACTTCAAGGTGACCGCGGTCATCGTCGACGACGTGCTGGTCGACGTGCAGGCCGGCGACACTACCGGACGTTTGCTCGGCATCGCCTTCGACCTTGGCACCACCACGGTCGTCGCCACCTTGCTGGACCTGGCCACCGGGACGCCGCTTGCGGTGGCCTCGATGCTGAACAAGCAGCAGCCGTTCGGCGCCGACGTGATCACCCGGATCAGCGCCACCATGCTCGATCCTCGCACGCTCGACACGCTGAGCGCGCTTGCCCGGCAGACACTCGGCGAACTGGCTGCGCAGGTGTGCGCGCAGGCGGGCGCCGACCCGGCCGACGTGACCGAAATCGCCGTCGCGGGTAACGCGACGATGACGCACATCGCGCTTGGCATCGACCCGGAGCCGCTCGGGGTGGCGCCGTTCATCATGGCGGCACGCCAGCTTCCGGAACTGCTCGCTGACGAGCTGGACGTGCCCGCTCACCCGCGGGCCCGTGCCTTCGTTTTCCCGGCATTCGGTGCATACGTCGGCGGCGACATCACGGCCGGGCTGCTCGCCTCGGGAATGAACCGGGACGCCAGGATCCGCCTGTTCATCGACATCGGCACCAACTGCGAGATCGTGCTCGGCAACCGCGACTGGCTGCTTGCCACAGCCGCGCCGGCCGGCCCGGCGTTCGAGGGCGCGGCCATCCGGTGCGGAATGCGCGCCGCGGACGGGGCCATCGAAGGCATTGCGATCGGCCCTGGCGACCTGAAGCTGACGGTGATCGGCGACTGCGAGCCCGCCGGCCTGTGCGGATCCGGCCTGGTCGACGCCGTTGCGGGGCTGGCCGGGGCGGGCCTGCTCGATCGCTCTGGCCGCCTGGTGCCGGACGAGGTGGCCGCAGGCCTCCAGCCGGCTCTGGCCCGGCGGCTGACCATGCTCGGCCAGGAGCGGGTCTTCGTGCTGCACTGGCTCGGCGAGCCCGGCGACGCCGCCGCCTCGATCTATCTGTCGCAGCGGGACATCCGCGAGCTGCAGTTCGCCAAGGCGGCCATCGCGACCGGCTGGCGGGTTCTGCTCGACGAGGCCGAGCTCGCCGAGAGCGACATCCAGCAGGTGCTGCTGGCCGGCTCATTCGGCACCTACCTGTCACCAGCGAGCGCGATCGCCCTCGGCCTGGTGCCGAAGCTGCCGGTGCTTCGTGTGGTCAGCGCCGGCAACGTGGCCGGCGAGGGCGCCAAGATGGCGCTGCTGTCGGTTCGCGAGCGCGCTGCGGCACTCGCCCTGCTCGGGGAGGTGAAATATGTCGAGCTCTCCGACCGCGACGGGTTCAACGACGCATTCGTCGATCAACTGCAGTTCCCGGCCTGACGACGCCGGCCGGAGTAATCCCCGTTCCCGTACGGGCGAGGTACCCGCGGCGGCCGCCGTCGCCGTGATTGCCTGCGGGGCGCTGGCCGGGACGGTACGCGAGATCGTCGCGCGGCGGGGCTGGCCGGCCGAAGTGCATCCGCTGCCCGCCATGCTGCACAACCGGCCGGAGCGGATCGGGCCGGCCGCGGCCGATCTCGCCGCCGCGCTGCAGGCGCGCGGGCTGCGCGTCGTCCTCGGCTACGCCGACTGCGGCAGCTACGGCGCGCTGGACGAACTGTGCGACCGGCTCGGCCTCGCCCGCCTGCACGGGCTGCACTGCTATGACGTGCTCGGCGGCGCTGACCGCGTGCGCGCGCTGCTCGAGCGCGAGCCTGGCACCTATCTGCTGACCGACTTCCTGGTGCGGAGCTTCGCGACGACCGTGCTGGCCGGCCTGGGGCTAGACCGGCACCCCGAGCTGTGGGGCGACTACTTCGGGCATTACCGCAGGCTGGTCTGGCTTGCACAGGACCGCACGGACGTGCTGACTGAGCGGGCCGAGCGGATCGCGGCACGGTTCGGCCTGCCGTTGCGCGTCATCGAGGTAGGCACCGCCGGCCTGGAGCGCGAGGTTGAGCAGCTCCTGGCGGCTAAGCCCGGCGCTGGTTAGCTGTCGCCAGCGTCGCCAGCGACGATCTCCTGGGCGATCAGGAACCGGTATCCGGCAATCACCGCATCAAATGCGAGCTCACCCCACGGCCGCTGGCTCAGCGGGTGAGTGACCACGCCGCCACCGGCATGGCACTCGTGCACGATCGCGATGTCCTCGGTTTGCGGCAGCCGGACGTACACAGTGACGCCCGCACCGCGGTGTGCGCGACTGGCTGCAGGCAGCCAGCGTTCCTCGGCGGTGCCCAGCATGACCTCGGCATCACCCAGGCTGACACAGGCCAGCTGGTCATCAGAGTCAGCCGGGGTCGCGAATTGCAGTCGCCAGCCCAGCCGCTCAGTCATCAGCCGCGCAGTCTGGTACGGATCATCACAAGCCAGGAAGACGGTCAGCACGGACCGAAGCTATCGCGAGCGCGGCAGGCGCTGTAACGCGTAGCTGAGCGCGCTGTTGCGGGCCGGAAACGCTTCAGGATCATCGCCTTGGCACGGTCAGCCAGCGGACGGGCAGTCCGTGCGCCGGAGCGGTGCCAAGTACCCGCCGGTGCCCGCCGGGCCAGGTCGTCAGCGTCACCGGGCACCCGCCCTGCCGCGACTGCTCCAGGTAGAGGTAGGCAAACCGGGCGGTGCTGGTGGCAGCCATGCCGAGCGCCACGACCCCTTCGGCCAGCTCAGTCCGCTGTGTCTCGCTCAGGTACTGGCGGAAGATCGAGTGCCAGAGCACCGTCCAGCTGCCGGGTTCCAGCGTCAGCCTGGCGAGGGTGTCCGACGCGGACTCGGCCCTGAGCTCGGCGGGAACCCGCTCGGCGAGGTCGAATGCGCCGCGCAGGCGGCTGAGCCGCTCGGCCTGGTCGGGCCAGACGTAAGCGGTCAGCGTGAGGCGGCCCTGACCGGTCAGCGGATCGATCGGCGCGAGGTCGCCGCCAACTCGCTCAACGACCTGGAGCCGGCTGACCGGCGGCGGATCGCCTAGCCATCCGTCGGCCAGTACCACCGGGGAATCCGGATTCCCGTAGCTTCCGGCCCTGCCGGGCACGCGGAAGTGGTCGGCGCGCAGGTTCAGTCCGGCGCTGGTGCCGACCTCGACGAGCCGGATCGGCAGGAGCGCGTCGGCCGCGATGAACCTGAGGCCGCCGAGCAGTGCGGCCGCGCGGCCTACCTCGTTGGTCTGCGGTGGGCGGTCGAGCCAGCCGCGGACGCTGTCGCCCTGCTCGGCCAGGACGCGCCGGAGTGCGGCCCAGGCCAGCGGGCTGCCCGGCTCGCTCTCGGTGCGTCCGCCGCAACTGGGGTAGTAGGCGGCAAGCTCGGGCGCCTGACCGGACAATGCCAGTGCATGGGCACCGCCGAGCAAGCGCAGTGCGAGCACGCTCGACAGCCGGTCATCAAGGTGGCCGCGGAGGACTTCCGCCGTGGGCCCGCCCGCAATCAGGTCACCGGCCGCGCGGGTGAGCAGGTCCCCGTAAAGCGGGCTGCCAAGTTCCCGGCATGCGTCTGCCTGCCAGCGCAGCAGCGTCGCGGTCCGGACTTCAGGCGGCCCGCTCAGCCCCGACGTGTCCACGCCGGCCACTATTGCAGGCCCAAGCGAGGTGCCACTATTCCGGGTTCGCGATGCGCGAACCGGGCCTTCGGCTCGCGCGCCCAGGCCTCGCTGGCAGGTCGGCCTCGCTGGCAGGTCGGCCACGTCAGCGATCGCGCCAGGTTAGGGCGACAGCAAACAGACTGAGGCCCCTCCATGTATGAGATGGAGGGGCCTCAGCTAGGTGCGCTTCGCTTGCCCGCCAATCGCTCGGCCGACTTGCTGACGTCACCTGTACTGCCAGGGGTAGGCCCCTGCGACGTAGTGCGGTTACCCGCTCTGCGCCGCCTGCGGATGACTCCGGAGTCGGGACCGGCTTGGCCGTGACTGTTTTTCTACGCCTGACAGGACGGCTGGCGCAAGGGCTTTTCGCGAGAAATTCCAAGATTCTCTTAGCGCGTCGCCGACACCGCTCCGCGAATTGCCCACCAAATAGCTTATTGGGTTTCATAAGTCTCGCGGCAACAGCGGCCGCCAGCGCTCATCGGGCCACGGAGCCGACCACGGAGCCCGCGCAGCCAGGGCACGGTTGCATGCTGCGCGAGAAGCCAGCGAGGCCCCTGCAGGTATGAGCCGCAGGGGCCTCACCAGGGCACCGGCAGGACGCTGACCTGCCGATTCCTCGACTGATCCGGACACTGCCGCGCCTGCACCTTGCCAGCGGCCACCGCGTGAAGCCCGGTT
>DAHVAR010000181.1 GCA_027314515.1 Actinomycetota bacterium
TGGCGGTCCGGGCCGCTCGGCCTTCCCGCGGGCGCGGGCGCGCAGCGCTGGCAGTCCTCCGGCATCGGCGACCTTCTCGACGGCATGAGCCCGATGGAGTTCATGCTGCGCTTCACGCTCAGCCACCCGGCCCTGTCGACCACCATCGTCGGCACCTCCAACGCCGGCCACCTGCGCGGCAACGTCGCGATCGCGGAGAAGGGCCCGCTGCCCGCCGATATGTACCAGCAGGCGCGCGAACTCCTCAAGGCCTAACCGATGGCCGGGATGCGGGAGCCCGCGTCCCGGCGGAATACTCGGTTACCAGACTTTGCCGTGAAGATGCAAATATATGACCCAGACGCGGTCGCGCGCTGGCGTAGGTTGGCGGACCTCAGCGACCGCACTTCGTAACAACGGGGATGGTAATGACCGGATCTGACTGGACCGATGCGACTCCGCACGAGCCGCCGCCGCTCGCCGACCAGGATCAGCCGACTCACCCTGAGCGCGTGCAACCGCAGCCCGGCGTGAGTCAGCCCGGCATGGTTGCGGGCCTGCACGACACGGTGGAGTTCAGCGGCGGCGGCAACACTGCACCGACTGCGCCGCGACGGACGAGAATGATCGTCGCCGGGGCCGCTGCAGCCGTGGCCGTGGTCGCGATCGCAGCCGTCGCCGTCGCCGCAACCCACGGCTCGGCTGGCCCGCCCCAGCCAACGCCGGCCCAGGTTCTCGCCTCCGCGGCGCACAAAGCCGCCGGCGTCACCTCGCTCTCCGCCACCTTCAGCGAGAACATCAGCGGCGCCGCCGGCGGCGGCACGATCAGCGGTTCCGTCCAAGAAGTACGCAAGCCGCTGCAGATGGCCATGAACATCACGGAAACGTTCGGCGGGCAGACGATCCCGATGTCGGCGATCCTCACCAGCAGCGCGATGTACATGAAGTTCGGCTCCATGCCTGGCCTGCCGAAGGCGATGCTCGGGAAGTGGCTCGAGATCCCGCTGACAAGCCTGGGCAGCGGGTCATTCGCCTCGCTCTTGCAGAGCGTGCAGAATGAGAACCCGGCGTCGCAAGCGCAGTTGCTGCTCGCCTCCAAGTACCTGCACGCCGACGGCAAGCAACTCATCGACGGCGTGGAAACCACGAAGTACTCAGGTGCCTTCACCCCGGCTGCGGCGCTGAAGGTCCTGTCCCCCAGCCAGCGCGCCGCGCTCGGGCCGGCGCTGAAGCGGCTGACCGGCGACGTCAGCTTCCACGTCTGGATCGCCGGGAACGGCCAGATACGGCAGTTCGTCGAGGTCGAGACGGTTTCGGCGGAGACCGTTGTGACGACTTTCAACTTCCAGTCGTATAACGTGCCGGTAACGGTCGCGATCCCGCCGGCCAGCCAGGTGGTGCCCTTCCCCGGCAGCCCGACCGGCGGCGGCTGATCCGCCCGCAGGATCACCGGCGTCGAACTGCTAGCCCATAGCACGGCGATCACCGGGGCCAGGCATGCACGCCTTGCCCCGGTGACTCGCTCGGCGGCCTACACCGAGATCAACTCGACGTGGACGCCCGCGGCCATGGCCAGGCTCCGCAAGTCGTCGGGATCGGAGGTGAGGATGTCATCGCCGTCCCCGGCAAGGCACACCACCGCAGCATCGATCGCATCTGCCAGACCGCTGCGTGCTAGCAGCATGCCCGCCCGCCGCCCAAGGCCTTCATCCAGGGCAGCGACATCCACTCCGGCCAGCAGCCGGGCTACCGGCACCTGACGTCCGGCTCCCCCGCGCCACACCTGGGCGACCACCCCGCCGTGGCTCACCGGCACCCGGCCCGCCAGGCGCTCACGCTTGATCAAAGCGACCACGTCTCGGTCATGACGCTCGACTGCCACAAACGCACCAGCATCCAGCACCAGCATCTCAGGCGGCTCCGCACTCCGCCGGGCCGCCGTCGTCAGGCTGGCCCGGCGCGCCCCGCACCACGACAGCGCGACCGCGCGCACGGCGGGTGGCCTCGCGCATCTCAGCCTCAGTAATCTCGCCGTGCTCGGCCTCGAACGAAGCCACGAACTCATCCAGCGCACGCAGTCGCCGGTCGTGCGCCACCTTCAGGCGAAGCGCTTCATTCACCCATGCGCTGACGCTCTCCGCCTGTCCCTGAGCCACCGCTTCCTGGGCCACGGCAACGAGGTCGGCATCTACGGAGGCCGACAAACGCTCTTTCACGCTCATACTAACATGCTACAACCATGCCACTACTGTAGTCACTCGCCCAGCGCGTTGGACAGCCGCGGCTCAGGACGAAGGTCCGTTCATCCTCAAGGGGCACGGCCAGCCGAGCGACGGGTCCGCGATGCGATGGCGGGGCAGCCGCCCGCGACGAAGGCGCCCGCCGACATGAGCCCTCAGCGACCGCGCGGCGGCGCCGTGCTGTCCCGGATCACCAGCGAAGTCGCCAGCTCCAGGTGATGCGGCTCGTCCGCCACCGCGGCCAGGTCGCCGCTCAGCATCCGGAACGCGGCTGCTGCCATCGCGGCCAGCGGCTGGCGGATCGTGGTCAGCGCCGGCGTGGCCCAGGACGCGACCGGAACGTCGTCGAACCCGACAACGCTGACATCGAGGGGAGCCCGCAGGCCACGCTCGGCTAGCGCCTGGAGCACGCCGAACGCTTGGCTGTCGTTCCCCGCCACGATCGCCGTCGGCGCATCCCGCAGGGCCAGCAGCCGCCGCGCCTGCGCCCGCCCGCCAGCGGCGGTCAACCCGTCATGACGCACCATGCGCTCGTCGATGTCGAGCCCGGCCTCGAGCATGGCCGCCCGGTATCCGGCCAGCCGGGCCCGGCCCGACCAGACCGCTTCCGTGCCGATCACGCCGATCCGCCGGTGCCCGAGTTCGATCAGGTGGCGAGTGGCCTGCATGCCGCCCTGCCAGTTCGTCGTGCCGACGGACCGGATGGCAGCGCCCGGTTCCTCCGGCGGGTCAATGACCACCAGCGGGATCCGTGCCGCTGCCAGCCGCTGCAGCTCCTGGCTGCCGGGCAACTGCAGCACGCACAGCGCGCCGCCGGTTCCGCGCCGCGACGCCCGGTCAAGCCAGCGAGCGAACCCGGCAGGCGAGCTCACCGTCGTCACGATCACGCTCACCTCGGCCTCGGCCGCGGCCTCGACCGCCCCGCGGATCAGCTCCTCCGACCACGGGCTGTCAAGGCAGCCGATCAGCAGGTCGGCGACCGCGAAGCCGGTCTGCGACGCGACCTGGTAACCATGCTGGCGTAGTAGCCGCGCGATCCGCGCGCGCGTGTCCGCCGCCACGTCCGTGCCGCCGTTGCGCACCTTGGACACCGCGGACACCGAGACGCCAGCCTCGCCGGCAATGGCGGACAGCGTCGGCGCGCGAGAACCCGCCACGATCGTTCCTCCTTTTCGAAAATCCTACCAGGACCGGCCGCCTCGCCTCGCGCACAAGCGGAACGCATTGACCGCGCCGTGCTGGTCAAACTAGCGTGGTGAGATTCGAATAATTTTCGAAACGGGCTCGTCCGGCAGGCGGCGCCCTGCCGGGAAATGAGGAGATGTGCCGACCAGCAACCCGCCAGCAGTGCAGCTCTACTCCGTCCGCGAGCAGCTTCCGGGCGACCGCAAGGGCGTTCTGCGCCGGATCGCGGCGGCCGGTTACGGCGCCGTCGAAGCAGTCAGCGTGCTGTCCGACCCCGACGGCATGCGCGCCGACCTGGACGCGGCCGGGCTCACGGTGTGCAGCGTGCACGCGATCCCGTCGGGTGAGCAGGCCGGCGGCCTGCTGGCCGCCGCGAAGACGCTCGGCGCCGGCACTGTCATCGTGCCCTACCAGCCGCCAGCCAGGTTCGCCACCGCGGAGTCCATCGCCGGCCTGGCAGGCGAGCTGAACCAGATGGCGGCCAGCGCCGCCGATGCCGGCCTGCGCTTCGGCTATCACAACCACGACTTCGAGCTGTCGTCGATCGTGGCCGGCCGGCCGGCGCTGGAGGTGCTGGCCAGCTTGCTGGACGACGACGTGCTGCTCGAGATCGACACCTACTGGGCGGCCGTCGGCGGCCAGGATGTGCCTGCGCTGCTTGGCCGGCTCGGCGACCGCGTCCGCTTCCTGCACGTCAAGGACGGCCCGATCACCAGGGAAGATCCGATGACCGCGGTCGGCGCGGGCCGCATGCCGGTCGCCGAGATCCTGGCCGCGGCGCCGTCCGCGGAGTGGCACATCGTCGAGCTCGACAGGTGCGCCACCGACATGCTGATCGCTGTCGAGCAGAGCCTGCAGTGGCTGGCCAGCCACGGCCTGGCGACCCCGGTCCACGGCAGCGCGGCGCGATGAGCGCGGCGAGTCCCGTCGGCGTCGCGGTCGTGGGCTGCGGCACCATCAGCACCGCTTACTTGCGTAACCTGACATCCTTCCCTGACCTGCGCGTGCTGTTCTGCGCAGACCTCGATATCGAGCGGGCGAAGGCGCAGGCCGCGGCTTTCAACGTGCCGGGCGCGGGCAGCACGGCCGAGGCGCTGGCGGAGCCGGACGTCGAGATCGTCGTCAACCTCACCGTGCCGGCCGCGCATGCCGCCGTCAGCGGCGCGGCCATCGCCGCGGGCAAGAATGTCTGGGTGGAGAAGCCGCTGACGCTCGACTCGGCGTCGGCGCGCGCGCTGATGGCGGCCGCGGCGCAGGCCGGCCTGCGGATCGGCTGCGCGCCGGACACGGTGCTCGGGGGCGGACTGCAGGCCGCCCGGCGGCTCATCGAGTCCGGCGTCATCGGGCCGCCGCAGACCGGGCTCGCGCTGATGCAGGGTCCGGGACCGGAAAGCTGGCACCCCGACCCGGAGTTTCTCTTCCGGCGCGGCGGCGGGCCGTTGTTCGACATCGGGCCTTACTACCTGACCACACTGGCCACGGTATTCGGTCCGGCGACGCGCGTCGCCGCGGTTTGCCGTCGCGGCAAGCCGACGCGCGTGATCGGCAGCGGCCCGCGCGCGGGCACCGAATTCGGGGTCGAGGTACCCACCCACGTGTCGGCGCTGATCGAGTACGACAGCGGCCAGGCCGCGACGATCGTGCTGAGCTTCGACTCGCCACTGTCCCGGCACGGTTTCGTGGAGATCTCCGGCAGCACCGCGACGCTGGCGATGCCCGACCCGAACCGGTTCGACGGCGAGACCAGGCTGCACGATCTCGGTGGCAACGACTGGACGGCCGGGCCGGCGTGCGGGCCTGCCGACGGCCGCGGGCTCGGCGTCCTTGACCTGGCTCGCGGCCTGCGCAGCGGCGCACCGCACCGGGCGAGCGGCGAGATCGCGCTGCACGTGCTAGAAATCATGGAGGCCATCGACTCCTCGGCCGCGACCGGCGCGTTCGAGCCGGTGCGCAGTAGCTTTACCAAGCCCGCAGTGCTGCCGGAGGACTGGGATCCGCATGCCAGCACGCTTGCCTGACCCGCAGCAGGACCTTGGATGACCGGCGCCGGAGTACGGCCGTCGATTGGTGTCGGCGTGGTCGGATACGCGTTTATGGGCGCCGCGCACGCGCACGCCTGGCGAACGGCGCCGCGCATGTTCGACCTGCCGCTCACCCCGGTCATGGCGGCGCTGTGCGGCCGGGATGCCGCCGCCGTCCGGGCCGCCGCGGAGCGGCAGGGCTGGGCATGCGCCGAGACCGACTGGCGGACCCTGATCGCCCGCGATGACGTTCAGCTCGTCGACGTGTGCACGCCAGGCGACCTGCACGCCGAGATCGCCATTGCCGCGCTGGCCGCCGGAAAGCACGTGCTGTGCGAGAAGCCGCTTGCCAATACGCCGGCCGAGGCCGAAGCGATGACGGCAGCGGCACAGCGCGCCGCCGCGAACGGCATCCGCTCGATGGTGGGGTTCAACTACCGGCGGGTCCCGGCCCTCGCCATGGCGCGCAGGCTGGTAGCCGACGGACGGCTCGGCGAGATCCGCCATGTCCGCGCGGCCTACTTGCAAGACTGGCTCACTGATTCCGCGTTCCCGCTGACCTGGCGGTTGCGGCGCGACCGGGCCGGCTCGGGCGCGCTCGGTGACCTCGGCGCACACCTCGTCGATCTCGCGCAGTACCTCTCCGGTGAGCTGATTACCGCCGTTTCTGGCAGCACGACGACGTTCGTCGGGCAGCGCCCGGTCACCGGCCGGGCGGCTGGCGAGCCGGAGACCGGGCCGGTGACGGTTGATGACGCGGCAGTCTTCACCGCGCGGCTCGGCGCGGGCCGCGCGGTCGGCTCGTTCGAGGTCACGCGGTTCGCGGCGGGCCGGAAGAACGCGCTGCGGCTCGAGGTCAACGGCTCGCTGGGCAGCATCGCCTTCGACCTCGAGCGGCTCAGCGAACTGGAGTTCCACGATCACTCCGGCGACCCGCTGACCGCCGGGTTCACCCGGATCCTGGTGACCGAGCCCGGTCATCCGTACCTGTCCGGATGGTGGCCGCCCGGCCACGTGCTGGGCTGGGATGTCACCTTCAGCCACCAGGCCGCCGACCTCGTCATCGCGATCGCCGCGGGCGCCGACCCGCTGCCGTCCTTCGCCGACGGCCTGCAGGTGCAGCGCGTGCTGGCTGCCGTGCAGGAAAGCGCCGCCAGCGGCAGCAGCTGGATCACCGTTCCGACAGCAGCCAACTGAACTCTCCGGAGCCGACATGTCCCGACCCTTCACCCTGTTCACCGGCCAGTGGGCCGACCTGCCGCTGACGCGGGTCTGCGAACTGGCCAGCGGCTGGGGCTACGACGGCCTTGAGCTTGCCTGCTGGGGCGACCACTTCGAGGTGGATCGCGCGCTGGCCGAGCCCGGCTACCTCGCCGGGCGGCACACGCTGCTGGCCAAGTACGGCCTGCGGTGCTGGGCGATCTCCAACCACCTGGTCGGCCAGGCAGTCTGCGACCACCCGATCGACGAGCGTCACCGCGGCATCCTGCCGGCCCGCATCTGGGGCGATGGCGAGCCAGAGGGGGTACGCCGGCGGGCGGCCGCGCAGATGTGCGATACCGCGCGCGCTGCGGCCGCCTTCGGGGTGACCACCGTGGTCGGGTTCACCGGCTCGTCGATCTGGCACACGGTCGCGATGTTCCCGCCAGCGCCGCAGGCCATGATCGAGGCCGGCTACGCCGACTTCGCCGACCGGTGGAACCCGATCCTGGACGTTTTCGACGCGGAGGGCGTCCGCTTCGCGCACGAGGTGCACCCCAGCGAGATCGCCTACGATTTCTGGACGACGCAGCGGGCGCTCGATGCGGTGGACCGCCGGCCGGCCTTCGGGCTGAACTTCGACCCGAGCCATTTCGTCTGGCAGGATCTCGACCCGGTCGCCTTCCTGGCCGCCTACCCCGATCGCATCTACCACGTGGACTGCAAGGAGGCGCGCAAGCGCCTCGACGGCCGCAACGGGCGGCTGGGGTCGCACCTGCCGTGGGGCGACCCGCGACGAGGCTGGGACTTCGTCTCCGCCGGGCGGGGCGATATCCGCTGGGAAGACGTCTTCCGGATGCTCAATTCGATCGGCTACGCCGGCCCGATCTCCGTCGAGTGGGAGGACGCCGGCATGGACCGGCTGCGCGGCGCCGCCGAGGCGATCACCTACCTGCGCCAGTTCGACTTCGAGCCGCCGCAGGCGTCCTTCGACTCCGCCTTCAGCAGCGACCGCTAGTCAGGCTTCGCCGGTAACGGGCGCGATGATGCTGACGGTCGGGAAGTAACTCCGGTACCGGCTAGCGTCGCGGGTGAGCAGGCGGTATCCGCATACTGCGGCGTGGGCGCCGATATAGAAGTCCGGCATCGGCGACCGCTTGTCACCGCCGCTGCGGCGGTACCGCAGGAATGCTTTCCCGGCAGCGAAACCGGCCACGTACGGCAACGGCTCGCGATCGTAGTCGCTGGCCGGGAGCCGCTCCTCGAGTTCCTCGATAGTCTCGTAGCCGACCGAGACCTCGGCATAGACCAGCGGGTTGATGACGACCCTGCCGCTGTCCATCGCGACCGCGATCTGTCCGGCCGACCAGTCGGCCCACTCCTTGTCGCCGGTGATGACATCGAGGAGCACGCAGGAATCAACGAGCGTTACCGGCCGCATCGGGCCAGGGTCAGTCGCCACGCAGCAGCGCCATGATCTGATCGGTGCTCAAGCCCGCCACTTCTGCCGCGGTAGCCGTGTTGCGCAGCCGGCGAACCAGCCGCCGGCCCCTGCTCTCTGATCCTTCGCGGCGCACTATCTGCAGCGCGCCACGCACCTCGACAACCTCAACCTCATCACCGGCATGCAGGCCGTACTTCGCCCTCAGGCGCGCCGGGATAGTCACCTGCCCCTTGCTATTCAGCACCATGCCACCCGCACCTACCTCGTCACCCGTAGAAGTTGTCGCCCGTATTACTCCTACTACGTAATAGCCTACCGGCTCCTCAGTCGTCCGCTGGCAGGACTGTTCGGCGGTGCGCTGCTCGGGGAAGGACTCCGGAATGCGCGGCAGGCGATCGCGAGTCTTGGCTGCACTAGCGCTGCGCTAAGCCATGATCTCGAAGGATATTGCACCGTTTCGGGCTAAAGAATTTACGCGTTCCGGCGGCCGGCACATACTCCGGCTGCTGCTTGCGCTGGCCTGCCTGGCAGCGGCCCTGGCCGGGTGCGCCGACCCGGTCAGCACGGCTCCAGGGAAGCACCCTCCGCGCCACCACGCGTCCGCATCCGCGCCGGCCTCCGGCGGGTCCGCCCCCAACCGGTCCGGCACCGCGATCTCGCCGGCCGCCCGGTGCACTGTGTCCTACTTGCGGGCCGGCCTGCGCCACAGCAAGGCGACCGTCGATTCTGCCGTCATGAATACCAGCGGCACGGTGACGCCCACGCTCCCCCAGCCGCTGACCGGGCCGCTGACCGGGCTGCCAGCCTTCTGCGACGTCACGATTACCCAGGCCGACTCGGCCGGGAATCCGATCCACACCGACGTCTGGCTGCCTGCCTCGTGGAACGGGCGATTCCAGGGAACCGGCGGGGCGATCTACTCCTGCGGCCCGTACTACTACGAGATGGCGCCTGCCATCCAGGAGGGATATGCCACGGCTGGCACCGATTGCGGCGTCTCGCTGGCCGACCGGGATACCGCTGGCTGGGCGCTGACGGACGGGCGGCTCAACTGGCCGCTGATCGATGACTTCGCCTATTCCGGCATCCACGTCATGACCGTGACCGGCAAGGCGGTGACCAGGGCCTATTATTCGTCGGCACCGCGGTTCTCCTACTTCAACGGGTGCTCTACCGGCGGGCGCGAAGGGCTCGTCGAAGCCCAGCGGTACCCGGCCGACTACAACGGCATCGTCTCCGGCTCCCCGGCCATCAACTGGACGCAGTTCATCCCTGCCGAGATCTGGCCTCAGCTGGTGATGAACGAGACGGGTGACTTCCTGCCAAGCTGCAAGGAAGCCGCGTTCGTGACCGCCGCCGTCAAGGCGTGCGGCAACTCCAGCGGAGTCATCGTCAACCCCTCGGCGTGTCACTGGAACCCGTACGCCCTGGTGGGCGAAGTGACACCCTGCGGCGTCATCACGCGGCAGGACGCCGCGGTGATGACGAAGATCTGGCAAGGGCCGCAGAGCTCGAGTGGCAAGCGGTTGTGGTACGGGCTCGAGCGCGGCGCCAGCCTGGCCGGCCTGGCCGCCACCGCCACCAGCGCCAGCGCCAGCGGGGTGACAACCGGCCATCCGTTCCCCATCCCGGTCAGCTGGCTGGGGACGTGGCTACTGCGGAACCCGTCGTGGAACTGGCGCACGCTGACGTACGCGCAGTTCGACCACCTCTTCCAGCAGTCCGTGAGCGAGTTCGCCAGCACCTTCGCCGCGAACGACCCGGACCTCGCCGCGTTCAAGCGCGACGGCGGGAAGATCATCATCTGGCACGGCCTGGCTGACCAGCTCATCTTCCCGCAGGGCACGGTGCGGTACTACCGGCAGGTGCAGCGCACGATGGGCGGCCCGAGCCAGACCGACTCCTTTGCCAGGCTGTTCCTCGCGCCGGGCGCCCAGCATTGCGCTAGCGGTGCCGGCCCGGCCCCGGCCGGGCCGGCGCAGCCGCTGGCATCACTGGTCAACTGGGTCGAGAGAGGCAAAGCGCCCAGCAGCATTCCCGGCTCACTGACCAACCCCGTCACGGGCGCCGCGACCCCGGCACGGCCGCTCTGCCTTTACGGCGAGCGTCACGGCTGCTAGCGCACGCCGCCCGCGCCTGGCCCGCGCCTGTCGTGACGGCGGGCCATCGTTGCGGACGCGAACTGGCCCGTCGCCAGGCGCGTCTCACGCACCCGCGAATCCGGGAACGGCGCCGCCAAACAAAATATGGCATCCTCAGCACACGTCGCGCCCATTACCGGCATTCGTTTCCCCCTCATCCGCGGCCGGCTTGCCGTCACTGCATAGCGGGCAATAAGTGCCATGCCTAAACAATGTCATTGCCAGCTTTTTTCCTGGCCTGAGGTACGCTCCCATCGACGGACCGGATCGGGCGGCAACGTTTCGCCAGCGATTGTTCGATTTATGTAGTAAGGGGCTTCTGCCTGATGAATCAGGACATAACGTCTCGGCTCGGGGCTGACCTCTTTCTGCTGCACGCGCCTAGCGTCTACGACTTCCGCGAGCGCGACGACATGCTATTCGCTTACCTGAGCGACAGCGACAGCGTCAATGTCACCTCGATATACGAGATGTACCCCATCGGCTGGTTCTCGATCAAGCAGCACCTGGCTGACCACGGTTTCGACACGAAGATCGTGAACGTCGCCTCGCTGATGCTCATGCATCCTGACCTGGATGTCAGAAAGCTGCTGGGCCGCCTGGAGGCGCCTATCTTCGGGTTCGACCTGCACTGGATGACGCAATGTCATGGCGCCATTGAGCTGGCGGCTGTCCTGAAAGAAGTGCACCCGGACGCGCTGACCATTTTCGGCGGCATCTCGGCGACGTATTACGCCAGCCAGCTCATCCGCTACCCGAGCGTCGACGTCGTGGTTCAGGGTTACGACACCCTGGAGCCGGTGACCGAGCTGGTCAGGCGGGTCCGGCAGGGCCGCCGGGACCTGAGCGCCATCCCGAATCTGCTCTATAAGGCCGGCGGTGAGGTCCAGGCCACCGGATTCACCCACAAGCCGGCCACCCGGTACAACGACGTGCGCAACGACTGGTCGTTTTACCGCGATACGCCCGGCGCCGGGCCGTCGGCGTCCAAGCTGATCATGACCCTGCCCAATACCGGGTGCGCGCATGACTGCGGCTGGTGCGGCGGATCGCGCTTCTCTTACCGCAACATCATGGGCGTCCGCAAGACCCTGGTCCAGAAGGATAACGAGCTCATCGTGAAAGAGCTCCGGACCATGGGCGAAGCGGCGAAGCACACCTCGATATATGCGCTTCAGTGTTATTCAGAAAACAAGGTGCGCATGCACCAGTATCTGGACGCGGTGAAAGAGGTTGGCTACAACAGCGTCTTCTTCGAGCAGTTCAACCTGACTCCGCCCGATACGCTCAAGAAGATGGGCGAGTCGACCACCGCCTACATCATGCTCTCGCCGGAATCCCACGACCCCAAGATAAGCGCCGCAGCCGGCCGCGGTACCTACACGATGGCCGAGATGGAGGCCTGGATTCCGCGCGCCCTGGACGCCGGGGTGAAGGGAGTCATGATCTGGTTCTTCATCGGCATGCCGTACCAGGACCGGCAGTCGGTGCTGGACACGGTGGCGTACTCCGAGCGCCTGATACGCACGTTCGGCGGATGGGACGCGCTACCGCTGATCTGCCCGATGGTGCCGTTCCTGGACCCCGGATGCCGGTTCTTCGAGGAGCCGGACCAGCATGGTTACCGCATCTTCCACCGCACGCTTGAGGAACACCGGCGCGCGATGGTCGAGCCGCTGTGGTACCGGCGGCTGAACTACCAGACACGCTGGCTGGACAGGCGCCAGCTGCAGGACGTCTCCTACGAGGCAATTGCCCGCCTGGTCGAGATCAAGGGCGAGTACGGGGTACTGCCGTCCTGGTTCTGCCAGGCCATACTGAAGACCATCGAGGAGACACGGCAGCTGCTCGGGGAAATGGAGCGGGCTCTGGTACTCGACAGCAAGCTGCCGGCCGCGCTACGGGACGAGATACGTTCGTACAACCGCAAGATCCTGGCCTATTCAAGCGATCAGATCGTCCCGGTACGACGTCCGTTCGGCGGGCGGTGGTTCGACGACATGACGGTCCCGGAGGAGATGATCGAGGACATCCTGCGGCCTCGGGCGGCGGTCCGGTGCGCCGGCGCGGCAATCTGATCCTCGTCGTCCGCTAAGGCGCGGGCGCCGTGCGCGTCAGGTCCGCCGTGCGCGTCCGATCCGCAGGGCGAGCGCGCGCGGCCCGCGGACCTGACCGGTCGACCACCTCACCGCCGGCGGATCAGCCAGGCTGAAGCTCGGAATTCGCTGCAGCCAGACCTCAAGCGCCACCTGCAATTCCATCCGGGCCAGCCGCGCACCGAGGCAGTGATGGATGCCAAGGCCGAACGCCGCGTGCCGGTTGACCGCACGGTCGATGACCACCTCGGCCGGCCGGTCGAACTGCGCCGGGTCGCGGTTCGCCGCCGGGAACGACAGCAGGACCCAGTCGTCGGCCTTCATGTCGGCCCCGCGAAAGTGCAGGTCCTGCTTCACCAGCCGGGCCATGGTGACCGGGGCATAAGCCCGCAGGAACTCCTCGATCGCGACTGGCAGCAGTCCGGGCTCGGCGACCAGCCGCTCGCGGTCCCGCGGGAAGCTGGCCAGATGCCACAGCGAGGCGCCGATCGCGCTCCAGGTCGTGTCGATGCCGGCGATGAGCAACAGCGTCATCGTGCCGACGACGTGCGAGACGTCTAGCTTGCGGCCGTTCAGCTCGGCGTTGATCAGGAATGTGGTCAGGTCGTCCCGCGGGTTCTCCAGATGGTCGTGTACCTGCGCGAGCAGGTAGTAGAACAGCGCCGACTTGCGGGTGACGCGCTCTTGCGGCGGCAGGTTGATGCCTTCGAGTGTGTTCTTGGCGAACTCACGGAACTGCGCTCCGTCGCCTGCCGGGAAGCCGAGCATGTCGGCGATGACCCGGATCGGGATGTATTGCGCGTACTCGGCAGCGGCATCAACGACATCGCTCCCGTCGAACGCATCGATGAGCGAGTGGCACAGCGCCCTGGCCGCCGGCTCCTGCTTGCTGACTGCTGCCTTGGTGAACGCCGGGAGCAGCAGCTTGCGTGCCGCGCGGTGAAACGGCGGGTCGGAGGTTATCGGCGGGGAGCCGCCGATCGGCGCCAGTTCACGCGGCGGCCGGAAGTTTCCCATGATGACCGACCGGGAGGAGAAGTGCTCAGTGTCGTAGGCGATCGCCGCCACGTCCTCGTAGCGGGTCGCCAGCCAGGCGCCGCCGAACCTGCCGGTGTGCGCGATCGGGCAGCGCTGCCGCAGATCGTCCTGGATCGCAAACGGGTCTTGCGCCCACTCGGGCTCGGTGTGCGAGAAGTCCGTCGCCCAGTCGGCGACCGGGCCGGTGACTATCTCGCTGCGGATCCCGGGGGACTCACCGTCGCGCTTCTCCCACTGATGCCCGGCGAAGCGGTTATCGACAGTCACCTCATGTCCCTTCGACAAGCGCGATCGCGTGCTCCGGGCAGTTGAGCGCCGCGCGCCGGGCGTCGTCCTGCTGCTCCGGTGGCACGACACCGTCGCCAAGCACCGTCCCGTAGCCCTCCTCGTCATCGCCGAAAAGGCCGGGCGCGAGGTCGTAGCAGCGTCCGTGCCCCTGGCACAGGCCGGCCTCGATCTGCAGTTTCACCAGAACAGTCCTCTCAGCTGAGAACGACAGCGCCCCGATCAGCTCCGGCGGCCCGAACAGGCGAAGGGTCGCTGCCGGCCCGCCGCGTCGCAGCGCGCCGCCCGCTGCTGATGACGAGCAGCGGGCGACCTGCGAGCGCACCGGGCAAGCCCTGACGCCTCCAGGCAAATTGACGCCTCCAGGCAAACTCACCCCGACAGCAAACTCACCCCGACAGCAGTATGAAACCACATCGCCATGCCGCCGGGCGCTGGGTTGGGTTGTTCGTTACGCGTATTTTCTTAACTCATTAATTGTCACGCTGTTTACCCGCGCAGGCCACGGGAATGGCCCCTGCGCCGAAACATTGTTGCTGAGATTTGCATTTCCCCGAGAGGAGTTCGGAGTCCATGGGGCTCACAATCCCCGTCATCGACGGCGAGGACCAGGGCGGGCTCGCATGCGCCCAGCAGCCGAATGCCGGGGCGCAGGCTGCCACCAGCACTGACTACGGCCGGGCGCCCTCGCCGTTCGCAATGGACGGAAAGGACTTCCGGCTTCTCGGTAACCGGCTAGTAGAGACGCTTGCCGCCTATCTAGACAAGCTTCCGCAGGAGCCCGTTTACCGCCCATTGCCGGCCGAAGTAAGGCAAGAACTAGAGGAAATGGAGCTACCCGCCGAGGGAGAATCTCCGGAGGAGGTCATCGACAGCTTTCTCCGGCTGGTGCTGCCATACGGCCGCGGCCAGAATCATCCGTGTTTCGCTGCGTTTGTTGACCCGGCCGCGTCGAAGCTGAGCATGCTGGCGGCATTTGCCGCGGCGGTCACCAATACGAGCGGAGCTGGTGGTAATTACGCCGCTATATACGTGGAGCGCGCGGTTATCCGGTGGCTTGCCGAGATCGTCGGCTTCCCGCCGGGCTCCAGCGACGGGGTCCTCCTCGGCGGCGGCTCGGATGCGAACCGGCACTGCCTGGAAGTCGCGCGGTACGCCGGCGCGCGGGCGGGCGGCTGGGACGTCCGCGAGGAAGGCCTGTCCGGACACCCGAAGCTCACCATGTACATGTCGGCTGAGGGGCATTCCTGCCTGGAAAAGGCAGCATTCACCCTCGGTCTCGGCGCCCCGCGGAAGGTGGCCGTCGGGGCGGACTTCCGGATGTCCCTGGCCCGCCTGCGGGCCGCGGTCGCGGCTGACCGCGCGGCCGGCTGCCTGCCCGTCCTGGTAGCCGCCAACGCGGGAAGCGTGAAGACCGGTGCCATCGACCCGCTCGATGATCTCGCTGACTTCTGCCGCAAGGAGGACCTCTGGCTGCACGTCGACGGCGCCTACGGCGGCTTCGGGGTACTCGACCCTCGGCTCGCGCACTGGTACTCCGGGCTCGATCGGGCCGACTCGGTCGCCCTCGATCCGCACAAATGGCTGGCGGTGGCCATCGGCTGCAGTTGCGCGATAGTGCGGCAGGGCGCGCTGCTACAGGACACCTACAAGCTCGTCCCCTCCTATCTCAGCCTGCCGCCGGGACAGGGATTCGCCGGGGGTACCTGGTACTCGCATCGCAGCGCCGAGCAGACCAGGGACTCCGGCCGGGCGCTCAAGACCTTCTGGAACATCCAGCAGGCCGGGAAGACCGGCCTGGTCGATCACGTCCAGCGGCACGTCGACCTGGCGCGCCACCTGGAGAAGGTCATCGAAGCCAGCCCTGAGCTGGAACTGCTGGCAACCGGGCCGCTGACCGCGGTGTGCTTCCGGTACGTGCCGGCCGTGCGCGCCGACGAGGCGAGCCTGGACCTGCTGAACCAGGCGATCATGGCCGACCTTCAAGTCGGCGGGCAGGCGTTCCTGGCCGGCACGGACATCCGCGGCCGCTTCGCGTTGCGGTCCTGCGCCCTGCACTACGCCCTTGACGAAGGCCACGTGCAAACCATCGTCGACGCTGTCACAGGCGCCGGGAGGCGCCGCGTCCTGGCCGAAGCGGCTGGCAGCAGACCGGGGCCCCGATGACTGCCCGGACGCCACGGCACGCAACCGTCCGGGGAGAGCGTCAGGTGCGCGTCGTGGCCAGCCCGACCGCTGCCGCCTCCGGTGAGGGCAGCGCGCCGCTGCCGCCGTCAGCGCAAGCGCGCCTGGCGCTCGCGCTAGCGGCCGGCAAGGCGGCTGAGACCGCCTCCAGGTTCCTGCGGGCCGGCGGCGGGACTAGCTTCCCCGGCACCGTCGCCCGCTGGATCGACCCGCACATCCTGCGGAAGGTCGCGGCCGCGAGCGACGCCGGCAAGGTAGTCGTCACCGGCAGCAACGGCAAGACAACGACCTGCCGCATGCTCGCTGCCCTCGCGCAGGCCAGCGGTCTCGCGGTCACCCAGAACCGGTCTGGCTCCAACCTGTTGCAAGGCGTGATCTCAGCCGCCGTGCGCGGGGCGGACCTGCGCGGCCGGATGGACGCTCAGCTTCTGCTGCTTGAGGTCGACGAGGCGACCGTACGGCAGGTGAATCCGGCGGTGCGGCCCGACACGTTCCTGGTCACGAACATCTTCCGGGATCAGCTAGACCGCTTCGGTGAGCTGTACTCGATGGCAAAGGGCATTGAGGACGTCATCGAGGCGCTTCCGGCGTCAGCCACCGTCGTGCTCAACGGCGACGATCCGCTGGTAGCCAGCCTCGCCCCGGCGGCACGCGCACGCCGGCTGTACTTCGGAGTCCAGGCTGACAGCGCCGGCCTGCCCGAGCCAGAGCACGCCGCAGACACCATCCGCTGCGTCCGCTGCCAGCACCCGCTGAGCTACCGCGCGGTGTACCTCTCCCACCTGGGCGATTACTGGTGCCCGGAGTGCCACAGCGCCCGCCCGGCCCTGGACGTCGCGGTGACCGAAGTGCGGTCGTCACCCGAAGCCGGGTCGACGATCACGGTGCAGACACCGCAGGGAGCATTCCCGCTCGACGTGCCGCTGGCCGGCCTGCACAACGTGTACAACGCGGCGGCGGCGCTCAGCTGCGCGATCGCGCTGGCCCTGCCGCGGCCGCTGGAGCCGGCCGGCGCGCGCGCTGCCCTGGCGCGGCTGCGCCCGGCGTTCGGCCGCCTGGAGGAGATCCAGGCAGGCGACCGGCGGGTGGTACTCGCGTTCGTCAAGAACCCGACGTCCTACAACGCCACCATGCGGGAGGTGCTGCAGCGGCCCGGCCGAAAGCACGTCCTGGCCGCGCACAGCAACACCGTGGTCGACGGGGAAGACTTCGCCTGGCTGTGGGACGTGGACCTCGAGCAGCTCGTACCGCAGCTAGCGAGCCTTACCGTCAGCGGGACCAGGGCGGAGGAAGTCATGCTGCGGTTCAAGTACGCGGGTGCTGAACCCGGCAGCACCCTGGTCATCCATGATCGCGCGGCTGCCCTGCGCGCCGCGCTGACCCGCACGCCGCCA
Organism: Actinomycetota bacterium; assembly: GCA_027314515.1. GTDB lineage: Bacteria > Actinomycetota > Actinomycetes > Streptosporangiales > Streptosporangiaceae > JAJYUU01. The sequence continues at coordinate 17,208 of DAHVAR010000181.1, forward strand.
GGCGAATCGCTGTACATCTTCGCTGGCTACACCCCGATGCGAGAGCTGCGGAGCATCATGCAGCGGCACGCGTGGGTGCCGCCGTTCTGGGAGGAGTGAGGACATGACAGCGGCGCCGATGACGGTCCGCATCTGCTACCTGTACCCGAGACTGCTGAGCGTCGCGGGTGACAGGGGCAACCTGTTCGCCCTCATGCAGCGCTGCGCCTGGCGAGGGATCCGCTACAGCGTGACCGAGGCCGATGCCGGGGTCGTCCCTGACTTCGCGGAGGCCGACCTGATCCTGTTGCACGGCGGCCAGGATCGCGAGATGACGGCCGCCGCGCAGGACCTCGCGGCGAAGTCCGGCCCGCTGCGAGAAGCGATCGAGTCCGATGCCGTCGTCCTGGCCGTCTGCGCCGGTTACCAGCTCCTGGGCCGGTACTACGCCCCGCCGGAAGGACCGCCCATCCACGGCCTCGGAGTGCTGGACGTGGTGACCGAGGGCGGCCCGAAACGATTCATCGGCCACGTGGCGGTGCATTGCGATCTTTCTCCCGGCAGGCAGCATCAGCTGGCCGGGTTCGAGAATCACAGCGGGCGCACCTATCTGGGCGGCAACGTCAGGCCGCTGGGAAGGGTGCTGGCCGGCTCCGGCAACAACGGCGAAGACGGCACCGAAGGCGCCCGCTACCGCGAGGTGTACGCCACCTACCTGCACGGCCCGGTGCTGCCGAAGAACCCGTGGCTGGCCGATCACCTGCTGTCCAGGGCGCTAGCGCATCGCTATCAGGACGTCAGCCCGCTTGCCCCGCTCACCGACCGGGCGGAGGTGCAGGCGCACGGGGCCGCGCTCCGGCTTGCCCGGCGGCCGGCCGGGCGGTGGCGGGCAGCCGCGGCCGCCGTATCCCGGATCGGGCCGCCAGCGCGGATGCCAGCGACGCGGCCGGACAGAGGCGCCAGCACTACAGACAAGGCGACAGGGTGGACTTCTCGCTGAGCGCGCAGCAGCGCGAACTGACGGAGGCGGCGACCGCATTCGCCCGGAAGGAACTCAACCAGGATCTGGCCAAGCGAGACGAGGCCGGAGAGTTCCCGCGGGACGCCTGGCGGGCATGTGCCAAGTTCGGTGTCCAGGGCCTGCCCGTACCTGCCGAGCTGGGCGGCGCCGGCTGCGACGTCCTCACCACGGCGCTTGTCATGGAAGCCCTCGGCTACGGCTGCCAGGACAACGGGCTGCTTTTCTCGCTCAACGCGCAGATGTGGAGCGTCGAACTGCCGCTGGTCATCTTCGGCACCGCAGCCCAGCGGCAGGCCTACCTGCCCGGCCTGGTGTCCGGTGACATCATCGGCGGGCACGCGATGACGGAGCCCGGCACCGGTTCCGATGCCCTGCACCTGCGATCACGGGCCGAGCGCCGCGGCGATCACTACCTGCTGACCGGGGCCAAGCAGTACATCACGAACGCTCCGGTCGCCGATGTGCTGCTGTTCTACGCCCAGCTGGCGGACCGTCCCGGATTGACCGGGCTATCCGCGTTCCTGGTCGACGCCCGGGCACCCGGCGTCGAGATAACCGGCGGCTCCGACAAGATGGGCCTGCGGACCTCGCCGATGGGCGAGATAGCGCTGACCGACTGCCTCGTTCCGGCCGAGAACCGGCTGGGACCTGAAGGCGCGGGGATGGCCATCTTCAACTCCTCCATGGAGTGGGAGCGAAGCTGCCTGTTCGCCAGCGCTGTCGGCGCCATGCGCCGGCAACTCGACGCGTGCGTGGAGTACGCGAACTCCAGGGAGCAGTTCGGCCAGCCCATCGGGAAGTTCCAGGCCGTGGCCGGAATGCTGGCCGACATGTACGTGCGCCTGGAGGCGGCGAAGCTGCTGATCTACCGGGTCGCCTGGCTCAAGCAGCAGGGCAAGTCCGCTCCGGCCGAGGCGGCCGCCGCCAAGCTCTTCACCAGCGAAGCATGGGTGGCCTCCAGCCGCGATGCGATCCAGGCTCACGGCGCCTGGGGCTACCTGAAGGAGGCCGGGGTTGAGCGCGATCTCCGGGACGCGATCGCCAGCACCATCTACTCGGGAACCTCGGAGATCCAGCGGGTGATACTCGCCCGGATGCTCGGCCTATGAGCCGCCAGGACAGCCGGCGCAGCGCCACGGCGCATTCAGCGCATTCGGAAAGGGAACAGCGATGGCATATCTGCTTCACCGCCTGCTGACTGATGCGGCGGCCCGGCAGCCGCGACGGCCGGCGATAGCGGCCAGCGGCTGCGTGCTCACCTACCAGGAGCTGGACCAGCTGAGCAACAAGGTGGCCCGCGCGCTGCTCCGGCTGGGCGTGTCACCCGGCGACCGGGTGGGAGTGCTCGCCCCCAAGTCGGCTGCGTCGGTCATCGGGATATACGGCGCACTGAAGGCCGGCGCGTGCTACGTGCCGCTCGACCCGAAGGCACCCGACCAGCGGCTCAGCTATGTCGCGGCGGACAGCGGCATGACCGTCATCATCGCGGACGAGGCGCGGGCACCGCACGCTGCGGCCCTGGCCAGCCGCGTTCGCCAGGCGCGCGGCGTCCTGGTGGCCGGCGTTCCCGGCAGCCAGGACGGCGCGCAGGCCGGGCCGTCCACGGACCAGGGCGCGGCCGTTCTGCCGTGGAGCGCGGTGGCCGCGGAATCAGCCGCGCCGTTGCCGGACCACGCGATCGAGACCGACCTCGCCTACATCCTGTACACCTCGGGGTCGACCGGGATGCCGAAGGGCGTGATGATCTCCCACCGCAACTCGCTCTCCTTCGTCGAGTGGTCAGCCGCCGCTGCCGGGCTCAGCGACCGGGACCGCGTCTGCAGTCCAGCCCCGCTCCACTTCGATCTGTCGGTATTCGACCTGTTCGCCAGCTGTCAGGCCGCAGCCTGCCTGTGCGTGCTGCCCGAGGGGGCGGCAACCTTCCCGGTGTCGATCGCGCGATGGCTCGAAACCGAGCGCATCTCGGTCTGGTACTCGGTGCCATCGGTGCTCACGCTGCTCGCCTGCTATGGCGGCCTGCAGCAGTTTGACCTTGCCCACGTGCGGACGGTGATCTTCGCCGGAGAGGTGTTCCCGCCCAGGTACCTGGCAAAGCTGATGACCGGGCTCCCGCACCCTCGCTACCTGAACTGGTACGGGCCTACCGAGACCAACGTGTGCACGGCGTTCGAGGTGCCGCCGGGCAGTGCCGGCGCCGGGCCCGTCCCCATCGGCAAGGCCTGCGCCAACACCGAGGTGTTCGGGATCACCGGCGAAGGCCGCCAGGTGTCGCTGCCCGGCGAGATCGGCGAGCTGTACGTGCGCGGGCCCTCGCTGATGCGCGGGTACTGGGGCCAGCCAGCCAAGACAAGGGAGGTGCTGGTCGCCAGCCCGTTCCGGGCCGAATACGAAGAGCCCGTGTACCGGACAGGCGACCTGGTCACCCTGGACCAGGCCGGAAACTACCTCTACCTCGGCCGCCGGGACACCATGGTGAAGATTCGCGGCTACCGCGTCGAACTGGGCGAGGTGGAAGCCGCGCTGTACCGGCATCCGGCCATCAGGGAGGCGGCGGTGGTGCCGGTACCGGACGAACTACTCGGCAACCGCCTGCGGGCGGTCGTCACCGCCGACGAGCCGGGCAGCCTGGGCCGCCAGAGCGTGCTGGATCACTGCCGGCAATGGCTGCCGAGCTACATGGTCCCCGACCTCGTCGAGATCCGGCAGGCGCTGCCGAGGACGTCGACCGGCAAGGTCGACCGCGCCGGCCTCGCCAGCGAGTAGCCCCGGCGGCGCGTGCTCGCCGGAACTGACGTTCATCACTAAACCAAGGAAGAAAGGCGTCCACGTGGAGACGATCATCAAGGATTACATCAGCCAGGAACTGGTCCGCGACCCCGAGTTGCTGCCCCTGGCCGACGAGGCATCACTGCTGGACAGTGGCATCCTCGACTCGCTGAGCCTGCTGCAATTGGTGGTCTTCCTGGAGGAGCGCTTCGCGATCACGGTGGGTGACGCGGATCTGCTCCCGGAGAATTTCGCCAGCGTCAACACCATCTGCGCGTACCTGCGCGCCAGGGAGCCCGCGAAGCAGGCGGCACATGGGTGACAGCCGGGAAGGGCGGGTGCTCCGCAAGATAGGCGGCGTGGCCTACTGGGCTGGTGGCGCACCCGTCATGGCCCGGCTGCCGGCTGCCATCGGCTACCGCCTGGCATGCTGGCGAGGCGACTGGCTATTCCGGCGGCACGCCGCCGAGCGGACCGAACTGGCAGCCAACCTGCGGCAGGTGCTCGGAAGTCAGCTCAGCCCGGCGGCAGCGCAGGACGTGACCCGGGAGTGGTTCCGGCTCGCGTCCTGCGAGGCCGTCGACGTGAAACGGCTACGGCACAGCGCGCTACCGCTGCGGCGGCTGGTCGAGATTCGCGGCCGGGAGCACCTGGAGACGGCACTTGCCGGAGGCAAGGGAGCCATCCTCTGCTCGGCGCACTTCGGATCCTTCGACAGCGCCTTCTCCCTGCTGAACCCCAGCGGCTATCCGGTCACCACCATCGGGCGCTGGCAGCACAAGTACACGGCGGGCCTGTCCGCCGCGGAGCGGCGGTTCTGGGCCCTGGTCTACGCCAAGCCGCTGCAACGCCTCCGGCAACGGCCGAACATCGAGCCATGGCCGGGCCACCTCGACGTAGCGGCACGGGCAGCCGCGGTGCTGCGCGCCAATGAAGTTGTGACGATCTGCATCGACGCACCGCCGCTCGACAGCGACCAGGCACGCGCCGTCGCGGTTCCCTTCCTCGGGGGCCAGGCCAGTCTGTTGCCAGGGATCGTGACCCTCGCCCAGGTGACGGGAGCGCCGGTGCTGATGACATTCCTGCACCGCTGCGCGGACTACCGGCACCAGGTGCTGGAAATCTCAGCCCCGTTGCCCACCGGAGGAGACACCGCGACGGCCTTCGCGCGCTGCGCGGCCGAAGTGAGCGCGACTATCACCAGGAGTCCGGCACATTGGCGCTACTGGGCGAGTACGACGGATCTCGTCACGCTTGGGCTTGTCCCGCCGCTGCGGGACAGATCGGCGGCGGTGGCCAGGTCCGTTGCCGTGGCCAGCTGACGGTTCCGGCGCCGTCCGCGGCCTCCACACCATCGCCCATGGCAGCTACACCGGTACCGCAGCACGGCCGGGTGAACTATCGGCGGACAACGGTAGCCAGGAAGGGCTCGATGAACGGCAGCGATCTGATCGTAGAGATCCCGTGGCTGTTCTTCGTCGTGTCGCTGGCCGCGATCTTCGTGCGGATCCGCAGGTCACGCGGCCCGCATCGCCGGCCGCCGCGTGATAGCCAGGCGGTGCAGCCGGCCCCGGATGCGCCGGCTCAGACTCCGCGCCGCTCGCGGACCGGGCCCCGAACGATCAGCACGCGGGCGGCGAGCCGTGATCGCCGCCGGCAGCATCCACACGACCTCCACAGCCGTTGCGCTGAGGTGCCACAGCTACCGGCTGAACTGATCCGGGCTGGCCGCTGTCGCCCCCTCGAGGGCGGCCAGCACAGACAGGCAGGTCAGGCACCGGCCGGGCCCGCGACGATGAAAAGAGGATCACACGATGCCATCAGCGCTCGCCACGACGTCGCTGTGCGACGGCGGCGCCACCCGGCGAGGCTGGCTGCCCGCCCGGCCGCCCGCTAGCGGACCAGGAGCCGGCGCCGCCCGGCTGGCGGGCCGCGGTCCCGCCGCGCCAGGCACCGGCGGCTTGCCTGGCGCCCGCACGGTCCTGGCCGTCACGGCCCGGCCGGGTCCGGAATCGGCGAGCCTCGGCAGGCTGCTCTACGCCTTCCGCGAAGCGGGCGCCGATCTCGCGCTGCTCTGCCTGACCAGGGGCGAGGCCTCACCGCTCAACTCGACGTGCCGGCCACTCGAGGCCGTCCGGCCGTGGGAGCTGCAACTGGCTGCCGGGCTGCTGGGCGTCCGGTCGGTCGCGGTGGCCGACTACCCCGACGGCGGGCTCAGCCACTGCCCCCTGCTGGCCCTCGCCCAGCGGGTACAGCGGGCGATTGACGAGCATGGCCCGGACCTGATCCTGGTGGCGGACCCGGTAGCGGGCGACGCCGATGACGCCAGGGCTGCCCGCGCGGTGTGCCTGGCGGCCGGCCGGGCCGGGGTAACTGTCGCTGCCCGCACCAGGCCCGGCGCCCGCGGCAGCTGGCCAGTCGACCTCGGATCGGGGGCCGAAGCCGCCAGGACGGTCCAGCGGTGCGCCGCAACGGCGCATGCCAGCCAGTCCGAGGCCCTGCCCGAGGTGCTCTGCGCTCTGGCTGACCTCAGCTCTCGCGAGCACCTTCGCTGGCTGCCGCCCGCCGCGGCCAGGGTGCCGCGCCCGCGGGGGGCACAGAGGTGCCTCAGCTGAGAGCGGCGATCAGGGCATCCTCGGCACTTGCCTGACTGTAGGAGGTCCGGCCCGTCAGCGGGCCGGACCAGACCATGCCGAGCTGATGCTGGCAGTCCATGTCGTACGCCTCGATCGACCGGGCCTGCCTGCGGAAGAAGCCGGCGAACTGGCTCGTCCGCGCAGTGACCGCAAGGACCTTGAGGTCCTGTACGAAAATCCCCTTGAACGACTGGCCGTCGCCGCCGGCGCTGCTGCCGCATTCCGCTCCGGTGCAGGGCTCCTGCAGCACGCCATCGAAGGTAAGCCGGCGGATCGCAGCTTTCCCGATGGCTTCCGCGGTGCGCAGCAGCTCACGCTTCTTCGTCGCGTTGTAAAGCTGGGCCAGGCCGGCCAGCAGCACCCCCTGGTTGTAGCTCCAGGTCGGTTCGTGATTGTTCGCGCATTGCGCGGTCAGCCCGTCGTTGATAACGCCAGCGCGGTTGATCATCCCGCTGTGCCTGAACCAGTCCCACTCGGCGGTCGCCCAGCTCAGGTACTTGGTGTCACCACGGATGCTGTTGTGCAGCCAGGCAGTCAGCTCAAGAAAGAGCTCGTTGGTGATGGCATTCTTGTACGTCCGCGCGGTTGACCACCACACCCCGCCCCCGCAGGTGCCAGTCCACGACCGGTGGATGTAGCCGGCGTCGGTTTCCGCCATCGCAAGGTAGGCCCTGTCCCCGGTCATGGTGTATGCCTGCAGCCAGGCAAGTCCCCACCAGCCGGTGTCGTCGTTATAGGCGTCTTCGAAGTGGCCGGCCTTGTGGTGGGCGAAGGCCGCCGAGATGACGCGGCGATACCGGGTGTCGCCGGTAGCCTGCTGGTAGGTCTCCACGGTGGAGAGCGCAACCGCGGCTTGCCACCAGGATTTGCCGATCAGTCCGGTGGCCGGGTTATACGACCTCATCAGCTCGGCGATGCCCGCTTTCTGCGGGGTCATGGCCGCGCCGCGCGCGCCAGCGGCGGGCCGGTTCACCGAGGTAGCCGGGCCCATGGGCGCTAGGGTCACGATAACGATCGCCAGGATGAGTAAACCCGGCCGGCGAGTGAACATACCGACGCGGCCGAGCATCTTCCGCACATCCTCACCTGCTTCCCGGCGTTCCTTGCGGTTGGGGTGTTCCCGGCGCTTTGTTCGCATAGCAGAGAACGATGCACCATACCCGCAGGCGAGGATCGTTACCAAACTAGTATAACTAAATCCGGCAAATCATGATCTGTCTAAATCGGGGTCTACCGGCCAGCCCGGTTCAGGATCGCCGCGACCTGCGCGAGCGTTCCGTCATCGCCGACGTTGCCGGGAAAAACGACATAGGGCATGCCGATCACGCCGGCCGGGGCGTCGAGTGGCCGGAACACCGAGATCATGCCGGGAAACAACTGGCCGGCCACCTCGGCGCGGCGGATGCGCAAGCCGTGCAGTGCGACGTCGTGCGAGGTGACGCCGCCCTTCGCCACTATCCAGGCAGGCCTCGCGCCGTGGCCGCCCGCAGCCGGCGGGCTGACAGCCTGCCGGACGACGCTCGCCAGCGCCAGCGAGATTGCGCGGCCGGCCGCGAGGTTGTCCTCAGCGCCGCCAGCGGCCGTGACGGTGCGGCTGGTGGACAGCAGGACGTCTGATCGGCTCAGCGCGTCCGCCACCCGACGTGCCGCGACAGTTACTACCTCAGCTGCGCGCGGCAAGCCGCCCCGCGCCCCGCCTGCGCGCGGCAAGCCGCCCCGCGCCCCGCCGAGAATGGCGGGAACGCTGAGTTCGACGTCGATCACTGGGCAACGCGCGCGGAGTACGGCGAGCTGACGGCTGGTCTGCGCGACATGGGAGCCGGCCACGATCAGGCCGTGCCCGGCCTCATCCGGACGCCACGTCCGCAGTTCCGCGGCGCCAAGCGGCGGCCTCGGCTCCAGGCCGGCCAGGGCACGCACGAAGGACGGTCCGCTCCGGAAGCCGAACGACTTGCCCGCGGCCTCGGCCGCCAGCACCCCGCAGGCGATCGTCTCCAGGTCAGAGTATTCGGTGGCGTCGGCGACGACCCACGCCCCGCCTGTCACGCTCGCCAGCAGGCCGGCTACCCGGTCCGGCCCGCCGCGCCTGATGTCGGCCAGGCTGATGCCGTGCACCTCGCCGGGCGAGATGGCACCGCCGGACTTCTCGCTGATGAAGGCCGCCAGGTCGGACGCGCGGTAGCCGAAGGCGGTGTCACGGGCGAACTCGGTCTCGCCGACCGGCACCAAGCCGGCCTCGGTGCGAGCCCAGTGGATCCCGGCCGCTGTCAGCCGTCCCGCCTCGATGAAAGCCGGGACCAGGAGCACGGCATCGAAGCCCGCTCCGCTCACCTCGCGGCGAGCCTCCTGCACCGCCGCGACTTCCGCGAGCAGGTGACCTCGCAGCGTCGAGTCACTGCGGCTGACGAGCTGAATTCGTCCCCTCCGGCCGGTGACACCGCCGGCGCCGGAGATTCGTCCGGCGGCGGCGACCCGCGCGGCAGCGGCAATCAGGCCGCGAGCGACCTGCACCGTTAGCTCTGCCGCAGCCGGCTCGGCCAGGCTGCGCGTATTCGTCAGGACAAAACATGTTGCGGCCGGCCCGGCCAGTGCGGCCCCGTACGCATCGTCGTCGCCGGCCGTCACGACCTGCACGCCATGCACGGCCTGCGAGCCGGTCGGATCATCGTCGAGGACGCCGAGGAGCACGCCGTCCGCGGCGCGCATCGCGCGGATCCGCTCCCGCAGCCGCGCGCCGTCGCGGCGGGCTCTCGGCAGGGAGCCGAAGACCTCCGAAGCGGTGGGCAAGCGATCGGCAGGCAACCGCGCGTTCCCGGCTAAATCAGGGAGAAGCGACAGGGCATAACATCACTGTATTCGGCGTGCCGATCGCCTGCAGGCTGGAGGCAACGTGACGAACGTGCTGGTCACCGGTGGCGCCGGCTTCCTTGGTGCGCGCCTGGCCCGGCAGTTGCTGGCCACCGGCGCGCTGGCTGCGGGCGGCGCTCCGGCGCAACCGCTGACCCGGCTGACCCTGGTGGACCGGGTGCCGCCGCCCGCGGACCTCACCGCCGACCACCGGGTCACCGCGATCGTCGGCGACCTCACCGACCTGCTCGAGCCCGGCCGGGCTGGCCCCTCGCTCGCTAGCACAGCCGCACTGGCGCCCGCTGACGTGATCTTTCACCTGGCCGCAGCGGTGAGCGCGGAATGCGAAGCCGACTTCGATCTCGGCATGCGGGTGAACCTCGGCGCCACGCAGGCGCTGCTCGAGCGCTGCCGCGCCGCGACGTCAAGCCCGGTCGTGGTGTTCGCGAGCTCGCTGGCAGTCTTCGGCGCCTCCGCCGAGCACCCGCTCCCCCGCGTCGTCGACGATCACACGATGCCGAATCCGCAGTCCAGCTACGGCATGCAGAAGCTGATCTGCGAGCAGTTGCTGGCCGATTACACCCGGAAGGGGTTCCTGCGCGGGCGGGCCGTGCGGCTGATGACGGTCAGCGTGCGGCCAGGGCGACCCAATGCGGCGGCATCCGGCTTCCTGTCCGGCATCATCCGCGAGCCGCTGGCCGGCCGGCCTGCGAGGTGCCCTGTCGGTCCGCTGACCGAGGTCGCGCTCAGCTCGCCCGCCAGGGCCATCGACGGGCTGCTGTGCGCGGCCGCCGCTTCCGACGCGGCCTGGGGCGACCAGACCCCGGTCAACCTGCCGGCTCTCACGGCCACCGTGGCCGGCCTGGTCGCAGCGCTGGAGCGGGTTGCCGGGCCGCAGGTCAGCGCGCTGATCGACTGGCTTCCGGACCCGGCGGTTGCGGCGATCGTGGCAGGCTGGCCCGCCCGCTTCCGCACCGACCGGGCAGCGCGCCTGGGCCTGCGCCCCGACCCCGACTTCGAGTCGGTCATCCGCATGTACCTGGCCGAGACCATGATCACGTAAGCATCGCGGCCGCCGGCGGTAGAATTCCCTTCGTGCTCATGACGGTAAGGCTAGTGACGGGGGGTGAGGGTGACCGTGGCACTGCCCTTTGATTCCGCGGCGAAGTTCCAGGAGTACGCCCGTCCGGAGATGCTCGTCAGCACCGAATGGCTGGCCGGGCACCTGCAGGATCCGGGCCTGGTGGTGGCCGAGTCCGACGAGGATGTGCTGCTCTACGAGACCGGCCACATCCCCGGCTCGGTCAAGCTGGACTGGCACACCGAGCTGAACGACCCGGTCACTCGCGACTACGTCGACGGACCAGGGTTCGCCCGGCTGATGTCCGCCAAGGGCATCAGCCGGGACAGCACGCTGGTCCTGTACGGTGACCGGAACAACTGGTGGGCCGCGTACGCGCTGTGGGTCTGCACGCTGTTCGGTCACCCCGATGTCCGGCTGCTGGACGGGGGCCGGGCGAAATGGATCGCCGAGGGCCGCGACATCACCACCGAGGTGCCGCAGCGGCCGCGCTCGGACTACCCGGTCATCGACCGCGACGACAGCCAGTTCCGTGCCTTCCGCGATGACGTGCTCGCGCACCTCGGCCAGCCGCTGATCGATGTCCGCTCGCCCGGCGAGTACACCGGCGAGCTTCTGCACATGCCGGACTACCCGCAAGAAGGCGCGCTCCGGGGCGGCCACATCCCTGGCGCCAGGAGCGTGCCCTGGTCGCGGGCGGCTGCCGACGATGCCACGTTCCGCCCGCGCCAGGAGCTTGAGGCGATCTACGCGGGTGAGGCGGGCCTCCGGCCGGCGGACGAGGTGGTGGTGTACTGCCGGATCGGTGAGCGGTCCAGCCACACCTGGTTCGTTCTGCACCACCTGATGGGCTACCCGCATGTCCGCAACTACGACGGTTCCTGGACGGAGTGGGGCAACTCGGTGAAGGCGCCAATCCGCCGCGGGGAGAATCCGTGACCGCGGCCGGCACGCTCAATCCCCGGCTGCAGGAGATCGCCGAGGATTTCACCGCGCTTACCGGCCCTGAGCGGCTGCAGTTGCTGCTGGAGTTCGCGGGCGATCTGCCGCCGCTGCCTGCCCGCTATGCCGATCACCCGGACCTGCTTGAAGCCGTGCCCGAGTGCCAGTCGCCGCTGTTCCTGGCGGTCGAGACCGACGCCGAAGGCACCGTCCACCTGTTCTTCGACGCGCCGCCCGAGGCGCCGACCACGCGCGGTTTCGCCGGCATCCTGCACGCCGGGCTGGACGGTCTGGATGCGGAGCAGATTCTGCAGACACCCGGCGAGTTCTCTGCCCAGCTCGGCCTGCAGGATCTGGTCAGCCCGCTGCGGCTGCGCGGCATGGCGGCAATGCTGGCCAGGATCAAGCGGCAGGTTCGCGACCAGCAGCGGCCCTAACCCGGGCTTTGCCTGCCGCTGCGGCACGAGTCAGCGTGGCTGGGTATGACGACCTGGGCACGTGCAGCGAGGTGCGCGCCCAGGGTTACCCAGGGGAGCGATCATGAACTGTCCGCACCAGCCGCCCTGCCCCCCGGCAGCGGCGCCGGACTGCGAGGCCGCGCATGTCGTGGCCGCGCACCCGGAACAGGGCTGGAGCCTGCTGTGCAACGGCGTCGTCATCTTCGACGACACTGGTGACCTGCTGCCCGACGGACGGATAATCACGCCGCACCGGGCCAGGCTGGACCTCGAACTCGTGCCGTCCGGCGGTCGCGGCCGCCCATGACCGGACCCGCCGTCTCGCGGGCGGACCCGCCGTCTCGTGACCGGACCCGCCGCTCGCGGGCGCACCCGCCATCTCGCGGGCGGCTGGCTGGCTCGCCCCCGCTCTATCACCCCCGCGACGCCGCCGGCAGCGGCCGCCGGGCGTAGTATCACGTCGCCCCATCTCATGCCTTTTCCCCCCGGCCACGAGGAGACGACGTCAGCCATGGCAGCCACGCTTCAGGAGATCCTGCTCGCCCCGGACACCCAGCCGCAGGTAGTCGCGGACTGTTATAACCTAATTGAGCAGGAAGTGTCTGACAAGTCCGGGATCGCCGGAACGGCAGTGAAGCTCGCCTACAAGACGGCTGTCGCCGTCGCCCCCGGCTACATCCGCTCCACGATCGAGAACCTGCTGCCGGGCTTCACCGAGAAGCTTCAGCCGTTCTGGGCTGACTTCGTCGCGTCCGGCAGTGCCGAGTTCGGCGACTACCTCACCAAGCGGCCCGACGAGGTGTCGGAGGCGCTGCTGTCGATTACCGACGCAGCGGCGGAGAAGTCGCAGCGCTCGGCCATCGTCAAGGCGTACCGGACCGTGCGCGGCAGCGCTGGCAGGCAAATCGAGGCTGCCCTGCCGCGCCTGGGCGACCTGGTGCAAAAATACGCCGGCTGACTCTCGCCGCTTCCGGGGCGCGCGCCGGTAATCTCGGCTGCAATGTGGTCACCTCGCCTGGAGGGTGCCGATGTTCGCACGGCAGCATGCTCTGGATCACCCCGGCAAGCCCGCCATCATCATGGCCACCTCCGGCGAGACGGTCAGCTACGCCGAGTTCGAGGCCCGTGCCAACCAGGCGGCGCATCTGCTCCGGGACGCTGGCCTGCGGCGCGGGGACCACATCTCGGTCCTCATGGAGAACAGCATCCGCATGCTCGAGATCGAAGCGGGCGCGGAACGGGCCGGCCTGTATTACACGCTGATCAACAGCTACCTCACCGCAGCCGAGGTTGCTTACATCGTGACCAACTCCAGGTCCCGGTTGCTGTTCAGCTCGGCGGCCACGCACGCAGTGGCCGCAGCGGCGGCGGCACAGTGCCCGCAGCTTGAGCGCCTGCTGCTGGCGGGCATGAGGGCCGGCAGCGCTACCGCCTCCGAATCGTACGAGGCCGTCGTCGCCGGCTATCCGGCTGACCCGGTCGCCGGCGAGTCCCTTGGCGCCGCCATGCTCTACTCGTCGGGCACTACCGGGCAGCCTAAGGGCGTGCTGCGGGACTTGCCGGAAGTCCCGCCGGGCGAGGCGCTGCCGGTGATGGACTTCGTCCGGGGCATGTTCGGCTTCCGGGACGGCATGACCTACCTCAACCCGGCACCTCTCTACCACTCGGCACCGCAGGCGAGCGTGGCGGCAGCACTCCGGCTCGGTGCCACGGTCGTGGTAATGGAGCACTTCGATGCAGAGCAGTGGCTCGCGCTGGTCGAGCGGTACCGGGTAACTCACTGCCAGATGGTCCCGGTTATGTTCAGCCGGCTGCTCCGGCTGCCAGAGCGAACCCGGACGAGGTATGACACCTCGTCGCTGGAGTGCATCGTGCATGCCGCCGCGCCCTGCCCGGTGCACGTCAAGAAGGCGATGATCGACTGGCTCGGCCCGATCATCACCGAGTACTACGGCGCGACCGAGGGCAACGGGTTCACCTTCTGCGACAGCGCGGACTGGCTTACCCATCCGGGTACCGTCGGCCGGCCCATACTCGGCGAACTGCTGATACTCGATGACGACGGAAATGACTGCCCGACCGGCGATGACGGGACTATCTGGTTCCGCGGCGCGACCGCGTTCCAGTATTTCGGGGATCCGGCCAAGACCGCGGACAGCCGCCGGGACAGCGGCAGCACCAGCACCGTCGGCGATGTCGGCCACGTTGACGCGGACGGATACCTGTACCTCACCGACCGTAAGAGCTACATGATCATCTCTGGCGGGGTGAACATCTACCCGCAAGAGACGGAGAACTTGCTCTCCGGGCATCCCGCGGTCCTGGATGTGGCAGTAATAGGCGTCCCGAACGACGACCTCGGCGAGGAGGTGAAGGCAGTGGTGCAGCTCACCGATCCGGCTGCGGCAGGCCCTGAACTCGCGGCCGAGCTCATCGCCTACTGCCGGGACCGGCTGGCCCATTTCAAGTGCCCGCGCACGATCGACTTCGTGCCCGATCTCCCCCGCTCCCCCACCGGCAAGCTGTACAAGCGGTTCCTGCGGGACGCCTACTGGGCGGGGCACGAAACATCGATCGTGTAGGGGGTTAGCCGATGGCGGCACAGATTCCGGTCGAGGGCCTGCAACTGCGCTCGCTGGTCCGCTCCGATCGGGTACTTGAGGTCTGCCTGACGTCCGTGACCGTGCCCGCGCCGGGCCCCGCGGAGGTGATCGTACGGGTCGAGGCTGCCCCGGTTAACCCGTCCGACCTGGGCCTGCTCTTCGCCGGCGCGGACCTGACCAGCGCGGTGCTGACCGGTTCACCGCACCGGCCGCTGCTCACGGCCAGGATCCCCGATGCCGCCATGCCCGCGCTGGCAGGGCGGGTCGGCGTGCCGCTGCCGGTCGGCAACGAGGGCGCGGGCACGGTGATCGCAGCGGGGTCGTCGGCGGAGGCGCAGGCGCTGCTCGGCACGACCGTGGCGGTGGCGGGCGGCGGCATGTACGCGCAGTACCGGACCGTCAGCGCGGCGGCCTGCCTGCAACTGCCCCCCGGCACCCCGGCCATCGAGGGCGCATCGTCGTTCGTCAACCCGATGACGGTGCTCGGCATGGTGGAGACCATGCGGCTGGAAGGTCACGCCGCCCTGGTGCACACCGCGGCCGCATCCAACCTCGGCCAGATGCTCAACCGGCTCTGCATCGCCGAGCAGATCCCGCTCGTCGCCATCGTGCGCAAGCCGGCCGAGGCAGCGCTGCTGCATGCCGCCGGGGCCAGGTACGTGTGCAACTCTGCGGCGCCGGACTTTGCCAGCGACCTGACGGCGGCCGTGCGCGAGACCGGAGCCACGCTGGCCTTCGACGCTGTCGGCGGCGGCAGGCTCGCCAGCCAGATCCTGACCAGCATGGAGGCCGCGGCCAGCAGCGCAGCAGAGTCCTACAGCCGATACGGGTCGGCGGTGCACAAGCAGGTCTACATCTACGGCTCACTGGACCGCGGGCCTACCGAACTGACTCGCGGCTACGGCATGGCCTGGGGTGTCGGCGGCTGGCTGCTCACCCCGTTCCTGCAGAAAGTCGGCCCGGCCGAGGTAGCCAGGCTGCGCCGCAGGGTCGCGGCCGAGCTCGCGACCACGTTCGCGAGCAGCTACGCCGGTCAACTGCCGCTCGCCGGTGCGCTCGCGCCCAGCGCGGTCGCTGAGTACTCGCGGATGGCGACCGGTTCTAAGTACCTGATCGTCCCGACGCAAGACCAGACGTAGCGACGGCGGCTCATCGCCGGCAGCCGCGCTGCTCATACTCCCCCGACGCATCCGGAGAGGCGGGACCGAACATGCTCATCGACGCGGGCGCAGAGATCGCCGCCACTCCGCAGCGCATCGAGTCCGCGGCTGTCGCGGCCGAGGCCGACGGCTATGACGGGTTCAGCGTTCCGGAGACGCGGCATGATCCGTTCGTCTGCGCCGCGCTGGCCGCCCGTGCCACCGGGCGCATCAGCCTGCGGTCCTCGATCGCGGTGGCGTTCGCCCGCAACCCGATGAACGTGGCCGTGCTAGCCAACGACATCCAGCTGATCTCCGGCGGCCGGTTCCAGCTCGGTCTCGGCTCGCAGGTGCGGCAGCACATCGAGCGGCGCTACTCGATGCCGTGGTCTCAGCCGGCCGCCCGGATGGAGGAGTTCATCGCCGCCGTCCGGGCGATCTGGCACACCTGGGCCACCGGCGAGCGGCTCGCCTTCCGCGGCTCCTTCTACCGGCACACCCTGATGACCGACTTCTTCAACCCTGGGCCGAATGCTTCCGGCAATCCGCCGGTGCTGCTGGCGGCGGTCGGCGAGCGGATGACTGCCGTGGCTGGCCGCGGCGCCGACGGGTTGCTCTGCCATAGCTTCACGACCGAGGCATACCTGCGGGAACGCACGATGCCCGCGCTGCGCGCCGCTCGCGGCACCCTGGACGGATTCGAGGTCTGCCTGCCGGTGTTCGTCGTGACCGGGAGCGACGGCCAAGCCAGGGCGGCAGCCGAGGCCGGCGTGCGCGAGCAGATCGCTTTCTACGGCTCGACGCCTGCCTACCGGCCAGTCCTCGACCTGCACGGCTGGGGTGCGCTGCACGAGCAGCTCAACCTGCTGTCCAGGCGGCAGGAATGGGCGGCCATGGGCCGGCTGATCTCTGACGATGTGCTGGCCGCTTTCGCGGTCGCCGGCGATCCCGGTCAGGTGGCCGCCGAGGTGGCAGCCCGGTTCGGCGACATTGCCACCCGGATCTCGGTCTACACGCCCTATGCCGTCGATGCCGGGGCGCTGAGCGCAGTCACGGCGGCGTTGCGCGCTGCCCGGTGAGCCGAAAGCGCAGCCAGGCACGGGACTTAAGACCCGGTGGCTGATAGCCGTTGGCCCTGCCGTTGTCCCTTCCCGGCCGGCATGCTCACACCAGTGGGCTGCCGTGCTGACAGCTCCGGGAAGAGGGATGAAGATGTCAGGCATAGTCGTGGGCATCGACGGATCGCAGAATGCCAGTCACGCCCTTGACTGGGCGATGGCGGAGGCCGCCTTGCGCAAGACGCAGCTCACCGCGGTCGCGGTCGTCGCGGTGCCGGCGAGTGCCGGAACCGGCCTTCCGGCCCCCGTGCTCGGTGACGACGAGCGAGTGGCAGCAACCCGCAAGTCGGCGGAGGCAGCGGTCGAAGCCGCCGCAGCCAAGCTCGGATCGGCTAAGCCGGAGTCGGTCACCGTGGCGACGGTGCCGGGGTTTCCGGCGGAGGCGCTCATTGACGCAGCCGAAGACAGCGACCTTCTCGTCGTAGGCGCCCGCGGTGCCGGCGGATTCGCCTCGCTCCTCCTCGGCTCGGTCAGCAACCAGGTAGTGCACCACGTCAGCTGCCCGGTCGTGGTCGTGCCCGCGGCAAGATAGGCACCACGGCGCGGCGGACCGCGCGTGCTCGTGCACACGACCTAGCACGCGGCCAGCACGCGGACAGCGGGATCGAGGTGTCGGTTCCGAGCGGCCACGATGCGGTCTAGATGCCGTATACCTCGCGGAGCCGGCGGATATCCTCCCGGCCCGCCAGCAGCGCAATGCAGATCGCGGCGATGGCCGCCACCAGCAGCAGTCGCTTCACCGGCTAGCCTCCGCTTCGTCCGGACGGGCAGTTCGTTCCTGTCAGGCTGCCTGCGGCGGCCAGGCCCGTGCAGGGCCCAAAGTCCGGACCCGAAGGGCGCTCGGTCCTTCCTCCGGAGCCGCTGCCCGATAAGTGATCTTGCGATCTGGGAAGTCAGGAGCTATGGCCGGGACTATGGACCCTGGCCCGGCTCGCCGATGGACCGTTGGATGAAGATCGGCCGGCTGGCTCATGTCACGCGCCCGCGAGAAAAGCCCGGGCCGGCAAGATTGCGAGGCAGACTCGATGTCCACTGAAGGCAGTCAAGCAGCACCACGTGTCGTGGTCGGCGTCGACGGCTCAGCCGAGTCGGTCAGCGCCCTGAGGTGGGCAGCCGGTTATGCCAAGGCAACCGGGGCCGCCCTCACCGCGGTGCTGTCCTGGCATTACCCGGCACCGGTCGGACTCGCCCCAGTCGGCGTCGCGCCCAGAGCAGTCTCCGACGAGGTGCGCTCGAACCTGCAGGAGGCGCTGGACAAGACGCTGGCCGAGGCCTTCGGCACCTCAGCGCCAGCAAACGTGCAGGCCAAGCTCGCCTATGGCCACCCGGCCGCGGTGCTGGTCGAGGAGTCCCGGCAGGCAGACCTGCTGGTGGTCGGCCATCGCGGGCACGGGGCGTTCACCGGCATGCTCGTCGGCTCGGTCAGCATCCATTGCGTGAGCAACGCGGCGTGCCCGGTCGTCGTGGTCCGCGGCCGGGCATGAGAACCGTAGCGGCCGCCGCGGCCGCGCCGACGGCGGATACCCAGACGCTCGACAGGTACTGGCGGGCCGCCAATTACCTCGCCGTCGGCCAGATCTACCTGATGGCTAACCCCCTGCTCTCGCAGCCGCTGCAGGCCGAGCACGTCAAGCCGCGGCTGCTCGGGCACTGGGGCACCACGCCCGGCCTCAACTTCATCTGGGCGCACCTGGACCGCGCGATCAAGACGCACGATGCCGAGATGATGATCGTGATCGGGCCCGGCCACGGGGGCCCGGCGGCACTCGCCAACACCTGGCTGGAAGGCAGCTATACCGATACTTATCCGAGCGTGCGGCGTGACGCCGCCGGGATGCTGCAGTTGTTCCGCCAGTTCTCGTTTCCCGGCGGAGTGCCGAGCCATGTCGCGCCGGAGGTTCCCGGCTCCATCCACGAGGGTGGCGAGCTTGGCTACTCGCTGTCGCACGCACACGGCGCGGCATTCGACAACCCGGACCTGATCGTCGCGTGCGTGGTAGGTGACGGCGAGGCCGAGACCGGCCCGCTGGCGACAAGCTGGCACAGCCACCGGTTCCTCAACCCGGTCGGCGACGGCGCTGTCCTCCCGATCCTGCACCTCAACGGCTGGAAGATCGCCAACCCGGCGGTGCTAGCCCGGCTGCCCGATGACGAACTCGACGCCCTGCTTCGAGGCTACGGCTACGAGCCTGCGTACGTGACCGGCAGCCACGACCACGTTCCCCACCAGGAGATGGCCGCCACCCTAGATGCCGTGATCGCACGGATCCGGACGATTCTCGGGGACGCCAGGGCTGGCGGGCGCCGCGACAGCATCCGGTGGCCGATGATCGTGATGCGGACCCCGAAGGGCTGGACCGGCCCCGCCGAGGTGGACGGCCTGCCGGTGGAGGGCACCTGGCGTGCGCACCAGGTGCCGCTGCCCGAGGTGCGGACTAACCCAGCGCATCTGCGACAGCTCGATGAGTGGATGCGGTCCTACCGGCCGGAGGAGCTGTTCGCGCCGGATGGCAGCCCGCGGGCTGACCTGCTCGGGTACGTGCCGGCCGGAAACCGCCGGCTCGGCTCGACTCAGCACGCGAACGGCGGCATCCTGCTGCGCGACCTCGCCCTGCCGGACTTCCGCGACTACGGGGTGCCCGTGCAGGCTCCCGGCGCGCGCGAGTCGGAGCCGACCAGGGTACTCGGCGCGATGCTGCGCGACGTGCTGCGGCGCAACGCCGGGCAGCGGAACTTCCGCATTGTCGGGCCGGACGAGACCGAGTCCAACCGGCTGACCGCGGTGCTCGAGGTGACCGGCAAGACCTGGGAAGAGCAGAACCTGCCGGTGGACAGGAACCTCGCAGCTGACGGGCGGGTGATGGAGATCCTGTCCGAGCACACCTGCCAGGGCTGGCTCGAGGGCTATCTGCTGACCGGCAGGCATGGCTTGTTCTCCTGCTACGAGGCTTTCATCCACATTGTGGACTCGATGTTCAACCAGCACGCCAAGTGGCTGAAAGTGGCCGGGCAGCTGCCCTGGCGGCGGCCGATCGCCTCCCTGAACATCCTGCTGACCTCGCACGTCTGGCGCCAGGACCACAACGGCTTCAGCCACCAGGACCCTGGCTTCATCGATCACGTCGTCAACAAGAAGGCCGAGGTCATCCGGGTCTACCTGCCGCCGGACGCGAACACCCTGCTGTCGGTAGCCGACCACTGCCTGCGCAGCCGCGACTACGTCAACGTGATCGTGGCAGGCAAGCAGCCGAGCCCAGACTGGCTCGACATGGACTCCGCGATCCTGCACTGCGCTCGCGGCGCGGGAATCTGGGAGTGGGCCAGCAGCGACACCGACGGCATCGAGCCGGACATCGTGCTCGGCTGCGCCGGTGACGTGCCGACGCTGGAGGTGCTGGCAGCGACCAGCATCCTCCGCCGCGAACTGCCTGACCTGCGAGTGCGGGTGGTCAACGTGGTCGACCTGATGCGACTGCAGCCGGACACCGAACATCCGCACGGGATGAACGACGCCGAGTTCAACGCGCTGTTCCCGCCGGACCGGCCGGTGGTCTTCGCCTATCACGGCTACCCGTGGCTGATCCACCGGCTGACTTACCGGCGGGACGGGCATAACAACTTCCACGTCCGCGGATACAAGGAGGAGGGCACCACCACGACCCCGTTCGACATGGTGGTTATGAACGACATGGACCGGTTCCACCTGGTCATGGACGTTATCGACCGGGTGCCGGGACTTGCTTCGCGGGCTGGGCAGCTGCGGCAGAAGATGGTGGACACCAGGTCCAGGCACCGCGCCTGGACCAGGGAGTATGGCGAGGACCTGCCGGAAGTGCGGGACTGGACCTGGTCGCCCCGGTCGCCCGGGTCGCCCCGATGACACTGGCCGACCCGGGCTCCGCTACGGCTGCGCCGACTCCGGCGGGAACGCCCGCTGGCGTCCTCATCATGAACGCCGGCTCGAGCAGTCTGAAGGCCAGTGTGCTCGGCCCCGGCGACACGGTGGATGACGCACTGGAGCTGGCGGACTGGGATGGCAGCCCGGACCACGGCGAGCTGACCGGATTCCTGGCAGCGGCCGCATCCCGCACCGCCGTCGTGGCGCACCGCGTGGTCCACGGCGGCAGCGTGTTCAGCCACGCCGTGCTGATCGACGACACCGTGATCGAGGCCATCCGCGGCCTGGCGGACCTGGCTCCGCTGCACCAGCCACGGGCGCTGGCGGGCATTGCAGCGGCCGCACGGCTGCTGCCGGGGCTGCCCGCAGTGGCCTGCTTTGACACCGCATTTCACGCCCGGATGCCCGACGCCGCTGCCAGGTACGCGCTGCCCGCAGGCTGGACCGCCCGGTTCGGCCTGCGGAGGTTCGGATTCCACGGATTGTCGCATGCGTACGCTTCCCGGCGCGCGGCGCAGCTAGTCGGGCGCCAGCTCGCCGACCTGCGCATCGTCACCTGCCATCTCGGGGCCGGCGCGTCGCTCGCAGCGGTGTTTCGGGGCCGGAGCGTGGACACGACGATGGGCTTCACGCCGCTGGAAGGACTCGTCATGGCAACCAGGAGCGGCAGCGTCGACCCCGGCCTGCTCGTCTGGCTATTGCAGCACGGCCAGCTGAGTATCGCCGAGCTGTCGGCCGGCCTGGAGAAAGAGTCGGGCCTGGCGGGATTGTCCGGAGTGCCGTCCGGCGACATGCGTGCGGTGCTGCGCGCGGCAGACGCCGGCCTGCCCGCCGCATTGCTGGCGGTCGAGGTGTACCTGCACCGGCTGCGCCGCGAGATAGCTGCCATGGCTGCCGCCATGAACGGCTTCGACGCGCTGGTCTTCACCGGCGGCGTCGGCGAGCACAGCAGCGCTGTCCGCGCTGCCGCCACGGCCGGTCTTGCGTTCCTTGGCGTCACGCTCGACCCTGACCGGAATCGGGCAGCGACTGCGGACGCCGTCATCAGCAGCGCGGACTCGACCGCAGCCGCGCTCGTGGTCACCGCCAGGGAGGACGTCGAGATGGCCCGGCAGGCTCGCGGCGCGCTCGCAGCCGCCTAGCACGCCGCCTGGCCTGCCGGGACTGAGGTCACTGGCAGTCCCTGCCTTTGACCCTAACTGCCAGGTCAGCGCGCCAGCACAGTGGGAGATAACGGAACAAGGAGGGCTGAGACGTGACAGCACGGCGGGTCACCGACAGCAGCATTTCCGATTGGGCCGGGTCACCGCTGTCGACGGTGCACCGGTCGGCAACGCGGCCGCTACTGATTCCGGTGGAGCAATACTCAGACGGGCCAAGTTACCTCATCCGGCTGGAGGTTCCCGGCGTTGACCCGGCCACCGGCCTCGCTGTCTGCGTGCAGGCCGGTACTCTGGTCGTGCAGGCTCAGCGTACGGACTCCGCACCGCACTGGCATCAGAGTGAGTTCCGGTACGGCCGGTTTGAACGGCATGTTGTGCTGCCGCCCAGTGCTGACGTTCACGACATGTCAGCGATTTACCGCAACGGGATCCTCACCGTCCGCATCGGGATAAAGCCGGAACAACAGCTGGCGGCCGGACCAGTCGAGGCCGTCGATGTCGAGATCCAGCGATGAGATCGCAGCAAGGCGGGTCAGCCGGTCAGGGACGGGAGGGCCATCATGGACAAGGCGGCCATTAATCCGGTTATCGTCGCCGGGGTCAGCGGTTCGCCTGCTTCGGCACGCGCGCTGCGATGGGCAGCCGACGAAGTGCAGCGGCGTCACGGCCAGCTGAAGGTCGTACTGGCCTGGCATGCCGAGCAGCGAGCTTACTACGCGCCGTCGATGACTCCGCAGGACCTGGCCGCACGCCAGCAGCATGCCAGGGACAGGCTTGCCGCGACACTGCGGGCCGTCCTGGGCCCGGAGCTGGCTGCGGGGGTAACGACAGAGGTGACAGAGGGCGAACCTGAGCGCGCACTGGTCGACTTCTCGGCGGGTGCCGACCTGCTCGTCCTTGGCGCAGCATCGGGCCAGCTAGCCGGGCGTTCGATCGGCCCGGTGGTGCGGACATGCCTGAGCCGCGCCCATTGCCCTGTCGTGGTAGTCGGGCCAGAAGGCCAGGACCTGTCCGGCAGTGATTCCGGCGACCTGGCAGGTGTCGCCGGTGATTCGCGCGATGACTGGAAACTCGTGGTGGCCGGAGTGGTGCCGGCCCCGCGAGCGGGCGATTAGCGAGGCGGAGGCGAAATGAGCCGTAAAGATGTGCACCTGGACGCCATGCTTCGGCACCTTGGCGCCGCTTACTACGATTCGCTGCATGGCCGGGCGACGCCGCCGGATGTCACCAGGGCCGTCAATCAGGTTGCCCGCGAACTGGGCGAGACGGCTGTCGTCCGGCAGACCCCGCCGCGTCCTCGCAAGGCCGAGGCGCACCGGGCCGGCGAGCATGACCACCCGCCCGCCAAGCACCACGGCCGATGGCATAGCCGGGTACAGGACGTCATGACCACCGACATCGTCGCCGTGGACCGCATCACCCCGTTCAAGCAGATCGCCTGGCTGCTGGTCCAGCATCAGATCAACGGCGTGCCGGTACTGAGCCTCGGCCGCCACGTCGCCGGGGTCATCACCGAAGGTGACCTCATCGCCGCCAGGGACAAGCACGCGGGCCAGCGGAAACGCTGGACCGGATCCCCGCGGTACGGCACCGACCGTAGCCGGTACAACCGGCTGACGGCGGAGCACCTCATGACTGCCCCGGCCATTACGATCCATCCGGATACCGCCATAGCGGGCGCTGCCAGGCTGATGCGAGACCATCACATCAAGCTGCTGCCGGTCGTCGACCAGAACGGCAAGGCCATCGGCGTGGTCAGCCGGCGCGACCTGCTCAGCGTCTTCCTCGTCGCCGATGCCGAGATAGCCCGCCAGGTTAGGGAGCTAATCGAGGAAATGGCAGGTGGCGAACCGACCGGGATCAAGGTGGAGGTACACGGCGGCATCGTGACGCTGTCCGGCCAGCCCGAGGCTGCGCTGCATAGCGAGATGGCCACGGCAATCGACCTGGCCTGGGACATCGACGGCGTCGTCGACATCATCGATCACGTCGCGAGCCCGCAGCCGGCGTTACCGCAGGCACCCGGCAATAGCGAGCCGTGATTGCTCAGTTGTGCAGGACGGCTGCGCCGCTGAACCGGCCGCGCGCCAGGTCAAGGAGCGCCTCCGGCGCGCTGGCCATCGGGTAGGGCACGGTAGTCGGCTTGATGCCCAGGCGCGCGGCCAGCGCGAGGAACTCCTCGCCATCGCCACGCGTGTTGGCGGTAACGCTGCGCACCTGCCGCTCTTCGAACAGTTCGCTGGCATAGGTAAGCGGCGGGATGTCCGACAGCCAGATCCCGGCAATGGCGAGCGTGCCGCCGCGATCCAGCGCGCGCAGCGCGACCGGGACAAGCTCGCCAGCCGGAGCGAACAAGATCGCCCCGTCCAGCGGCTCGGGCGGAGCGTCGGCCGCGTCGCCAACTGAGTCGGCGCCAAGCTTTGCGGCTAGGCTGCGGTTGCCCTCTCCCCGGGTCAGCACGTGCACCCGCAGGCCCTGGTGCAGCGCGATCTGCGCGGTAATGTGCGCGCTGCCGCCGAAGCCGTAGATTCCCAGCCGGCCCGCCGCCGGAACCGCGGCTCTCTTCAGCGCCCGGTAGCCGATGATGCCCGCGCACAGCAACGGAGCAGCATGCTCGTCGTCGAGTTGGCCGGGCAGCCGGTAGGCGTAGGCCTCGTCGGCGAGGCACGCGTCGGCGTAGCCACCGTCGACGTCCCAGCCGGTGAAGACCGGCTGCAGGCAGAGATTCTCCGCTCCGCGGCGGCAGAACTTGCAGCTTCCGTCGGTGCCGCCGAGCCACGGCACGCCAATCCGGTCGCCGAGCGCGAACCTGGTCGCGCCTGGCCCGAGAGCGTCGATGACGCCCACGATCTCGTGGCCGACCGCGACCTCCGGTCGCTTCGGCGGCAAGTCGCCCTCGGCCAGGTGCAGATCCGTACGGCAGACACCGCAGCAGGTAACCCGTACCCGGACCTGCCCGGCGCCCGGCACGGGCTCGTCACGCTCTACCCGGCGCAGCGGCTGCTCATCGATCGGCGCGGGTGTCTGGACTACCCATGAATGCACCCAGTCCTCCGTAAAAACCCGTACTCCGGAACTGCCGACGATGGCATCGTCGCCAGCGGCTATCACGGTAGCCGTGCCTGCGCACCGCCGGTTTACGCACCACCGGTTGCCGAAGCGACGGCTATCGGAGCGACGACCACCGCGGACCGGTCACCGCCCAGTCCCTCGTCCAGCCCGCCATCCGGCGGCGATTAGCCAGTACCCGGACGACGCCTCCGGCAACCGTGAGCAGCACTGCCAGGCCGATCGGGGCCGTAACGCCGCCCATGACCTCCCATTGGAAGACCTGGGCCCTGGTCAGCGGCGGGTGCATGAGCTGGCCAGACGGCGTCACCCAGATGGTAGTCCGCTGGCCGCGCCGGGCCCTCAGGCTGACAGCGACCAGCCCGGTCCGGCGCGCGCCATCGGGAGCCGTCCAGTGCGCGGTCACCCAGGATGCCTCGGCTGTCCCGTCCTGAGCGATCTGCCCGGCAGCGGCGCTCTGCGCCAGGACGGCAGTGACCCGATGCCAGCCGACCTCAGACCGCCGTTGCTGCGCGGCCGCTGCGCCGGTCGCCTGCACCGCACCGATGGACAACAACGGCGCGGCAACCAGGAACGCGACAACCAGGCCCGTCATGATCGCCCGCTCGACCCGGTCGACATGGCGCCGCAGGGGGTTGCCGATGCCCGTGATCGTGCGGGCCAGTCGCCGCCACAGCTGCCGCAGCATCGAAGGCCACCTCCGTCCAGCCTGTTCCGTCCACACTGCGCGCCGACTGGCCACCGCGGCAGGGCCGATCAGCCCGCGTGAGCGCAGACTAAGGGCCTAAGCCCGCCATCCCCGGTCCTCAGCTCGAGCTGTGGCCGCCGTGGCGTGGCCGGAGCGGTGTTAGAGCGGCCGAACTGGAGCAGCAGCTGCGGATGCCCGGAAAGGCCGAGCAGGTCGCGGACATCCTGGCGGTACCGCGGCGACTCCGTCGGCTGCGACTGCAGGCTCGCGAATACCCAGCGGGCTGCCGCCCGGAGCGACAGCCGGTGCAGGGCCTGGCCGGACCGCAGCCAGTCGGCAGGAGCATCGTTGGCCGTGCTGAGCACCGCGGTTGCCGACGGTGCCACGCCGCCAGGTCCGTCGCCGCCAGGTCCGCCAGGTGCATCGCCGCCCCGCTGGCCGAAATCGCGTTGCGGCAACCAGAGCGGCCGGCCGGCCGAACCGGGCACTGGCTCGCCCGGTGGCTGACCGATAGCCCAGGCCGGAACGCCGTCCCTGGCCCTGCTGCCCGGCGGGCGCACCCAGCGGCGCAGTTCGGCAACGATATCCGGATCGGACCGCTGTTCGGCCGCAGCCGCGTCAACCAGCCCGACCAGTTGATCAGCCAGCGCAGCCTCGGCGATCCCGGCTTCCGCATCGGCCTGGTCGACCAGCAAGAGCTCGGCTCCCTCAGCCGCCGCGTCATCAGCCAGCGCAGCCAGCAGCCGCCCGGCGACTTCGCCGGGCGCGAACGGCCCGCGATGCGTGTGCCGGTGCGGTACCGCGGCCACTAGCTCGGCCTCGGCCTTATTCATCGCCGCACGGCCGCCCGGCCATACCCGGCCGACGAGCCACGGCTCCGCCGGGTCTGGCAGCAGTTCGGTCACCGGCAGCAGGCCGAGGCTGCGATAGCCCAGCCGCAACCCGAACAGCGCGGCTCCGCAACTGATCATCAGCTCGCGGCCATGTTTGTCCAGGTGGCGAAGCATCCGGTCCGGGTCGGCGCGCAATTCGATGACGTCCCCGCTAACCCGGAACTGCCACGGCTGGGTGTTGTGCAACGACGGCGCCCGTGCCGCCATCGCGATGACGGTTGCCGTCTCGGCCTGCGTCAGCGTGGGCATCCCGGACCCGTATCCCGGTTCCCGGCTAGCCGGGCGCGCGTCCGCTGGCCGCGAGACGGCGGTTAGCAGCAAGCCGCCCCGGTCAGCAATAGCGCCAGCCCAGGGGGACGACCCCGCAGAGCCCCCCGGCGTGCCGGCCGGCCCCGTCCCGGCCGGTCTCGTCCCGGCCGGTCTCGCGTGAGCAGCTTCCGATTGCATTGCCGAGGTCATCTGGCCCCACCGGTCATGTCACATCACCCTTTAGCAGGATGAGCGGGCGGCGCCACGGCCAACAGGGCCTAACGGCCCTTCCCGGCTAGACCGATGTCCGTAGAGTTGACGACGGGATGCCGGCCGGGCATTCCGGCGCCGGCCCGGCCGTCCTGTGCCAGGCTGCCGCATGGCAGCCCAGGCCGGCCCGGGCCTTCTGGAGGGAAGATGGGCAATGATGCCGATTCAGCCGGAACCGACGTCGGCAGGCGCATCGCCGAGCACCGCAGCCGTGCGGGGCTGACCGTCGCGCAGGCGGCTGAGCGGGCCGGGATGTCACCGGAGTACCTGGCTTACCTGGAGTCGAGCGCGGCGCCGAATCCCAGTCAGGCAGCCCTGATCCGGCTGGCGGTAGCGCTCGGCACGACCCCGGGCTCGCTGTCCGGTGCCGGGCTCAACCAGCCGCCGGGCCAGCGCTCGGCGGCGAAAGATGCACTGCTAGACAGCATGACGATCGAGGAGTGCCGGCAGCACCTGGCCGACGGCGGCGTCGGCCGCTTCCTCTTCCTCGAGCCCGGCCGCGGTCCGGTCGCCATCCCGGTGAACTTCCGGATGGACGGAGCTGACGTCCTGTTCCGCACCAGCGGCAGCGGCGGCATAGCCGCAGGCGTTCGCGAAGGACGCGTCTCCTTTGACGTCGATCACATCGATGAGGCCCTCGGCGAGGGCTGGAGCGTGCTGATCACCGGCACCGCGCGAATCATCACTGACCCGGCCGACCTGGCGCGTGCGCAGGCATTGAACATAGAGCCCTGGGCAGGCGGCGACCGGGCTTCCTATGTCCGGCTAACGGCCAGCCAGATCACCGGCCGCCGGATCAGGGCCCGCTAACGCGGCCAAGCGGCCGTTCCAGCGCCGGGCGAGCGCTCAGCAGGCGGCCAGCCGCGAGGTCAGCCTCGCCGTCGGTCCCCGGCCGCTGTGCGCGGGCCTGGCCGTCCGACTGAGGCGAATTGCCGGGCTGCCCGATGCTCAGCCGGTCACGGACCGCCACGACGCCCTCAACATGCCGAAGCCGCGCCACTAGCTGCAATGCCATGCCCGGCTCCGTTATCGCGCCGTCAATCTTCACGATGCCGGAAGCCACTTCGACGTCGAAGGCGCCGATGTCCAGGCCGAATTCGCCGACGATAACCGCTGTCAGTATTTCGTGCAGGATGTCCGCGTCCGGGCGCTCATACACGCTCAGCACATCGGACCGGGTGACGATACCGATCAGCAGCCCGTCGTCGCTGACCACCGGCAACCGCTTGATCCACCGGTCGTGCATCACCCTGGCGGCGGCGGCGACGGACGTGTCCGGGTGGATGGTGACCGCAGGCGAGGTCATGAGCCGCCCGGCCGTCACGGCGTTGACCTTCGACTCCTCGCCCAGCTTCCACCGCAGCCTGATGAGGCCCGCCGGCATCCGGCCGTTCGCCTCCTTGTAGAGCAGATCGGCCTCGGATACCACGCCAACGACCCGGCCAGCGTCGTTGATGACCGGGCAAGCGCTGACCCGGTAGCGGCGCAGCACCGACACGATCTGCTTGAAGTCAGCGTCCCTCTTCACCGCGACAACGCTGGTAGTCATTACGTCCTTGACGGTGGCGCTCATCGGACTTCCCTCCCCCGGAATCGTCGTTCCCTTCTCGCCGCGGTCCTGCGGGCAGCGTCGCATGTACGGCCGCCTGCGGGCAGTGGCCTCATACCCAGGGAACGGGGGACGTTAGTCCCGGACGCTAGCGCCGGCAGCTCACCGGAGCTGGCGCAGGAACGGATCTCGCGGGGCAGCGGCTGCGAGCCTGATCCTGGTATCCACCGCGTGCGCGCCATCGGGCCTGGCGATCACCGGATTGAGATCGAGTTCAGCCACCTCCGGGAGGTCATCTGCCAGCTGGGAGACGCGAAGCAGCAGATCCGACAGGGCGGTGACGTCGACGGCTGGCGCGCCGCGGTGGCCGAAGAGCAGCGGGGCCGCACGCACGCCACTGATCATCTGCGCAGCGTCGACATCGGTGAGAGGGGCAAGCCGCGCAGCGTGATCGCCTAGGACGTCGGTGGCGACGCCGCCGAGGCCGAACACCACGAGCGGGCCGAATACCGGCTCCTGAACGACGCCGATCAGCGTCTCCACGCCGCCGGCCAGCATCGGCTGCACCAGCACGCGGCGCAGCCTGGCGCCGAACGCCACAGCCAGTTCGGCATATGCGCCGGCCACTTCGTCGCTCGTGCGCAGGTCTAGCTTCACGGCACCAGCATCAGACTTGTGCAGCAGACCGGCCACATCCGCTTTGAGCACGACATGGCCGCCGAGCTTGGCGGCGATCGCGACCGCCGACTCCTGGTCGGTCACCGGCCGGGTCTCCACCATCGGGATCCGGTAGCAGTCGAGCAGCGACACCGCATCCGCGGTCGCCAGCCAGCCGCCGTCCGGCTTGTCCATCAGGAAGGCTGAGACGAGGGCACGCGCGCCGGCCGAGTCGACATCAGCGAGCACGGGCACCTGACCAAGCTGAGAATCACGCCACTCCCGGTAGCTGACGGCATGGCTCAGCGCGCGGGCCGCGCTTTCGGGGTAGCTGTAGGCCGGCAGCCGTCGTGCTGTCGCTGGCCCGGGCCCGCCGCCTGCCTCGCCGTCCGTCCCGGCGCCGGCGCCCAGCAGGCTCACCCCCTCCGGCTGGTCCAGCAGCACGGCCGCCATCGGCTTGTCCACCTGCGCCGTCAGGATCGCGGCACGCAGGTCCGCGATCGCGGTCGGCACGCCAAGCGCCAGCACCGCGTCGACTGATTCGTCCGCGGCCACCGCCTCCAGGCAGGCCCGGAATCGGGGGATGCTGACGGTGGCAGTCGTGTCGACCGGCCCTGATACCGTGGCACCGGCCGGGAGCAAGCCGGCCAGGCGCCGCTGCGTGCGCGGGCCGACCACGGCGACCGTCAGCCCGCTGTCCCCGCAGGCATCGGCCGCGAGCACGCCGGCCCCGCCCGCATTGGAGACGATCGCGATGCGCCGGCCGGCCGGGAGCGGCTGGCTAGCCAGCAGCGCAGCCGCCTCCACCAGCTCGCCCAGGCTATGCGTTGCGATGATGCCGGCCTGGCCGAACAGGGCCTCCTGGGTGACCAGCGGGGTAGCGGACGCGGCCGTGTGCGACGCGGCCGCCCGCTGGCCGGCCGCCGACCGGCCGCCGATGACGGTGAGTACCGGCATTTGCCGGCCTACCCGCCGGGCTGTCCGGGCGAACCCGCGCGGGCTGCCGAAGGACTCGACGTACAGCACCGCGAGGTTCGTCCGCTCGTCCTGCTCCCACCAGGTCAGCATGTCGTTGCTGGAAACGTCGTACTTGTCGCCCACCGACGCGAATGAGGAGATCCCGATCCCGAGCCTGCCGAGGTGCTCGAGAAAGGCGACGCCGACCCCGCCGGACTGCACGACAAGGCCGGCCGTGCCGGCCGGCGGCATCTCGGTAGCGAATGTCGCGTTCAGCTGCGCTGCGGTCGATACGATGCCGAAGCAGTTCGGCCCGACCAGCCGCATCCCGTACCTGCGGCAGATAGCGAGCAGGTCCGCGCCGCCGCCGCCCAGGCTCGCGGTAATCACCACCAGTGCGTGCACGCCGCGCTGGCCGCACTGGGCGGCAACTGCCGGGACCGCACCCGGCGGTACCGCGATGACGGCAACATCTACGCCGGCCGGCAGGGCGGCGGCCGAGGCAAGGCAGGCGAGGCCTTCCATGGACCGGCCGCGCGGGTTCACCGGGTAGACCGGGCCGGCAAATCCGGCCGCGACAATGTTGTGCAGGATCTCCCTGCCGACCGAGCCGCGGCGGCGGCTTGCGCCGATGACCGCCACCGACGCCGGCTGCAGCAGGTGCCGCAGGCTGGCCACGTCCGCAGTGCTTGCCCGGCCCGCCACCGCGTCCAGGTAGTGGTCGAGCCGTCCGCCGTCGTGACCTGGCAACGGCATGGTCAGCTCGATCACTCCGTTGGCAAACTGCCGCTCCACCGGTAGCCCGGCATCGGCGAACACCCGCTGCATGGCCATGTTCTCGGGCAGCGTCTCCGCTGCGAACGCGGTCAGCCGCCGTTGCCGCGCCAGCGAAACCAGGTGCTCGAGCAGGAGAGTCGCCACGCCGCGTCCGTGCATCTCATCCGACACCGCGAAGGCGATCTCGGCGACGCCCGGCCGCTGTGTCGGCTCATAGCTGGCGACGCCGATGAGCTTGCCGTCCAGCCGGGCGAGCAGTGCCGCATGATCGGGTCCCTCCGGCCGGCTCAGGCGCTGTGCCTCGCGCTCTGGTGCCTGAGGGCTGAAGCTGAAGAACCGGAAATAGGCGTTATCCGGGGACATCTGCTCGTGCATCTGCCTGATGTCGTCGGCGTCCTCCGGCCTGGCCGGACGGATCTCGACCGTGCTGCCGTCGGACAGCAGCGCATAACTCGCGGGCTCCGGAGGTGTCATCGACATGCTGCCAGGCTCGTCTTGCCCGATCGTGTCCATGGCCGGCAGCCTTCCGCGGAGAGTAGTCCAGGCCAGCATTGCAGCCGGCCGCCCGCCCGGCCACCTGCCTAACGGGATACCCGGCCGGGACGTTCGGCCGAAATTTCGCTGGGTCAAGCGACGCATCATGGCAATTGACCGGGGTTACAGGCCCGTCCGCCGGCATGTGGCAGGCTGGCCATGGCGCGGCGGAAGGAGCCATGAAGTGAGCTGCACCCTGCATGTCTCCTGGGACGACCGGTTGACGGACTACGATTTCGGCCCCCAGCATCCGCTAGGCCCGATCAGGGTGAAGCTCACCATGGAGCTCGCCAGGGCGTTCGGGGTGCTCAGCCAGGACGAGGTCACGGTGCGGCCGGCGGTCCCGGCCACCGAGGCTGAGCTGCAACTCGCGCACGATCCCGGCTACATCGCGGTGGTGAAGGCGGCGGGCGCGATGGCCGCCGAGCCCGGCGCGGCGCCGGTTGACGCGGCAACCCTGCTCCGGCATGGGCTTGGCACCGACGATGATCCGGTATTCGGCCATATGCACGAGGCATCCGCTCTGGTGGCGGGCGCGACACTGGCCGCAGCGCAGGCGACCTGGTCGGGCGCCGCGCAGCATGGTGCCAGTATCGCTGGCGGCCTGCACCACGCCATGCGCGGCAACGCCAGCGGGTTCTGCATCTACAACGACCCGGCCATCGCGATCGCGTGGCTGCTCCGCCACGGTGCCGAGCGGGTTGCCTACGTCGACATCGACGTCCACCACGGCGACGGCGTCCAGGCGGCGTTCTGGAACGACCCGAGGGTGCTGACGATCAGCATCCACCAGCACCCGGCCACGCTGTTCCCTGGCACTGGCCGGCCAGCGGAGACCGGCGGCGCGGGCGCGGAGGGCTCCGCGGTCAACGTCGCGCTGCCGGCTGGCACTAGGGACGCGGGCTGGCTTCGCGCCCTGCATGCTGTCGTGCCGCCGCTGCTGCGCCAGTTCCGGCCGCAGATCCTGGTCAGCCAGCACGGTTGTGACACGCACTGGAGCGATCCGCTTGCCAACCTGGAGGTCACCGTCGACGCTCAGCGTGCCGCGCACATGGCCCTGCACCGGCTCGCGCATGAGGTCGCGGACGGCAGATGGCTGCTGACCGGCGGCGGCGGCTATCAGCTTGTCCAGGTAGTACCCAGAACCTGGACTCACCTGCTGGCAGAGGCCTGCGGCCACCCCATCCCGCCGGGCTCGCCGACTCCGGCCGCGTGGCGTGAGTACGTCGGCTGGGTGGCCGCCGAGCCGGCCCCCGAACTGATGACCGACGGCGCCGACGGCGCCTACCCGGACTTCGAGGCCGGCTACGACCCGGCTGACCCGGTCGACCAGGCCATCATCGCGACCAGGGACGCGGTCTTCCCGCTGCGCGGCCTGTTTCCCTAGGGCACCGTCTTTCCCGGGGAACTGCTTCCCGACGGCGCCCTCCATCAGGAAATGGGCCTTTACCGGGCCAGCACTACCTTCAGCGCACCGGTGTCGGCGGACCGGCTGAAGACGTCGTAAGCCTCATCGAAATCATCGAAACCGAACCGGTGCGTGACAAGCCGGGCAGCGTCAAGCTGGCCGCTTGCCAGCAGCCGCAGCAGCGTCGGCGTCGAATAGGTATCCACCAGGCCGGTGCTGATCGTGATGTCGCGGATCCACTGATCTTCCAGGTGCAGGGCGGCCGACTTGCCGTGCACGCCGATGTTCGCGACCCTGGCACCCGGCCGGGTCAGCCGGACCGCCAGCTCGAAGGTCTCCGGCCGGCCGACCGCCTCGATGGTCACGTCCGCGCCCAGGCCATCGGTCAGCGACCGCACCGCCTGCAGCGGGTCGCTGATCTCACTGTTCACCGTCACGTCCGCGCCGAACTCCTTGGCTGCCTCCAGGCGCCGGTCCGCGATGTCGATGGCGACGATGTGACTCGGGCTGAACAGCCTGGCTGTCATGACGGCGGCCAGCCCGACCGGCCCGGAGCCGACGACTGCGACGACATCTCCGGGACGCACGCCAGCCTTCAGCACGCCGACCTCGTAGCCGGTCGGCAAGATGTCGGCGAGCATGAGTGCCTGCTCGTCCGGGACGCCGGAGGGCAGCCGGTAGGTAGAGGTATCCGCGAAGGGCACCCGGACGAACTCCGCCTGCGCGCCGTCGTAGGTGTGACCGAGCACCCAGCCGCCGCCGCCCAGGCACTGCCCGTACCTGCCCTGGCGGCAGTACTGGCAGGCGCCGCAGGCAGAGATGCACGACACCAGCACGCGGTCGCCCTCGCCGATGGTGCGAACGGCGGCGCCGGCATCCTC
The DNA here is from genome assembly GCA_027314515.1 of Actinomycetota bacterium. GTDB lineage: Bacteria > Actinomycetota > Actinomycetes > Streptosporangiales > Streptosporangiaceae > JAJYUU01. Next base: position 50,791 of record DAHVAR010000181.1, read on the forward strand.
GACGGTGCCGACCGCCTCGTGCCCGAGTATCCGGCCGGGCCGGACGGTGGGCACGTCACCGCGGAGGATGTGCAGATCGGTCCCGCAGATCGTGGTCATGTCGACCCGCACGATGACATCACCGTCATCGGTGATCTGGGGGTCTGGCACTTCGGTGACGGCCCGCTGCCCCTGGCCCTGATAGACAACCGCACGCATCGCTAGCCGTCCTCTCCCCTGTGGTCAGCTGATCCGCCTGACGCCGGCTCGTGCCGGATTCGCCGGCCGGTAATCCTGGCCGGGGTGATCCTGATGAAGTGCTCGCGCTCCCCCTCCGGCCACGGCACAACGCCAGCCGCCCGGGCGTCAGCCTGTTCGTCCGGGTCATCCAGATGGTGCGCGGGCCCCTGGATCAGGACACTCCAGCCCTCGCGGGCTTGGGCGTCGAACTTGTCGATCTCGAATGCCACGCGGTACTCGGCGTGCTCGATGCCGGTGCGCAGATCCTCATCCGTCGAGCCGGCCGCAGTCGTCCGGAACAAGATCGCGCCGTCATGCAGCACGTAGTTCACCGGGAGCACGGTGAGGTCGAAGCGTCCGGGGAACGCGAGCCTGCCGATGCCCCCCGGCGCGATCAGCGCGAGGCACTGCGCCTCGTCGAGCATCTCGAGCTTCGCACCGGGCACCGTGCTCTCCTCTCGCCCCGAGATCACGCTGCCAGCGCGGTTCGTGGCTCAATAGGGGCGAAAGACCCGCTGGCCAGGGACTCACGACAGGCAGCTAGCGGGAGGGACCATACCCGCTTCTCGCGGATCCAGATTCCGCGGTGTGCCGGCATTGCTGCCGGTAACCCCGCGGCTTCCGATGGCTGGTCCCTCCCGCCACCTTCGATCACACCGTCCTCGCCGCTGGGTATCTAGGGTCCTAGGTCCGCTCCCGACCGGGACCTATCGCCTGGCACGCGGGAGCGGGGATTACCGACGTGCGGCCCTACTGAGCCGCGGCCTGGGCGGCGATGCTGTTGCGTTGGGGGATGGAGCAGTCATGACAGTTGTAACTGGGAACGGGGGCGCGGCCGGGAACGGGGGCGCGGCCGGGCAGCGGCGCCGCTTCGAGCTGCCGGCCGCGGGCCTGGAGGACCTGCACCGGGCCCTTGTGTCGGCGGGTTACCAGGTAATCGGGCCGCGGGTGACCGGCGACGCGATCACCCTTGGCGAGCTGACGTCGGCCAGCGAGCTGCCGTTCGGCTGGGGCGTGTCGCTGTCGCCGGGCGGTTACCGCCTGCGCAAGCGCGACGACGCCGCGGCCTTCGGCCATTCGGCCGGCCCTGGCTCCTGGAAGCAGTTCCTGCACCCGCCGCGCGAGCAGCTCTGGTCCGCTACCCGCGGCACGGACGGGCTCGCTGTCGGCCCCGGCGCAGTGCAGGAGCCGCGCAAGCTCGCCTTCCTCGGCGTCCGCCCGTGCGACCTGCGTGCGATCCAGGTCCTGGATCGCGTCCTTCGCGGTGCATCAGGCCGCGACTGCGCCTACTCCCGGCGCAGGGCAGCGGTCTTCATCGTCGTGGTCAACTGCACCGAACCTGGCGAAACGTGCTTTTGCGCCTCGATGGCTACCGGACCTGAATCCGGACCGGGATATGACCTGCTGATGACCGAACTCACCGCCGAGTCGGACCACAGGTTCGTGATCGAGGCCGGATCGCCCGGCGGGCAGGAGATCCTGACTGGCCTGCCGGTCCGGCCGGCTGACCCCGGCGCCACGCAGCGCGCCGACGCTGCCGTGACCGGGGCGGCCGACCGGATGGGCCGGTCCATGCAGACGGACGGGCTGCCGGGGATGCTGGCCGCAAGTCTTCATGCGCAGCGCTGGGAGGACGTCGCGTCCCGGTGCCTGACCTGCGGTAACTGCACGATGGCTTGCCCCACCTGCTTCTGTACCACGGTCGAGGACGTGACCGATCTGAGCGGGGAGCATGCGGACCGGCAGCAGAGCTGGTCGTCCTGCTTCGAGCTCGATTTCTCGTACCTGCACGGCGGGCCGGTGCGCTCGTCGGGGGTCAGCCGGTACCGCCAGTGGCTGACCCACAAGCTGGGTACCTGGCACGACCAGTTTGGCTCCTCCGGCTGCGTGGGCTGCGGCCGGTGCATCGTGTGGTGCCCGGTCGGCATCGACCTGACTGAAGAGGTGGCAGCGCTGTGGGCGGAGCGCGACGCGGCCGGCGAGCCGGCGGCCGGGCCTGAGGGACCGGAGCGCGGGGAGCAGGGATGAGCGTCACCAGCACGGAACTGGCCAGCCATCGGTTCGCGGCCGGCCTGACGGCGCCTCAGCTTGACCGGCTTGCCGCGATTGCCGCCAGCGTGGAACTGGCGGCTGGCACCCGGCTGTTCGACGAGGGCGGCCAGGCCGCCTCGCTGTGGCTGATCAGGTCTGGCCGGATCGCGCTTGACCTGCACGTGCCCGGACGCGACAGGCTGATCGTCGAGACGCTCGGGCCCGGCGACGAGCTGGGCCTGTCCTGGCTGGTCTCCCCGCCGCGATGGCAATTCGGGGCCATGGTCCAGCTCGCCGCGTCCGCGTTCGAGCTGACGGCCGCCGCGGTGACCAGCTTGTGCGAGAGCGATCACGAACTCGGTTACCAGGTGACCAGGCGGCTGCTCGACACTGCTATCGGCAGGCTGCAAGCCGCCCGGATCCGGATACTTGACCTGTATGCGGCGCCCCCGCGCGCGACGCAGTCAAGCGGCGGTCCGCGGAGCGGCGGGCCTGCCCTGCCCGGCGGTTCGCGGTGAACGGCTTCCGGTACCCCGTCAGCTACCGGGTCAGCTCGCGCCAGGAGGAGACGCACGACACCGTCACCATCACGCTGGAACCGGCCGGGGAACCGATTGCCGCATTCCGTCCGGGGCAGTTCACGATGCTGTACTCGTTCGGCGTCGGTGAGATCCCGATCTCGGTCAGCGGCGCGCCCGGTGAGCCGACGCTCACCCACACGATCCGCGCGGTCGGTGCGGTGAGCGCCGCGCTCTGCGCGGCGCAGCCTGGCCAGGTCATCGGGGTACGCGGCCCGTTCGGCACGAGCTGGGATCACGCGGAGGCTGCGGCGAATCCCGACTTGCTCCTGGTCGCGGGCGGGATCGGGCTGGCGCCGCTGCGTCCCGCCCTGCTGGCGGCACTGGCACAGCCTGGCCGCTACCGGCGGATCATCGTGCTGGCTGGCGCGCGCTCTCCGGCTGAACTGGTCTTCGCCGCCGAGTACGGCCGGTGGCGGGAGCGCGGCGCCGAGGTGGACATCACCGTGGACAAGGCCGACGCCAGCTGGCCCGGACAGGTGGGCGTGGTCACCCAGCTGATCGGGCGGGCGCACCTCGACCCGGCCCGGACGACGGCGCTGATCTGCGGCCCCGAAGTCATGATGCGCATCACTGCCCGCGCGCTGACGGCGGCCGGCCTGGCGCCGGCGAGCGTCTGGATCTCGCTGGAGCGGAACATGCAGTGCGGCACCGCCGAGTGCGGCCACTGCCAGCTCGGCCCGCTGCTGCTGTGCCGGGACGGCCCGGTCGTGCACCTCGGGATAGCTGAGCCACTTCTCACCGTGAGGGAGCTGTAAATGCAAGCGGACTCTGCGCGCCCCCGGCTAGCGGTGTGGAAGCTGGCGTCGTGCGACGGCTGCCAGCTGACCGTGCTCGACTGCCAGGATGAGCTCCTCACGCTGGCGGGCGAGGTGGATATCGCTCACTTCACCGAGGCGACCAGTGCCGAGCTGCCAGGGCCGGGACCATTCGACGTCTCGCTGGTCGAGGGCTCGGTCAGCACGCCCGCGGACGCCGCCCGGATCCAGCAGATCAGGGCGGATTCCCGGACGCTGGTAACGATCGGAGCGTGCGCGACAGCCGGCGGCATCCAGGCGCTGCGGAACTTCGGCGACGTCACGGAGTTCGCCTCGGCCGTGTATGCCCGGCCGGATTACATCGCCACGCTGGCGACATCCACCCCGGTCTCCAGCCATGTCCCAGTCGATTTCGAGCTGCCCGGCTGCCCGATCGACAAGCGCCAGCTGATCGGCTTGCTGTCAGCGCTGCTGGCCGGCCGCGAGCCGCGCATTCCCGGCCACAGCGTGTGCGAGCAATGCAAGCTGCGCGGCACGGCCTGCGTCATGGTGGCACGGGGCACGCCGTGCCTGGGCCCGGTCACGCAAGCTGGCTGCGGGGCGATCTGCCCGGCGTTCGGGCGCGGCTGCTATGGCTGCTTTGGCCCGATGACCGCGCCCAACGTCGGCGCGCTTGTCCCGTGGCTGCGCCGGCTGGGGATGCCAGATTCCGACATCCGCCGGGTATTCGCCACCTTCAACGTCGCCGCCTTCGACAGTGTCGCTGGCGGGTTCCCCGGGCCAGCGACTCAGGCCGAACCCGGTCAGCCGGACGCCGGGTCAGGTAGCTGACAAGCTGAGCACGTCGGCCCGTACCCGCGCGGTCAGGTCGTCGATGGCAGCCGCGACAGCCGGGCTGAAGGCCTGCCCGTAGCCGAATGCCTCGCCCTGCACCGCGTGCACGATCAGCAGCGCCGGCAGCCGCGAGAGCGTGCGGCTCAGTTCGATAGCCGCGCCCAGGCCCAGGCCATGCGAACTCGCCGGAGCCCGCACCGAGCCCGGCACCATCCTGACGCCCTCATCCGGTGCCGTCCCGAGGTCCTCAGCCAATGCTGTCCTGACAGCCTCCCCCGGTGCCGCGCCGGGAACGACGACCCGGTGCAACGTCCCTGGCGCGGCATCGCCACCGCGCACCGCGTCCACCACGATCGCCGCGGCAGCGCCGGTCCACGCCTCCATCAGCCGGGTCGGCTCTCCGTCGCTGCACAGCAACTCGACACCCGGCGGCACAGCCCCGCGCAGCCGGCTGATGACCGCCGGGCCGGCGCCGTCGTCACAGCGGAACTCGGCGCCTATGGCGATGACCATGACCGGCCGGCGGCCTGCGCCGGTCATGTCCGGTCGACTTGCAGGTCGAGGAAATGCGTGGCGCAGGAAATGCACGGATCATAATTGCGGATCGCCTGCTCGCACTGGCCGGCCAGCTGCTCGTCGGCCAATTCCAGGCGTGCCTGCACGAACTGGCGCAGATCGCGTTCGATCGCAGCCTGGTTCTGCGACGTCGGCGGGATGATGCGAGCGCTGACGATGGCCCCGGCTGAGTCGAGCTCGTACCGGTGGTACAGCACGCCCCTGGGCGCCTCCGACACCCCGTGACCGGTGGCCGCTCGCGCCGCTACCTCGACGCTCGGCTGTGACGGCGGCCGGTACGCCTCGATGATGCGGATCGCTTCCTCGATCGCGCAGACCACCTCGACCGCGCGGACGACGATGCTGCGGAACGGATTGCGGCAGCTGTCACCAAGACCTGCTGCGGCCGCGGCAGCCGCAGCCCCGGGCGGGAGCCATCGGGAGTTGAGCGTGTAGCGTGCGAGCGGGCCGGTGAGATAGGTGCCCTCGCGGCCGGCCAGCCGCGCATGCAGCGCGGTGGAATGCGGCACCTGCATCTCGATGACCTGCTGCTCGAACTCGGCGGCGGCGAAATCCCGGCCGCCGGAGGTGACCACGCTGCCGCTCTCGATCGGATAGCTGCCGGGCTGGCGGAGCGCGAGCATCTCGTGCTCCACGGTCAGCTCGGGGAAGTCAAATCCCGCCACCCACGCCACGGTTTCCAGCGCCTCATCCAGCGCCGCGCGCAACTGATCAGCGAGGCCGCTCAGATCTGCCCGGGCGGGCACCGAGTAAAACCCGCCGACCCGGAAGTTGACCGGATGCACTGCCCGGCCGCCGATCGTCTCCATGATCGCGTTACCGGCGCGCCGCAACTTCAGCCCGCGCTCCACGATCGCGCGCTGGTCGCGGGCAAGCTCGATCGCGCCGGGGTAGCCAAGGAAGTCCGGCGCGTGCAGGAAGTAGATATGCAGGGCATGGCTGGCGATCCATTCCCCGCAGTACAGCAGCCTGCGCAGATCGGCCAGCGGGCCGTCGATCCGGACACCGCAGGCGGCCTCGATGGCCAGTGCGGCGCTGGTCTGATAGGCCACCGGGCAGATGCCGCAGATGCGCGCGGTGATGTCCGGCGGCTCGCGGTAAGAGCGCCCGCGCAGGAATGCCTCGAAGAACCGCGGTGGCTCGTAGATATCGAGCCTGACTTCGTCGACCTGGTCGCCTGACACCCGCAGATAGAGCGACCCCTCGCCCTCCACCCGCGCAATGCCCCCGGTGACCAATGTCCGCTCACGCTTGTGGGTCATGCCGTCACATTCTGTCATGGGTCGATTACGACGAGTCCCGACCGGCCGCGAGCCGGTGACCGAGGTCCCGCGAACCTCGGGCCGGACGGCCCTGCGCCCGGTTCGCGCGCGGGGAGATGCTCCTTACGACAACAAAGGAGAAATGGCCGGGTGCCGAAACCCGGGACACCAAGGAGGAATGCACACATGCGCAGGAGGACATTCGATGCGCTGGCCATATCGGCCGGCCTGCTGCTGGCGGCCATTCTCGTCGTCGCCGGCGTGCTGCTGACCTGGGGGCAGTCATACGCAAGCAACCAGGTGACCAGCCAGCTGTCCGCTCAGAAGATCACCTTCCCGACGACGAGCAACCCCGAGTTCAAGGCACTGCCCAAGGCCGACCAGGCCGCGATGGCCCCGTACGCCGGGCAGCTGATGACCAGCGGCGCGCAGGCCCACGTGTACGCGGACAACTTCATCGCCTACCACCTGTCGCTGATCGGCGGTGGCAAGACCTACTCGCAACTGTCCGCGCTGTCCCGCGCCAACCCGAAGAGCGCCGCGCTGGCTGGTGAGGTTCAGACCGTGTTCCAGGGCACCACGCTGCGCAGCATGCTCCTTGAGGCCTACGGCTTCTGGACCTTCGGTGAGATCGCGCTAATCGCGGCTATCGCCGCCTACATCGGGGCCGGCCTCATGCTGCTCCTGTCCATCCTCGGGTTCGTGCACCTGCGGCGCACCGCACCGGAGACCGAGATCCTGCCGAAGCTCGCTACCCGTATCGAGGTGACCGCTAGCTGACCAGACGGCGGTCCCGGTACTGCGAGCCCGCAAACCAGCTTCCCGCCCCGCGGCCACTGCGGGCGGGAAGCTATTTTGTTCGTCACTAGCCGTTCAGGACCAACGTCCCGCCGCCTGGTGACGGTCTTCACTGCTGCGACCAGCCAAGCCGGGACAAACTTCAAGTTGCTCTTTCGCCATACTAGGTTTAGGTCTCTAGGAGCCAAAAAGATGAACCCATATGTGGTGGCTGATCCTGCCTCGGTCATCAACCTGAACCACCCAGGCACGTTTCTCACCTGGTCGTTTATCGACATCTCGGTAGCGAACCTGGTCGTCATCGGCGTGATGGTGTTCATCTTCGGCCTCGCCCTGCTGGTCCCGTTTCCCAGCAAGCACGGTTCGCAGCAGGCGATCCCCGGCACCGGCACGTTGGCCGGCGCCACGGACACCGGGGCGACTGACGACAGGGCGGGGGCTGCGCCAGCCGACCCCGATGCCGACATGTGGACCGCCAGGGTGCGGCGGCTCGCGCTCCGCCTGCTGCCGCCGGGCAAGCTTCTCCCCGACCGGCAGCCGGCCTACGTCGCGTCCTGGGTCTACATATTCGGCGTCGCAACGCTGGCCGCGCTGGGGCTGGCGATCGTGTCGGGCTTCGCGCTGGCGCTGGGCGGCCCTGACTGGTGGCATTACAACTCGGTCGGCCACTTCTTCAACAGCATTCACTTGTGGAGCGTCGAGCTGTTCATGGCGTTCATGGTCATCCACCTGTGGGGGAAGTTCTGGATGGCCGCGTGGCGCGGCCGCCGGGCGCTGACCTGGATCACCGGTGTGGTCGCCTTCATGGCGGCGGTCGTGGAGTGCTTCACCGGCTACCTGTCACAGCAGAACTTCGACTCACAGTGGATCGCCACCAACGGCAAGGATGCCTTCAACGCAGTCGGAGCCGGATCCTTCTGGAACGTCCTGAACTTCGGCCAGATGCTGATGTGGCACATCGTCCTCCTGCCGATCATCTTGATCGCGATCGTGGGCGCCCATGTGCTGCTGGTGCGCATCCGCGGCGTCAGCCACCCGCTGCCAGCCAACCGCATCCCATGGCGCGACCGGGCCGCACGCAAGGCTGCCGCCGACGACGACGCCGCGCCCTGGCGCGGCCCGACCCGCCGTTACGACATCCTGAAGGAGGGCACGATCGCCGGCCTGATCGCCACCCTCGTGGTGCTGCTGGCCGCAGGCCTGTTGTCCTCGCCCGATGTGCCGCCGCTGACCATCAAGACCTGGGCGACCGTGGACCAGATCGGCTTCGTGAACACGGCGGCCGCCGAGCTGGATGGCAGCAGCCTGTCCGCCAACTACGGGCCGCCGTACAACAACGGCACCGGATCGCTGCAGCAGGTTGGCCCGGTTAGCTGGCAGAAGCTGTTCGGGATCACCCAGCCGGTCGATTCCGCCAAGATATTCGTGCTCGCCCCGCTGGCGGTGGCTGCCAAGACAGATCCGGCCCTGGCCACGGCCCTGCGCAGCTACACAAGCGCCGCCCCGGCGCAGCAGCTACGCTGGGCAACCGCCTACGACAAGGCGACCGAGCCTGCGGCTAGGACGGTGCCGTTCCGGGGCGGGGACCTGAGCCTGCCAGCGGCCGGGCCGGTGCCGCTGATGATGGCGTCGGAGCTGACCATGGCCAGGAGCGGCGCGCTCGACACCGACCTGCTCGCGCAGCGCCAGTTCTATGGCACAGACTTCACCAAGCCACTGCTGTTCATCGCCGACGGCGGGTACTACGCCGCGCTGGCATCGAAATTGCACCTCACCAGTGATCAGTGGGGTGTCATGAACGAGACCGGCAGCTACCCGGGCCAGCCGTGGCTGTGGCTGTACCAGATGTGGTACCACGTGAACCCGTTCGGAGACTCGCACAGCGCTGACATCTGGGCGGTGTACCTCACCGGCATTGCCACGGTCCTGCTGCTGCTCGTCCCGTTCATCCCCGGCCTGCGCGACATCCCGCGACTGATCCCGGTGCACCGGCTGGTCTGGCGGGGGAGCTGGCAGCAGCCCGCCACGGACGCTGGCGGAGCCCCGGCCCAAGGCGGCCAGGGCCAGGAGCACGGACAGCGGACCGCCTCGTGACGAGGCTCGCTGGCCGGCTGGCCGGCCCCGGCCAGCCGGCCAGCCCCGGCCAGGACGTCAGCCAGGGATCGTCCGGACCGCTACTGGGCGATCCGGACGATCTCGCTGGCCGGCCGGGCTGGCGTGAGCCGGTAACCGGTCACGATCTCCATGCTGACCGTGAGTACGTCCGCTGCCGCGCCGCCCAGCCACGGCCGCAGCCGGGAACGGTAGTGCAGCACCGCCTCGGCGTCGGTCTGGAGCTGCGCGAGCCCGACCACGATCACGGTCCAGCCGGACCGCTCGGCGAGGTTCAGGCAGTCCGCCTCGTAAGCGACGACGGTACCGCCGCCGCGAGATGACGTGGCGATCGCCGAACCGGCCGTCAGCCCGATCACGATCCTGTCATCCTCCACCAGGTGGTTCACCCGGCCTGATAGCGGGCAGCGCCTGATGCGTGAACACGAGCCGGCCTACCGGCAGGCTCGAGAGCAACTCCAGTGCTTCGGCACGGGGCAACTCGCTCAGCGACCGCTCCTCGGTCACGGTTTCTCCTCCACGCCGGGTAGTGGATGACTTCATGCTCAGCAGCAGCGAATCCGCCAGCGCAGTGCCACTAGCCCCAGGCCGCCGGGACCAAGGTCCCGGCGGCACGGGGTGTGTGGCGAACGTCCCAGCCAGTTCGGGCCGAACGCCCGCTGCCTGCAGCCTGCTCGCCGGGCACCCTGGATAACCAGACGATGCGCAGGCAAGGAGAGCCGTCATGTACGCACATGTGGGCGACCGGCTCATAGCCGAGGGCGACGCCGCCAGGGCCGGGCTTATCATCGGAGTCCCGCACGATGACGGCTCGCCGCCATACATCGTCAAGTGGCTGTCTGACGGTCACATCGCCATGGTCTGGCCCGGTGACTTCGCCCGCGTCGTCCCGTCCGGGTCGGCCAGCCCGGACGGCCGGCCGCTAACCGCGGGCGCCTGACCGGCTGGCGAGCAGCGCGGCCACATGGTCGGGCACGAATGTCTGCGACTCCCGCGGCGCCCGCAGGTAGCCCGTCGGCTTAGGCCGTGGCGGCAATTCCAGCGGCGGCCGCTCCACCTCGTAACTCGGAATCGTGCTGAGCAAGTGAGCCATCATGTTGAGCCGGGCCCGCCGCTTGTCCGTGCTCTCCACGACGTACCACGGCGCCTCGGGGATGTCGGTATGCACGAACATCTCGTCCTTAGCCCGCGAGTAGTCTTCCCAGCGAGTTATCGAGTACAGGTCCATGGTGGACAGCTTCCACCGCCGCATCGGGTCATCGAGCCGGGCCCTGAATCGGCGTTCCTGCTCGTCGTCGCTGACCGAGAACCAGTACTTGCGCAGCAGGACGCCATCTTCCACTAGCAACCGCTCGAAGATCGGACACTGGCGGAGGAACCTGCCGTACTCCTCTTTCGTGCAAAAGCCCATGACACGCTCGATGCCTGCCCGGTTGTACCAGCTGCGATCGAACAGCACGACCTCTCCGCCCGCGGGCAGATGACTGACATACCGCTGGAAGTACCAGCAGCTGCGCTCCCGCTCGCTCGGTGCGGGCAGTGCGGCGATCTTGACGACCCTCGGGTTGAGGTACTCGGTGACCCGCTTGATGGTGCTGCCCTTGCCCGCCGCGTCCCGCCCCTCGAACACCACGATCAGGCGCACGCCTTCGGCACGCACCCATTCCTGCAGCTTCACCAGTTCCGCCTGGAGCCGGAGCAGCTCAGCCCGGTACATCTTGCGCGGCATCCGCTCAGCTTCGCCGGGTGCGCGGTCGGCCGGTTTCTTGTCCTTGCCACGATGTCCGGTCATGGCTCGCCTCCGATCACCTTGGCCGCGCCGCGCGCCGGGACGTCTGCCGGAAGGAAGGCCCTAAGGTCCCGGCAAGCTGGGCACATCCGGCCCTGGCCACCAAGTGCCCGCCGCGCTGGAATTAACACCCGTGCGACTTCAGCGAGAGGAGGCGCGAGCGATGGGCACGCTGACGCGCAAGGATTACCGCGGCCCGGTCGGCGAGGTGGTCGACTGGCTCGAAGGCCCATGGGCGGTGCTACGGCCGATGACCGGTCATCCGCTGCGAGTGGAGGAATACCTTCAGGATGGCAGCTACGTCGTCCGGGTGGAGCTTCCCGGCGTCGACCCGGAGAAGGACCTGACAGTCACCGTCGACGGCGGCATCCTGACGATCAAGGCGACACGCCGCGAGGGGGCGGCGGGCAAGCACCACTCCGAGTTCCGCTACGGAACCTTCAGCCGGAGCGTGACGCTGCCGGCCGCTGCCGACGAGGACCACATCGAGGCCATCTGCAGCCACGGCGTCCTGGAAGTGACGGTCAAGCTGGCCGACAAGGCCGCCGGCGCCGGCGGCCGCAAGATCGGCGTCCGCGAGGATCAGCACATCAAGCCAACCTGAGGTGCCATGGACGCGCCCGTGGTGCCGGAGCTGGCAGTGATTCCGAGCGGGCCGTTAGTCCCCCGATCGCAGGTCAGACGCCTCCGCCGGAGGGCACGCCGGGCGGGCAGTCTCGAACCGGAGGCCAGCGTGCGGCGGCACGCCCGGCCCGGCCGCCGGGAGATGACGAGGAAGGCTCCGCAGCTATGTTTGAGATCCGCATCCATGGCCGAGGCGGCCAGGGCGTGGTGACCGCGGCCGAGTTGCTGGCGGCCGCTGCCTTCGCCGAGGGCAAGTACGCGCAGGCGTTCCCGAGCTTCGGCTCGGAGCGCACCGGCGCTCCGGTCGTGTCCTTCTGCCGGCTCGATGACAAGCCGATCAGGGTCCGCGAGCCCGTCATGCACCCGGACGTGCTGATCATCCAGGACCCGACGCTGCTGCACCAGGTCAACGTCTTCGAGGGAGCCGGCCAGGACGCCCTGCTGCTGATCAACTCCGCCCGCCCGGTGGCCGAACTCGGCATCGGCGAGTTCACCGGGAAACTCCGTCCGGGTGCGGTGCTGACGGTGCCCGCCACCGAGCTTGCTCAGCAGCACGTCGGCCGTCCGGTGCCCAACGCCGCGCTGCTGGGCGGATTCGCGGCGCTGAGCGGCGCGGTGTCCATCGAGTCGGTCGTGGCGGCGATCAGCGACCGGTTCGGCGGCCAGATCGGCGCGGGTAACGTTGCCGCAGCCAGTGCCGCGTATGCCAGCGTGGTCAGCCAGCGCGGCCAACCGGCTCCGTCCCGCGCCGGCGATCGCCGGACGGGCACGCGGCACGGAGCCATCCGGCTCTCCTCAGGCGGGCGAATCGGCCAGATCGAGGGCTCACGCGGGGTCGCCGACGCGGTCGCGCTCTGCCGCCCCGAGGTGATCTGCGCCTACCCCATCTCGCCGCAGACCCACATCGTCGAGGCGCTCGCCGCCAAGGTGAAGTCCGGCGAACTCGCGCCGTGTGAGTTCATCAACGTCGAATCGGAGTTCGCGGCCATGTCGGTAGCCATCGGCGCATCGGCGGCAGGCGCCCGTGCCTACACCGCGACGGCCAGTCAGGGCCTGCTGTACATGGCGGAGGCGCTGTACAACGCTTCCGGCCTCGGCTTGCCGATCGTCATGACCGTCGCCAACCGCGCTATCGGCGCGCCGATCAACATCTGGAATGACCATAGCGACGCCATGTCCCAGCGGGACTGCGGCTGGATCCAGCTCTACGCCGAGACCAACCAGGAAGCCCTCGACCTGCACATCCAGGCATTCAGGCTGGCCGAGGAAGTGTCGTTGCCGGTCATGGTGTGCATGGACGGATTCGTGCTGACACATGCGCACGAGCGGCTGGAAGTACCCAGTCAGGAGCAGGTCGACAGGTTCCTGCCCGGATACGAGCCGCGCCAGGTGCTCGATCCTGACGATCCGGTGTCCATCGGCGCCATGGTCGGCCCCGAGGCGTTCACCGAGGTGCGCTATCTCGCGCATGCCAGGCAGGGCCAGGCGCTGGAACTTATCCCCGCGGTGGCGGCGGCGTTCGCGGGCGAGTTCGGCCGTGACTCCGGCGGCCTGGTGCGCCATTACCGCACCCAGGACGCCGACACCATCGTGGTCGCGCTCGGCTCGGTGCTCGGCACCATCAAGGACACGATCGACGAGCTGCGGGCCGACGGAATGCGGATCGGCGCGCTGGGCATCACCTCGTTCCGGCCGTTCCCGCTGGCGGCAGTCCGGGCCGGACTCGGTGCGGCCCGCCGGGTCGTGGTGCTCGAGCGAGCGCTAGCCGTCGGTATCGGCGGCATCGTCGCCGCCAATGTGCGGATGGCACTATCCCAGCCCGCGCCAGCACAGTTGGCGCCGACACAGTTGGCGCCGACACAGCCGCTGCCAGCACAGCCGCTGCACCAGTCCGCATCCGCAGGAGACATGCCGCACAGCTACACGGTGATCGCCGGTCTTGGCGGCCGGGCCATCACCAAGGCGTCCCTGCGCGAGCTGTTCATCAGAGCGGCCGCCGACGAACTGGAACCGCTGACCTTCCTCGACCTGAACACCGGGCTGATCGATGCGGAACTCAGCCGCGCGGCGGCCACCCGCCGGTCCGGGCCCGCCGCCGAGAACATGCTGCGTGACCTCGGGGCGGTCGCGTCCGGGATCGGATAGGAGCGCCACCATGCCAGTCCAGCGCGTCAAGTTCTACCAGGTCGGCAGCTTCGCGGCAGGCAACCGGCTGCTCGCCGGCGATCAGCAGTCGGTGCAGTCTGAACCCGGCCGGACGAACTCGCTCAACTGCGGGCACCGCGCCTGTCAGGGCTGCGGCGAGGCCCTTGGTGCCCGCTACGCGCTCGACGCGGCGATGCGCGCGACGAACCGGCAGCTGATCGCGGTCAACGCGACCGGCTGCCTCGAGGTGTTCTCCACGCCCTACCCGGAGACTTCGTGGCAGATCCCGTGGATCCACTCGCTGTTCGGCAACGCGCCCGCAGTGGCTACCGGCGTCGCCGCAGCCCTGCGGGCCAAGGGCCGCCGGGACGTCCGCGTCGTCGGGCAGGGCGGCGACGGCGGCACCGTCGACATCGGCTTCGCGTGCCTTTCCGGCATGTTCGAGCGCAACGACGACGTGCTGTTTATCTGCTACGACAACGAGGCGTACATGAATACCGGGGTGCAGCGGTCGGGTGCCACTCCCCCGGCCGCCCGGACAGCGACCACGCCCGCCGTCGGCCCCGAGCCGGGCAACTCCTTCGGCCAGGGCAAGAACGCCCCGCTGATCGCGCTGGCACATCAGATCCCTTATGTGGCCACCGCAACCGTGGCCGGGCTGCGGGACCTGGAGTACAAGGTGCAGCGGGCCATGGAACTGCATGGCGCCCGGTACCTGCACATCCTGGTGCCCTGCCCGCTCGGCTGGGGCAGCGCGCCATCAGACACGATCAAGATTGCCCGGCTGGCCGAGCAGACCGGCTTGTTCCCGGTTTTCGAGGCGGTCGGCGGCGAGGTCGTCAGCGTTTCGCCGATCCGCCGCAAGGCGCCGGTCGAGGACTACCTCAGGCTGCAGTCCAGATACTCGCACCTGTTCGGCACGCCAGCGGGTGCCGAAGTGATCGCACGCCTGCAGCAGCTTGCCGACGCCAACATCGCCAGGTTCGGCCTGCTCGAGTCCCGGCGCGACGACGCTTACGCGCTGTCGGCTGAGGAGGCTCAGTGATGAACAAGCCGTTCGCGATCACCCTGGACCCCGGCTCCAGCCTGGCAAACAAGACCGGCTCCTGGCGCACCGAGCGGCCGGTCTACGTGGACCTGCTGCCGCCGTGCAACCACGCCTGCCCGGCCGGGGAGAACATCCAGCAGTGGCTGTATTACGCCGAAGAAGGCGCCAGCCAAGACACCGGCCAGGCCGGCTACGACACCGGCCAGGACACCGGCCAGGTCGGCTACGAAATGGCCTGGCGGCAGATCATGCGGGACAATCCGCTGCCGGCGATCATGGGCCGGGTCTGCTACCGGCCCTGCGAGACCGCCTGCAACCGTGCGCAGCTCGACGCCCCGGTGGGCATCAACGCTGTCGAGCGTTTCCTTGGCGACGAGGCGATCCGGCACGGCTGGACGGTGCCGGTCAGCGCGCCCGACAGCGGCAAGCGGGTACTGATCGTGGGCGCTGGCCCGTCCGGCCTGTCCGCGGCTTATCACCTGCGGCTGCTCGGCCATCAGGTGACGCTGCGAGACTCCGCGGCAGTACTGGGCGGGATGCTGCGGTTTGGCATTCCGGCTTACCGGCTGCCGCGCGACATCCTGGACGCCGAGGTCGGCCGCATCCTCGCAATGGGCGTGACCTGGGAAGGCGGACAGCAGGTCACCGACATCAATACCGCCATGGTGAACGGCGGGTTCGACGCCGCGTTCCTCGCCGTCGGCGCGCAGCGCGGCAAGCGCGCCTACATCCCGGCCGGCGATTCTGCCCGGATCCTGGACGCGGTGACGATGCTGCACTCGATGGACGGCGCGCAGCGGCCGCAACTCGGGCGCCGGGTCGCCATCTACGGCGGCGGTAACACCGCGATGGACGCGGCACGGACCGCGCGCCGCCTTGGCGCCGCCGATGCCGTCGTGGTCTACCGGCGGACCAGGGACCGGATGCCCGCGCACGACATCGAGGTCGAGGAGGCGACCGACGAAGGGGTCCGGATGATGTGGCTGTCCACGATCGCCCGGGCCGACGAGGGCACGCTCACCATCGAGAAAATGAAGCTCGACGAGGCCGGCTTCCCGCAGCCGACCGGCGAGTTCACCGAACTCGCAGCCGACACCGTGGTACTCGCGCTCGGTCAGGAAGCCGAGCTGGCCTTGCTCGACGGGGTAGCCGGCATCACCATCGCCGACGGCGTCGTGCAGGTCGGGCCGGACCTGATGACGGGCCATCCCGGCATCTTCGCCGGCGGCGACATGGTGCCGGCCGAGCGAACCGTCACCGTCGCGATCGGCCACGGCAAGAAAGCTGCCCGCAGCATCGACGCCTACCTGCGAGGGGAAGCGGCAACCACCACCGACGGCGTCCGGCACGCCACCGGCGACAGCGCGGCGGCCCCGCTGGCTGCGAACACGGTCCCGGCCGGCCAGCCCGCGCCCCGGCTCGCCGACTTCTCCAGGCTGAACACCTGGTACTACTCCGATGCGCCAGCCACTGTCCGGCCGCAGCTGGCCGCCGCCCGCCGCATCTCCACGTTCGACGAGGTCACCGGAGGGCTGGACGAGTCGACCGCGCTGTTCGAGGCACGTCGGTGCATGTCCTGCGGCAACTGCTTCGAATGTGACAACTGCTATGGCGTCTGCCCGGACAACGCGGTGATCAACCTCGGGCCAGGCCGCCGGTACGAGATCGATCTGGATTACTGCAAGGGCTGCGGTATCTGCGCTGCCGAGTGCCCGTGCGGGGCGATCGACATGATCCCCGAGCAGATCTGAGCCCTTCGGCAACTGTTCACGGGACGTTGGTCCTGCACCGGCCCTGGACGCCGCAGTTAGAGTAGGGTGACCGGCCGGCAGGGCCGCGTTCCCGTGGGTAATGATTTTGTCACCGGGCGAAAGGCGACCGCTGATGGCGGACCAGGGGCGGGCGACCGCAGGCATCAGAGTCTTCCTGCTGGACGACCATGAGATTGTCCGCCGCGGCGTCAAGGACATGCTGGAGGCTGAGCCGGACATCACCGTGATCGGCGAGGCGGGCACGGCCGAGTCCGCGCTGGCCCGGATCCCTGCGCTGATGCCGGACGTCGCGGTCCTGGACGTGCGGCTGCCCGACGGCGACGGCGTGACCGTCTGCCGGGAGATCCGCTCCCGCCACCCGGAGGTCGCGTGCCTGATGCTGACCTCGTTCGGCGACGACGAGGCGCTGTTCGACGCGATCATGGCGGGTGCGGCGGGGTACGTCCTGAAGCAGATCAAGGGCACCGACCTGGTGGGCGCGGTGCGGACCGTTGCCTCCGGCGAGTCGATGCTCGACCCGGAGGCGGCCAGCAAGGTGCTGGCCCGGATGCGCGACCAGGCGAGCAAGTCCGACCCGCTGGCCGGGCTAACCGCCCAGGAGCGCAAGATCCTCGAGCTGATCGGTGAGGGCCTGACCAACCGGCAGATCGGCCAGCGGATGTACCTGGCCGAGAAAACCGTCAAGAATTACGTGTCAGCGCTGTTCGCCAAGCTCGGGATGGAGCGCAGAACCCAGGCAGCCGCGTACGCCTCCCGGATCTTCGACCAGCATTAGCCGCGGTCTCCGGGCAGCCCGGCGCGACGCGGCCAGACCGCGGGTCCTGACTAGATTCCGGCGGCCAGCGGCACCCGCCACTCCACCTCGGTACCGCCGTCGGCCGCGGACGCGACCCGGAACGTGCCGCCGATCTTGACCGCCCGCTCCTCCAGGTTGCTCAGGCCGCTGCGACGGCCGCCTGCCTTGATACCGGACCCGTTATCACGGACGGTCAGCGCCAGCTCGTCCCCGGCACGTACCTGAACCTCCACCTTGCTGGCGCCAGCGTGCCTGGCCGCATTGGACAGGGCCTCGCGCAGTGCGCTCAGCAACTGGTCGCCGAGCGGATCCGGCACGTTATCGAGCCGGCCGTCCAGCTCGAGCGCCGGCGCGAAGCCCAGCGGACCAGCCATCTCGTCGGCGATCTCCAGGATCCGCGAACGCAGCCCGGGCCGCTCCTGGTGCCGGCCCTGGAGCGCGAATATCGACGACCTGATCTCCCTGATCGTCTCGTCCAGCGCGTCCACGGCGACGCTGACCCGCCGCGCCGCTTCCGGCGCGCCGATGAGCCCGACCGTGCCCTGCAGCGACATCCCGGTCGCATACAGCCGCTGGATCACCAGGTCGTGCAGGTCGCGGGCAATCCGGTCCCGATCCTCGAAGACCGCGACCCGCTCGGCCTGGCGACGGTGCTCGGCCAGTTCCAGCGCGATCCCGGCCTGGCTGGCGAAAGTAACCAGCATGTCCGCGGCCGCGGGCGCCAACGGCATGGCACCAGGACGGCGTCCGGCGGTCAGCACGCCGCGGACGTTGCCGGTCGCGCCGAGCGGGACGAGAAGCGCCGGGCCCAGGTTCATCTTCGTCCTGGCCACATCGGCGACCCGGTCGTCGTCGGAGAAGTTGTCGACCTGCAGGAGCTCACCGGTGCGCAGCACGTCACCGGAAGCTGATCCCCTGGTCGGAACGGTCACGCCCAGCGATTGCGCGGCACCCGTCCCGGCCGCGTGCTCGTACCGCAACTGGCTTCGGTCGGCGTTCGGCAGCGCCAGCGCAACCAGGTCGGCGCCAGACATCTCCAGCGCCCTGGTAGTGATCAGCTCCAGCGCGTCGCTCACGTTCGCGCCGGATAGCAGTGACCTGGTCACTTCCGCACTCGCGGACAGCCAGCGCTGCTGTCGGCGCGCCTCGTCATAGAGCCGCGCGTTCTCGATGGCCACGCCCGCGGCAGCCGCCAACGCGACCAGGACAGCCTCGTCTTCCTCGTCGAACTCGCTGCCGCCGCGCTTCTCGGTCAGGTACAGGTTTCCGTAGACCTCCTCCCTGATGCGGATCGGCGCGCCCAGGAACGATGTCATCGGCGGATGGCCCGACGGGAAACCCGACGAACGGGGATGAGCTCCGAGGTCAGCCAGGCGGAGCGGCTTAGGGTCGGTGATCAGCACGCCGAGCAGTCCGCGGCCCTCGGGCCAGTGATGGATCCGGCGGATCTCCTCCTCGGTCAGGCCCACCGGGATGAACTCGGCTAGCCGCCCGCCCTCGCCGATGACCCCCATCGCCCCGTACTTCGCGTCGACCAGGGTGACGGCAGACTCGACGATGCCGCGCAGCACCTCTTCTATGTCGAGATTGCCGCCAACCGCCACAACCGCCTCGAACAGCGCGTTGACCCGGTCTCGCGTTGCTAGCACAGCGTCGAGCCGGACTTGCAGTTCGGCGAGCAAGTCGTCGAGCCGCAGGGTAGGCAGCGACTGGGATCTGCGGGTGCTCACGGGCGCTCCGGCGGAATCGATGAACGCTGTGATCATATGCTGGCCGGCCGGTGGCGTCACAGCCCGGCAATGTCCGCAGGCGTGACGGTGCCGACCGCTACCATAGCCGCCATCCGAGCCGCACCCGCATGAGTCGCAGCGGTACTGCTCCCAGCCGCAGCGCAGCCAGGTCACTGCAGAACTAGCAGGCTGGAAGCCAATTTAGCAGCTGTGCACGAACCGGTCGGCGGCAGCCTCCCGCTGGCCCGTGCCCGAGTCAGAGGCTGATGCCCCACTTTGCCGAGAGCTGCATAGCGACGGCCGCGACGGCGATGCCAATGGCGAGCGAGATAACCAGGCCCAGCCAGCGGCCAGGGCCTCCTGGTATCGGGCCGCCCGCTACCGGCCCGCCCCGCACTGGAACATCACGTACCGGCCCGCCGCGCACCGGGCCGTCTGCTCCCGGACCGCCGCGCACCGGGCCGCCGTGCATCGGACCGCCGCGCACCGGACCGCCGTGCACCGGACCGCCGTGCACCGGACCGCCGTGCATCGGACCGCCGCGCACCGGGCCACCTGGTACCGGGCCACCTGGTACCGGGCCACCTGGTACCGGGCCGCCGCGCACCGAGCCGCCCCGCATCGGACCGCCTGCTCCCGGCCCGCCCCGCATCGGACCGCCTGCTCCCGGCCCGCCGTGCACCGGCCCGCCGTGCACCGGGACGCCCCGCACCGAGCCCCCCCATACCGCGCCGCCCCGCACTGGAGCATCACGCACCGGAGCGCGGCGCACCGGGCCATCCCATACCGGAGCATCACGTACCGGAGCACGGCGCACCGGGCCATCCCATACCGCGCCGCCCCGCACCGGAGCATCACGTACCGGAGCACGGCGCACCGGAATACCCGGCATCGGAACACCGCGCACCGGCGCGGTGTCGCGGTAATCCCACCGCTCGGAGAGCAGCCGCGGCAGGCGCGGCGCGTAGTTCAGTACGTGGATCGTCATCACGCCGAACCACAGGACGAACGATGCCTTGTGGAGGAAGAGCCAGGGCCCGCTCCTCGGCCCGGCCACGGCCGCCAGGATTCCGGTACTCAGCACCGCGACCGACGTCGTGATCACCAGCGGCCCGAGCAGCCGCAGGAGCGGAGCGGGCGGGCCCTTCCGTACGTAGGCCTTCGAGCCGGTGTAGTACCTGATGAACCGGTATCCGGTCGACGATATCTTCAGCAGCACCGGCCCGATCAGCAGCCCGCCGACAATCACGTGCAAGACCAGTAGCTGGCGAATCTCGAGAACGGTGACACCCTCGACGGCGAACCCGAACAGCAGCAGCGCGCCGGTCATCGCGGTCAGGCGCTCGTTGCCCGCGACCCCGGCTGAGCCGGAGCTCCGCCGATGCCGCGGCATGTTCCGCGTGGTTACTGGTTGGGTCACCTGTCTCGTCCTATCTCGCCCGCCGCCGGTGCCGCGGCACTTCCCCCGTGGTTCCTGGCTGGCCTACCTGTCCTATCTTGGCGGCAACCGGTGCTGGGCCACTAACGTGTGCGGGGCCTTCACCAGCCGGAGCGCGAGTGCCGGGCACGCACTGACCGCGCGGCGGGCATGCGCTGCCAGACGGGGGACGCCGCCAGAGATGATCGGATAACCCCGTTCATCCAGTTCGATGAGCTCGGGTAGCAGATCGGCGCTGGCGGGCGGCGCTAGGCGGTGCCGCGGATGGCCGCCCGGCTTACCCGTGGTACCCGGTTGCGTGCTTGTGCCGGGGCTCCCGGCTGTCGAGCTGCCTGCGCCAGATCCGCCAGTGACGGCACCGCTGCTGCCACTGGTGGACGAAGTACCCCGATACGTCATGTTATGTCCTGCCTGGAATCGCATGCTCGAACGCAGTGCCCAAGCCGAGCGAGGTTGCCGCAGCCCTTTCGGTGATCAACAGCGAGAGCTCCCTGACCCGGCCGAGCCGCTCGTGACGGCGGCGGGATGCCTGATAGACGTGCTCTCGCATGCAGCATTCGCTCCTTGTCGTGGTCGCGTCCCTGGCTTGCGGGCCCGGCGATCCGCGGCTGGCCAGCTGGCCAGGCCAGGCACGTCCGGGCCATTGACGCGCTCACCTGGCTGGCGGTCGGCCCGCCAGCGGTACTCCAGCGGTACTCCAGGTACATCAACCGTTACCCAGCATGCCCGGGCAGATCCTGATGAGCGGTTTAGGAAACGTTCAGAACTGGTTAACCATGATCATTTGATCCGGGCTTTACGGTCGGCTGGCGAAGGCGCCCGGTCGGTTCGAAGATGCGTCGTGGCCGGTCAGACGTCAGACAGTTCGTGCGCGGCCCATGGCCGTATGGCGCCGCTGGCCCCGGTCCTGCCGAGCCAGGGGCAGCTCAATGCTCACAGTCAGTCCGCCGCCTAGCGTATCGGACAGCCAGGCCCTGCCGCCGCTTGCGACCGTCAGCCGGTCGACGATCGCAAGTCCGAGGCCAGTACCGCCGCCGTTACTCGTGGCAAATCGGCGGAAGGCGACCTCCTGCTGCTGGTGGCTCATGCCTGGCCCGTTGTCGGCGACAGCGATCCTGGCCTTCTCGCCCGCGGCCCAGGCGGCGATGCGGATGCTGCCGCTAGGCGGCAGGGCGTCAAGGGCATTCGCGATCAGGTTGTCCAGGATCTGCTCGAGTTGTCCCTCCCCCATCCGCGCGGTGACCGGCTCGAGGTCCGCCAGCAAGGCGACGTCGCGTTCCTCGGCAGCCGGGCGCCAGGCAGCCACCCTGGTCCGGATCAGCGCGTCGACGGACAGCATGACAGGCTTGGTACCTGCATTCTCCGCCCGTGCCACCGCGAGCAAACCGTTGACCAGCCTGGACAGCCGGGCGATCTCGTCCTGCGCACCTGCAAGCTCGGCGGCCGCCGCCGCATCGCTGTCTTGGGCGAGCAGGTCGAGACGCAGCCTGAGTGCGGCCAGGGGCGTTCTCAGCTGATGCGACACATCGGCGATCGTTGCCTGATGGCCGCGCACCAGCGCCTCCAGCCGCGCGGCCATCAGGTTGAAGTTGACGGCCAGCTGCCTGACTTCGCTCGGGCCGGTACCGTCCGGCGACCGGGTGCTGAGTTCTCCGTCGCCGAGCGCCTGGGCCGCGCGCTCGAGTTCTCGCAGCGGCCCGCTCACCCACCTTGCCAGGCCGGTCGCGACCAGCGCGGCCGCGACCAGGCCGACGCTGGCGATCGTCGCGATGATGCCCCACAGCACCGCGATCCGGCCGTTGACCCCGGCCGTAGGCCGGGCCAGCACGACCGCGCCGGCGCTGCCCACCCGCCGGTCG
Organism: Actinomycetota bacterium; assembly: GCA_027314515.1. Lineage (GTDB taxonomy): Bacteria > Actinomycetota > Actinomycetes > Streptosporangiales > Streptosporangiaceae > JAJYUU01. Next base: position 73,160 of record DAHVAR010000181.1, read on the forward strand.
CCTTTAACTGGCTCGATCACCACGTAGTAGTCATCGACCGAGTAGGCCGACATTCTGCCGGTCGCCATCGCAGGCCTGAGCCGGGCCTGCGCCAGCGCCGGTGCGAGCCGGGTACTCGCAACCGTCCGTCCCGCCGCGTTCACGACACTCACCCGGTCACCAGCGACAGAGAGCTGGCGCACGGTGCGGTCAAGCGCCGGGCCGTGGTTGCCGTCGTCTAGCCATTCCTCGGCGGTATTGCCGAGCGTCGTCGCCGACGCGGCCGTCTCATCACGGAAGTCGTGCGTGTCCTGTCTCGCCGTGACCAGGCCGAGCGGCACCACGACGAGTCCGAGGACAGCTACAACCAGCGCCAGGACGGCGAGCACGATCCGCCGGGCCACTCACGCCTCGCCGAGCCGGAACCCCCGGCCGTAGACGGTCTCTATCAGGCCTGGCACGCCGAGCTTTCGGCGCAGTGAGGCCATGTGCACATCGAGGACCTTCGTCGGGCCATACCAGTGCGCATCCCAGGCGCTTTCCAGGATCTCGTGGCGGCTGACCACGCGGCCCGGATCAGCAGCCAGGCACTCCAGGATGTCGAATTCCTTGGGCGTCAGGAATATCTCAGTGCCCGATACAGTGACCCGGTGCGTGCGGATGTCGACCGTGAGCGGTCCATACCGCACCACGTCGCCTCCCGGCCGCATGCGCCGTAGCACTGCCCGGATCCGTGCCTGCAGCTCAGCCAGGCCGAACGGCTTGACTAGGTAGTCGTCAGCGCCGGCGTCGAGCGCCATGACCCGGTCCGGCTCCTCACCGTGCGCGGTCACCACGATGATGGCGGCATCACTGCGCTCGCGCAGCTTGCGACAGACCTGCACGCCATCCAGGTCCGGTAGCTCGAGATCCAGCAGGACGACGTCCGGCTGACCCCATGCAAGCGCCTCGTTGCCAGTCGTCACGTGATCGACCTGGTAGCCGCCCCTGGTCAGGCCACGTACGAGCTGCGCCGCAATGCTGGCGTCATCTTCCACGATCAGCACGCACGTGCCTAGATCGTCGGATTCAGTGCCTGACCCGGCCGCTGGCGCTTTCATGTCACCTACGGTAAGCGAAGGGGACGGTGGAATCCGCCAGATGCGGTGGGCTTGTGCTCGCTGCGGCCGGCAGCCAGCGCAGGGGTCGGCTCAGCGTGACAGCACACCCCTTCAGCCCCCGAGAAGACCGGACATAACCTCTGTAACCGCACCACACGAGTGGGCCCGACGCAGCCATTGGCCGCAGCTCGGGCCCCCGACCTCGTTACCTAGGCCGGCGCCGGGCTAGGCGACGAGGTCGCCGGTTATCTCGCTCACAGTCCGGGCACCGGCCGGCATCATCGCGTGCCTGAGCTCGCCAGTCAGCTCGCTGAGCAGCGCGGCGACCCCCGCCCAGCCGCCCTGACCGGACTCGCCGCCGGCTGTAAGCGCCCACAGCACCGGCCGGCCCACGAAGACCGCCCGCGCACCGAGCGCGATGGCAGCCAGCACGTGCTCGCCGCGCCGGATGCCCCCATCGACATAAACCTCTGCCCCGCTGTCCCGAACCGCGGCAGCGATCTCGGGCAGCGCATCCGCGGTAGCCACCGCCTGGTCCAGCTGCCGTCCGCCGTGGTTGGACACCTGCACCGCGGCCGCGCCGGCCTCGGTCACGATGCGCGCGTCGTCGGCGCGCAGGACGCTCTTGACCACCACCGGCAGCCCGAAGACAGCGCGGAGCCAGCCGATCGTGTCGGCGGTCAGGTCGTCGGCCTTGTCCAGCGCCTCGCCCGGCAGCCCTGCCTGATCGACATTGGCCAGCAAGTACTCGGCCGGCACCGCGTCCCATACGCTCTGGCCGGCGCTGTAGCGCCGATCTGCTCGAAGGTCATCCCGGCGTTCATGGATACCGCCATCAGCGATCCGGCCGCAGCGGAGCCGCGGGCCGTCGCTGCCTCGCCATCGGCATGAGCAGCCCGGTGCAGCGCGGTCGGCGCGACGCAGACGGGCGTCGCTAGCCGCGTCCCGAGAACGATGTTTGCCGTCGAGACGGCTGAGGCGTCACGCAGGATCCTTGGCCGGAACCGGACCCGGTCCCATGCGCTGACGGCGGCAGCCGCGGCGATGCCCTCCGCCGAGCCCTGATTGAGGTACTCGCTCACCGGCAGCGGCAAGCGGTCGGCGGCAGCCCGCCGCAGCTCCTCCATGCGCACACGAGGATCTTTCTGCATCGCGCCGGGCACCGCAACGGCCAGGCAGCCCCCGGCCAACCCCGGCATCGCGGTACCGGCAGCGAAAATCCGTTTGCGGCAGCTGCCAGCAGCATGCAAATGTAGCCCACCGGACGAGCGCGCCCGCGACGTGTTGCCAGGCGAGACGGCGCACCGGCCGGGATCGGCACAGCTCAGGCAGAAGGGAGGACGCAGATGACCAAGGTTACGAACTTCACGCTGCCCTTCCCTACCTGCTGCCTGAGGAGTCTGCCTCGTGCCCGATCCGGAGCACCCATACCGGCGCGCTAAGCCGCGATTCGACGACGACGAGCCGTTGTTCGTCAAGCGCGGCCGGAACCGCCGTGCCCTGCAGTCGCTTGCCAGTTTCGATGCCACCGACGGCCTGACCGCCGGGGATCGCTGGTCAACGTGGGACCAGTCGACGCCCGCCGAGCGAGGTCCGCTGCCGCATCCGCAATGGCTGGTCACCGACCTCGCGGCGACCGACACCGAGCTCGGAATCCTGAAGACCGGAAAAGAGGCCGACGTCTTCCTGCTGCGCCGGGGGCTCCAGGACGCCGGCCGGTCCTGCCTGCTGGCCGCCAAGCGCTACCGCTCCGCCGAGCACCGGCTGTTTCACCGCGACAGCGAGTACCTGGAAGGACGGCGCGTCCGCGAGTCGCGGGACAGCCGCGCGATGGCCAATCGGACCACCGTCGGCCGCCAGATGATTGCGGTCCAGTGGGCCAGTGCCGAGTTCTCCGCACTGCGGCGGTTCTACCTCGCTGGCATCCCGGTGCCCTATCCGGTCCAGGTACTCGGCACCGAGGTGCTGCTGGAGTTCATCGGCGAGCCCGACGGCACGGCCGCTCCGCGGCTGGCCGACACCCGCCTCCGCGGGGCCGGCCTGGCCGGCTTGTGGCATCAGCTTGCCGAGTCCATGTGCGCGCTGGCCAGGCTCGGCTTCGCGCACGGCGACCTGTCGGCATATAACCTACTGGTCCACCGTGAGCAGCTGATCATGATCGACCTGCCGCAGGTGGTGGACGTGATCGCCAATCCGCGCGGCGGTGAGTTCCTCGACCGCGACGCCGAGAATGTCGGCAAATGGTTCTCGGCTCGCGGTCTGGCCGAGGTCAGCCCCGGCACGCCGGGTCCCGGCGAGCTAGCCGCCGTGCTGCGGGCAGCGGCTTGCCTGCGCTAGCCGCGCCGGCTGTCACGTCAGCCGGCGCTCAGCTGCCCATCTGGTGAGCTGGTGCCGGGTGGACAGCTGGAGCTTGCGCAGCACTGACGAGACATGACTCTCGACCGTCTTCACCGAGATGAACAGCTCCTTGGCTACCTCGCGGTAGGTGTAACCGCGCGCGATGAGCCTGAGCACCTCCCGCTCCCGTGCGGTGATCTGGTCAAGCTCGGGGTCGAACGACGGGCGATCGAGGTGGGCTGAGTCGCCGGCAGCGAACGCGTCGAGGACGAACCCGGCCAGCCGCGGCGAGAAGACGGCATCGCCAGCTGCTACCCGGCGGATGGCGTCGATCAGCTCGGTGCCCGAGATCGTCTTGGTCACGTAGCCGCGGGCACCTGCCCTGATCACCGCGATCACGTCTTCCGGCGCGTCGGAGGCCGACAGCGCCAGGAACCGCACAGCCGGGTGGGCTGTCTTGATCGCCGAGACCACGTCCTGGCCACCGCCGCCGGGCAAGTGCACGTCGAGCAGGACGACGTCTGGCAGGCTCACCGCGATCAGCGGGATCGCCGATGCCACGTCCGCGGCCTCTCCGACGATGTCGACAGTTCCGGCGAGCTCAGACCGGACCCCTGAGCGGAACATGCCGTGGTCGTCGACGAGGAACACCCGCGGCTTGCTGCCCGCGGCACGCCCGGCGGAACTGCCCGGTGCGCTCATGGCCGCCCCTGGATCCGGTCGCCGGCGCACCTGGGCATCACAAGCGACACCTCGGTGCCCTGGCCGGGAGCGCTGCGGATAGTAGCCGAGCCGCCGCGGCGGGCCACCCTGGCGCGTACCGACTCCGCGAGGCCCTTCCGGTCGGCCGGGACAGTGACCGGATCGAAGCCCCGGCCGCGGTCGCGCACGAACATCGACACCGAGCCGGGCTCGACCTCGGCGAACAGGGAAACGGTGCCAGCGCCCGACCACTTCGCGGCGTTCACCGTAGCCTCCCTGGCAGCCGCGAGCAGTGCGCTCAGGTTGTCGTCCAAGGCGCAGTCCCCGACCGTGACGGCATCGACAGCCACGCCGTGCTGAGTCTCTACCTCCTGCTGGATGAGCCGGACTCCGTCCTCGATCGTCGCTGCCTGGCCCTCCATCGAACCCGGCGCCCGGCCGTCGAACAGCCACGCTCGCAGCTCACGTTCCTGCGCCCTGGCCAGCTGAATCACCTGCTGCTGGTCGCCTGCCTTTCGCTGGATCAGCGCCAGCGTCTGCAGGACCGAGTCGTGCACGCGCGAGGCCATCTCCGCTCGCTCCTCGGCGCGGATCCGGGCCTGGCGCTCCTCGACCGCCTCCCTGGCAATCCGCAGCCACCACGGCCCGAGCGCCAGGGCAACCCCGCCGACCAGCAGCATGATGCCCGCGAGCGGCACCAGCAGCGCGAGTCGTTCATGCCCGCGCAGCAGCGCGTACAAGCCGAAGATGATCAGCAGTGCCCCGAGGCCGAACCTGAGCACCCGCCGCGACCGTGGTGCGGTCGGCGTCAGCCCCGCCGGGCCGGCCAGGCTGCGCAGGTAGGCGAGCTCCTCCTCGGACGCGTTCCGTGAGATGAGCACCAGCCCGGCCGCGCAGATGATGAGCGGCACGGACAGTGAGGTGACCCACGGCGTGTTCAGTGCTGAGGCGATGATCAGCGCCACGACCAGGACGGAGGTGAGGCCGGCCGCCAGGCCGATGCCGCGCTTGTCGGCCAGTGCCTTGGCGGCGATGTTGCCGTCGGCGCCCTCGGCCGGGATCAGAAGCCAGGCCAGGACGTACGGCACCGCCAGGTAGCCGCTCGTGATCAGGGCCGCGACGACGAGCACGACTCGGATGAGGCCCACGGACAAGCCGGTTCTTGTCGCCAGCCCGGCCGCCACGCCGCCGAACACCCGGCCATCGCGGGCACGCCGAAGCGGTCCGGCACTAGCCGGACCGCGTGCCGACCTTGTGCCGTGGCTCTCCAGCCGGGCTGTCCAGTGGCCATGTCCGGCACGGCCCGGCGGGCCGCCGACGGCATTGGCCTGATCCACCATGACCTCATCATCGTGCCACCGCCTGGCTGGGCGCCATCCGGACAGTCCCTGGTCTTAACCAGGGACTGTCAGGGCCGGCTCAGGGTTCATCCCGATGCCCCCATGACCGCCAGCGGGCACGCTCAGTGGCATGAACACTTCCGCGCCACGCTCGCAGCCCGCGGGCTCTCCGTTCGGGCACGACACCGCCGGCACAGCCGCGTCCGGCACAGCCGCCTCCGGCACAGCCGCCTCCGGCACAGCCGAGTCGGCGGAAGCCCGGCGGACGACGTTGTCACGCACCAGGCATGGCCGGATGCTCGCAGGGGTCGCATCCGGCATCGCCGACTATGCCGGCCTCGACGTCACTGTCGTACGGATCGCGTTTGTGCTTGTCACGCTCTTCGGGGGGATAGGGATAGCGCTCTACCTGGCCTCATGGCTGCTGATCCCGGACGAGAACTCCGCGGAGTCCATCGCCACGGGCTTCGCTAACGACCTGCGCGAATGGCGGAACTAGCCGAGGAAGGCCGGGACAACATGCCCAGTCCGGCGAACTCGCCGCAGCAGGTCGGTCCAGCACTACGACGAGCCAGTTGGCCCGGCTCGCATCTGCGGGTCGGCGACGCTGAGCGCACGGCGGTTGCTGACAACCTGGCCAAGCACTTCAGCGACGGACGGCTCGACGACGCGGAGTTCCGCGAGCGCCTGGACAAGGCGATGCGGGCCACGACGATGGCTGACCTCACCGGGCTGCTGTTCGATCTGCCCGACGCCGCGCCCGCCAAGCCGCAGCCCCAGCTACAGCCACAGCCACAGCCACAGCCACCGGCCGCCGGGCGGCGCCACCAGCGGAAGATGCTGAAGCTCCAGCTTGAGCGCGAGCGGCTGCGCCTCACGCACGAGCGGCGTCAGCAGCGGCATGCCACGCGACGCCAGCGGTCGCAGACACTCGGCTGGACTCTGCTGCTCGCGGCCGGAGTGGTGCTGATGATCACCGTCGCCAACGCACTGCGGCACTCAATCGGCGCCTGGCTGCTGCTCGGGCTGATCGCGTTCTTTTGGCTGCGCCGCGGCTGCAGCGGCTACCGAGGCAGCTAGCCACGGCCGGCCATGGAACACCGGCGGCGCCCGGTGCGCAGCGAAATCCCGGTGCGCACCGAAATACGTTGATGCCAGCGTCGCCAAAATCGACTCCCTGCAGGTTTGCCGGGCACATAAACGACAAATAGCCCCGGCAAGCCCGGCAACCCGACAGGGAGTGGAACGGTGTCAGAACCGGGCGCCACGCTAGGCCCATGGCAGCGCCGATAATGCCGCGATCTGGCCGAGTTGCCGGGATCGTCACGACCGCCGAGCTGACTGCGGCAGGCTTCTCTGACGACCGGATCAAGACCCTGACGCTTCGCGGCGACTTACACCGGGTCTGTCGCGGCGCTTACGCCGACGGCCAGCGGGCCCGCGACCTTCTCACGCTCGCAGATGGCAAACAGCTACTCCAGCTGGCCGCCGCAGTCGGCTTAACCGGGGCGCGCACGGCGGCCAGCCACGAATCCGCTGCTTATCTGCACTCCATCGACCTGCTAGACAGACAGGATCTGGCCGTGCTGACGCGCCCGCCACAGCGCAGCAACAACTGGCACGCTAGGCCAGGCAGCCGGTTGCACGTGGCGGAGCTGCCGGCTGAGCACCTGACCGCGGTGGTCGGCCTGCCGGTCACAACCCCTGCCAGGACCGTCGCAGACCTGGCGCGCACGCTCAGCTTCCGGGCCGGTGTCGTCGCCGCCGACTCCGCCCTGCACCGCAAGCTCGTCACCAAGCCCGAGCTGGCAGCCGTGCTCAGTGCCTGCGCTCGCTGGCCGGGCGTGCGACGCGCCGCAGCGGTGATCGGCTTCGCCGACGGGCGGGCCGAGTCGCCGCTGGAGTCCATCGCCAGGGTGGCGTTTGCCGAGTGCAACCTGCCGCCGCCGGACTTGCAGGTATGGCTCGGCGGCACCGTCGAGCCGGTCGGCCGGGTTGATTTCTACTGGCGGCCGTACCGGACGATCGCGGAGGTCGACGGCGCCGGCAAGTATGCCGACCCCGACCGGGCCAGGGCTCAACTGCGGCGCGACGCCGCGCTTCGCGACGACGGCTTCGAGGTCGTTCACTTCACCTGGCAGCAGATCACCCGGGCGCCGGAGCAGGTGGCGGTCTCGGTCAGGAAGGCATTCGACCGGGGCGCCCGGAACGCAGCCGTACCATCGCGAGCCCGTGCGCCGGCTGGTGCGGGCGGCGCCGGGTAAGCCGGGCGAGCCGGGTAAGCCAGGCGAGCCGGGTAAGCCGGGTAAGCCAGGCAAGCCAGGCAAGCCAGGCAAGCCAGGCAAGCCGCCCGGGTCAGCCGGGCAGCAGGGCATCCACCGCAGCCCGGATCCGCTTCTCCGACACCGGCCCCGGCGTGCCGAGCACCTGCGCGAACAAGCTCACCCGCAACTCCTCGATCAGCCACCGGATCGACTGCACATCGGTACGGGA
>DAHVAR010000207.1 GCA_027314515.1 Actinomycetota bacterium
TGCTCACCCCGGGCGGCCAGCAGCTCCTCAAGCAGCCCGCTCGCCCAGGGACGGCCGTAGTCGAAGACCCAGCCATTACGGCGGTACTGTTCGCCCTTCCAGGCCATCATCGTGTGCAGCAAGGCCGGGTCGGTGCAGCCGGTTTCCAGTCGAAGCGGACCGACCTCGCGTTCCAGCCGGCGCGATTTCCGGGCGAGGTCCTTGACGAAACGCGGCGCCTTCGCCGCCAGCCGCTGGTAAAACGCCGGGTATCCGTCGCTCAGGTCCATGACCGCCGAGGGTGCCGTGGCCGCCTGGTAGCGAGCGAACGGGTGCTGACTGGCCACCAGGTGATCGAACTGCCAGGCCGACAGCCTGCAACCGCGCAGCAGGTCCCTGGCGTCGAAGGCCGCCCCCGGCGCGTGCACGAGGCCCTGGACGAACGTCCCCGGCAGGCCGCACAGGGGCGCGCCGGCGCCGAGCCGCCGCCGCTCGAACGGGAAGAACCCGACGGTATGCGGGCCGTCGGCCAGCACCGCGATCCGCGCGGCGGCGCGGAACCGGCCGGCCGCCCTGGCGAAATCCGCGGACAGGAACGGGCTGCCCAGGGACGGCGTGTCCCGCTGCATGGCGCGCCAGGCACGGCTTTCCGCGGGGCCGATTTCCTCCGGGCGGCAGATCGTCACTCGCACCGGCACTGCTTCTCCCCTCGCGCGCGGTCCGGGCGCCCGGTCCGCGCGCCGCCGGTGCGCGGCATCCTGGCGGATCGCGCCAGCCGGCCGCGCAGCGTCCGGAGCGACAGCCCGCGCAGCTTGCCGCTCAGCTCCACCAGCGCGACCGCCAGCGGGATAGCAAGGCGGCCCGCCGGTCCGCCTGGCCCTATCGCCAGGGTGGCGATGCTCCGCCGGCCAGAAACCAGCCTGGACTGGTGGCTGTCGCAGGGGTCGGCGCATGAGTCGATCCAGCCCGCGCCGCGGCCGCGCTCCAGCTCGACGACCCGTAGCTGCAACTGGGCACCGGGACCGTACCCAGCGAACCGCTCGTCGTATGCCGCCTTCCAGTCGAACACCGCGTGATCCGCGCACAGGCTGGTCTGCATTGCCAGCGTCGCCCCGCCCTGTTCCAGCGCGTACAGGCGGAGCCGCCCAGAAGCCCGGAACCGCTCCGCCACCTCCCGGTAGAACGCCGCGTCCTGACCGCGTGAGGCAAGCGCCGTACCCGCGCGGCCCTTCCACCCGGACGCCTCGACGCGCAGGAACTCAGCGGCGGCCGCCATGTCCTGCGAGCGATCAACCACGGCCGGATCGCCGCGGTCGGCGCACAGCCGCCGCCACTGGCGGGCCTTCGCCCGTCGCTCCCGCCGGACGCTGGCCGGCAGCCCGGCGTCGCCGTCCTCCTCAGCCCGGAAAACAGCCCGCTCGGCTGGCCCGTGGACCCGGACGGTGAGACCGAGCCCGGCCCCGGCGGCGCGCAGGGCCGCGGCGGCCGGGCCGCCATCGCCGATCAGTTCCAGGACCAGCACCCGGGGCCAGGACGCCCGGCCGCGCAGCGCGCTCAGCAGGCAGCGGGCCGCCTCGGCTGGCTGCTCCGGCGCGAGCAGCGGGGTGCCGAGGTAGCCGTACAGATGGCGCCACGACGTGACCACCGGCAGCGGCACCGCGGGCCAAGCCGCCCAGGGCACCGGCAGCACAGCCTGGAAGCGACCCGCCTCCTCGACCGCCACGAGGCCAGCCTGACGGCCGTGGCGCAGGCGGCGGCAGGCGGGCAGCAGGAAGTCGGGCTCGTAGAACGGGTTGGGCTCGACCGCACGCGCGGCCAGGCGCCGCCAGGCTCGCTCGTCGGCAGGCTTGACCTGGGTAAAGGGGATGATGCGAGCGTGCATCAGGACACCCGGCCGTAGTGGCGCAGCACCCGGTTGGCCACCCGGAACAACGGCGGGTGCCGTCTAGCCTGCTGCCGGGCCCAGCGTTCGCCGGCCGCCCGCAGCCGGTGCGCGCCCGCCGCCACCGGCCCGCGCGTCACCACGCCCGCGCCGACCATCACGTCATGGCTCCGCAACGTCTGCTTGTACCGTTCGGTGCCCGTTCCCATGTCGATGAGCTCCACGCCGAGGGCGGCGGTCTGCTCGGCCATCCGCAGGTGCTGGATCAGGCCCGGCGAATGCTGCCCGAACCGGGTGTCATAGGCAGGGAACCAGTGCGCCAGCACCCAGCCCGCCCGCAACCCGAAGTGCGCCGCGACCGGCTTGTCCCCGGCGTACAGGACCGAGAGCAGGCCCTGGAAGGTGGCTTCGTGCGTGCCGAACAGGCGCTCGACAAGCTCGGCAATCCACGGCCGGTCGAACACGTCGACCCAGCCGTTACGGCGGTACTGGTCCGACTTCCAGGCCATCAGCGCCCGCAATTGCGCCGGGTCGCGGGAATCGGCCTCCAGCCGCAGCTCACCCCGTTCGCGCTCCAGCTTGCGGGCCTTGCGAGCGGTATCACGGCAGAACTGCGGCGACCGGGCCCGCAGTTGCCCGGCGTAGGCTCCGAACCCGTCGGCCAGGTCGATGACCGGGGACGGGCTGACGACGGTGGCGTATGGCGCGAAGGACTGCTGGCCCGCGACTAGGTGGTCGAACTGCCACTCGGACAGGCCGCAGGCCCGCAGCAGCTGGCGCGGATCGAAGGCCGTTCCCGGCGCGAGGATCAGCCCCTGGCTGTCGTTCAGCCCTGCGCCGATCGGCGCCCCGCGGCCGAACCGCCGCCGTTCGAACGGAAAGAAACCCGAGAGCTGCCCGCCGTCTGCCAGCACCGCCACGCGGGCGCGGGGATTGCAGTCCCCGACCGCGACCGCGAACTCCGGGCAGAGGAACGGGCTGGCCAGCGTCGGCGACAGGCCTTGCAGGCGGTGCCAGGCGGCGATCTCCCGCGGTCCGAGTTCAGCTGGGCGCGCCACGGTGATCTGCATCCGGCCCTACCCGTTCCCGGCGGTTGGGCACCCGGCGGTTCGCACCGCGGAATTACCGGGGCCCGGCCCGACTCCCACGCTGCCTGCGGCGCAAACCCGGTTGCCGGTGATGGTGACGCCGGAGATCTGACCCAGGCCGCCGAATCCGCCGATCTCGATCGCTGGGTAACTGTTGTGCTGTGTCAGCCCGTGGATGTAGTTGCCGCTGATCACCACGTTGCGCACCGCGCCAGTGCGCTTGTCGTAGTAACCAGTGCGTATCCCGAACAGCGAGCCCGAGAAGTTGTTGTCCTCGATCCGGATGTTGTAGATCGGGTAGTCGCCGACCGCGAGCTGCATCCCATCGGCAGCCGCCCCGCCGTGGACGATGTTGCCGGCGTAGAGCACGTTGTGCACGGGGCCGCTCATGGTGTGGGCGACCAGGCCGTCGTCACCGGAGCGCACCTGGTTGTAGATCACCTGCCCGAAGCTTGAGTCGAGAATGTGGATGCCGTCCAGCTGGCTGTACCGTCCCGCGTCGGTGACGTCGACGCTGCTGTCGCGAATGCAGAAGTCAGTGCTGTTCACCATGGCGATCGCATAGGTGAACGGGTTGCGTACGTGCACTCCGGTGATCAGGACGTTCCGGGATCCGGAGCCTTCGACCACGTACCCGGCCAGTCGCGCGGGCGTGTTGCCGTTGAGCGTGCTGCCGCTCTGGTCGGCGGTGAGATCGGCGATGGTGGCATTGGCCGCGCCGTCGGTCGTGATGAGCGGGTACCCGCCACCGGGGCCCTGGGTCGCGAGGAAGCGCGGTCCGGCCCTCAGCACCGTGGCCGGCCCGGTGCCGGTGAGCTTCACGTTGTCCCCGAGTACCAGGGGTCCGTCGAGCGTGAAGACGCCGGCCGGGAGTGCCACCACCCCTCCGCCGCGGCGGCTCGCCGCGTCAATGGCGCGCTGGATTGCCGGGTCGTCGTTGCCGGATCTGCCGGGCCGCAGGCCTGTCACGGCCACCCGCCCGGTGGCGGTGGAGCCAGTTGCCGAGCATGCGAACGACGCCGCTCTCGCGGTCGCCTTCCCGCTGAACACCCCGCAGCCTGCAAGGAGCGCGAGAACGGCGGCCGGCAGTGCCCGCGCCAGCCGGCGAGCCATGCGCATCCCAGTCCCTTCAGCTCCGGTCAGCCGCACCGTTCCCAGCGCTGTCAGCGCTGAAACGGGCCCGGCAGGCTCATCGGGCAGAAGGGCAGCTCCGAAGGACCGGGGCAAGCGGCGCTAAGAGACGCGGCGCCAAGGGGCTGGCCGTTCTTTCGGCGTCCGCGTTGCACGCGGCGTCATCCGAACTACCTCAACGCTGACATAGCCGATCAGTGCCAGCATGAGCGGCCAGATCAGCAGTGTGAGATGAATAACAAAGAACAGCCCGGTGACGATCACCCACGCCAGGAACAGGCCGCCCCACTTGATGCGCATGGACCGGACCGGCGGCGCGTTGCTTTCCCGGTACCCGCTGCCATCCTGGTAGTACCCGTCGTCCTCCTGGTACCCGCTGCCATCCTGGTAGTACCCGTCGTCCTCCCGGTACCCGCTGCCATCCTGGTAGTACCCGGCGTCCTCCTGGTACCCGCGGCCGTTCTCCTGGTACCCGCGGCCGTTCTCCTGGTAGTACCCGGCGTCCTGCTGGTACCGGCGGTCCTCCTGGTAGTACCTGCGGTCGTCCTGCTGGTACCTGCGGTCGTCCTGCTGGTACCGAGGCTCCTGGTGCCTGCGGTCGTCCTGCCGGTATCGGCGGCCCTCCTGGTGGTACCCGTGGTCGTCCTCGTAGTACCTGCGGTCATCCTCCGGGAAACGGCTCATGACTGCCCATCATCCTCCACTGCAGTACCAGTTGCGCGCGGCCCTCTGGTCATTATGCGGCGTCCCGCCTACCACCTGGTCCAGCCATGACGGCGGCCGTCATTGTCGCCAGCCTCCGCCCTGACCCGATGCTCTTGCGCCGCGTGCCGCGGGGAAGCGTGTCCATCCACGGCGGGGCCATGCGTCGTCATGGCAGAGAACCGGAACGATCCGGGATGACAAGGTGCGCCTGCCCGGACACCAGGCTGGTCTGGGAGGAACCGGGCATGCCGCTGAACCTGCTTGGCGCGTACGGGCCCGGGATCCAGATCCACGTCGAGGATCTCATCGCCCACCTTGCCGGACGGGAGCGCTGCGACGCCGGCGTACCGTGGGGCGAGCTGCAGCCCGCTTATGATGACCTGGCCGCGAGGTCGGCTAATGCCGTCCTCGTGCGCGGCCGTGGCGCGGAGGCGGAGATCCGCGGCGGCCTATTCCAGGACTTCGCGCCGTCGGTGTTCCACCTCCCCGGGCCACCGATGGCGCCGAGGTACGCGACTGCGCGGCGGCCCAGCCGGGTGCCGCGTTCGCAGCGAGCGAAGCCCACCAAACGCCGCTTAGCGTCGCCGGTCGCTAACGCGGATTTCCACGCAGCAGGTTCGGCGCAAGGTTCAGGCGTACTCGTAGCGGATGGTCCGGCCGCCTAGCCAGGGGATGCGGGTGTCTTGGGGGAGGCTGGCCTTGCGCAGGACGGGTGAGAAGGCGCGTCGTT
>DAHVAR010000203.1 GCA_027314515.1 Actinomycetota bacterium
ACATCTCGATGCCGTTCGCCTGGACGACGGGCATGCCGATCCCCTCTCGCACACGGTGGCTGATCTGGCCGGGCCCTGCCTGATCTGATGGTGCCGTGCCGGACCGGAAAGCGCTAGCCGGCCCGGCCGTTTATCGCTGGCTACCAGCCACGGGCGTAAGTACCATCGCCCTGTGGCTGACAGGGTCCTCGTGTACGGAGTCACCGGATCCGGCAAAACCACGATGGCGCGGCAACTCGCCGAGCGGACCGGCCGTCTCCCGCGACTCGATCATTGTCTGGCATTTCAAGTCCTTCGCACGCAAGCGTGCCCGGATGCGCGCGTGGGCGGCGGAACCGTCCGGGCCGAAGGTGGTCAGGCTTACCTCGCCAGCGGCGGCCCGGGCCTGGCTTGCCGGGCTCAGCCACGGCGATCCACTGCCTGCGCAACTGGCACGCGGGGAGAACCCGTAGTCCTGGCGCGCGGTCCTGCGAGGACGATATCGTGCCTACGCGGGCAGCGTTAAGGTCAGCTAAATTGAGTAGAGAGCCGGTGCAGTGCACGGGTGGCGGCCAAGGTGCGCAGCGTGGGCGGTACTGCTTGCCGCAGCCGCGGGCTTAGCCGGATGCAGTAGCGGGCAGGCCGCCGCGCTGCACGTGCGGCTGGATGCCGGGCCGGCTGTGGCGACACTCGTCACGCCGATCCATATCACGGTCAGCGGGCTTCCGCCGGGCGGGCTCGTCACACTGCGGGCACGGACGACCGACTACGAGGGCCGGCCATGGGCGTCCTCGGCGCAGTTCCGGGCCAGCCGCACCGGCAGCGTGGACCTTGCCACCGCCGTTCCGTTATCGGGCAGCTACCACGTGGCCGGCGCCGCAGGCTTGCTGTGGTCGCTGCGTCCCGCCTTCACCGGCAACCCGGACGCTCAGTTCGTGCCGCGAATGCTGACCAACGTCAGCACGCCGTCCAATGGGACGACCGTGCCCGGCACCCAGATCGAAAATTACGCGAGCTTCACCGTCACGCTGCAGGTGCTCGCCGACAGCCGGGTCCAGGCGACCACGACCCTGCGCCGCGAGGACGTGCCGCCGACCAGCACGCAGACGGTCGCGCGGGACGGCTTCGCGAGCACGCTCTTCCGGCCGGCCGGCCAGGCCACGTGCCGGCGCTCCGGCGATCGTCCTCATCGGCGGGTCGGGGGGCGGCGAGCCGCTGTTTCAGGCCAGCGCGCTGGCCGCGGCCGGTTACCCGGCCCTGGCGCTCGGCTACTTCGCCGAGCCGGGCCTGCCGAAGTGCCTGTGCGACATCCCGCTGGCGTACTTCGCCCGGGCCGTGCGGTGGCTGCGCGCCCAGCCTGTCGCCCGCGGCCGGCCGGTCATCTTGTGGGGTGGTTCCCGCGGCGGCGAGGGCGCGTTGCTGATCGCCTCCTACGAGCCGCACCTGTTCGATGCCGTCATCGCTAGCTCGCCCAGCGCCTACAGCAACGGCTCATTCGGGCCAGGTAGTTCCCTCGCCGTCTCCGGCTGGAGCTGGAACGGCAAGCCGCTGCCGATCGGGGCGATGATCCCGGTCAGCCGGATCCGTGTCCCGCTGCTATCGGCGACGGCGGTCAGGACGGGGTCTGGCCGTCCTCACTGTCGGTGTCACTGGTCATGACGGAGCTGCGAGCGGCGCATGACGCCGCGCCGTACACGAACCTGTACTACCCGAAGGCTGGTCACGCCTTCCTTGGCGCCCCGCCGTACTTCCCCTACTCCGGCTACGGCCTGGACGGGATCCCGGTGGGCGGCACTCAGGCTGCGGACGCGCAAGCCGACGAGCACTCGTGGGCTCAGATGATCGCGTTCATCAACAACCCGTGGCGGCGCTAGCGCCTTCCGCGCACGCACCCTCGTGGCCGGCTTTCCCCCGCTGGAGGTCGCCACGCTCGACGGTGCGGCACCCGGCGTCCGCCCCGGTGCGTTACTGGTGGTAACCGGCCAGGAAGGCAGTCAGCCGGTCGATCGCGTCGTCCAGCACCGGAACGCTGGCCAGGAAGACCATCCGCAGATGGTCTGTGGTGGGCAGGTTGAAGCCGCTGCCATGCGAGAGCAGCACGTGCTGTTGCTCCAGCAGGTCGATCATCATCTGCTCGTCGTCGCGGATGGGGTAGACCTCGGGGTCGAGCCGGGGGAACAAGTAGAGCGCCCCGGCTGGCTGGTAGCAGGAGACGCCGGGAATAGCGGTCATTCGCTGCCAGGCATGATCGCGCTGGTCGCGGAGCCGCCCGCCGGGTTGAAGCAGCTGGGTAATGTCTACCCGGCCGCCAAGAGCAGGCACGATGGCATGCTGGGCGGGCACGTTCGGGCACAAGCGCATGTTGGCCAGCAGTTCAAGTCCGTCTAGGTAGTCCGCTGCGTGCTCGCGCGGTCCGGAAATGACCAGCCAGCCAGACCGGAAGCCGGCCAGCCGGTAGGTCTTCGAAAGTCCGCCGAGTGTCAGCACGAGCAGGTCGGGAGCGAGCGCGGCGGCCGAGTTGTGCACCGCTCCGGCATAGACGATCTGATCGTAGATCTCGTCGGTCAGAACCAGCAGGTCGTGCTCGCGAGCCAGGTCCAGCATCCCGAGCAGCGTAGTGCGCGAGTACACCGCGCCCGTCGGGTTGTTCGGGTTGATGATCACTACAGCCCTGGTGCGCTCGGTTATCCGGCTCGCCAGGTGCTCGAGATCGGGGTTCCAGTCAGCCTGCTCGTCGCAGCGGTAGTGGACCGCGCGGCCACCGCACAGGTTGATCGCACCGGTCCAGAGCGGATAATCGGGGCTCGGGACCAGGACCTCGTCGCCGGTGTCGAGCAGTGCCTGCAGGGCCATCACGATGAGCTCGGAGACCCCGTTGCCAAGAAAGACATCGTCTGGCGTCACGCCGTTGACGCCGCGACGGTCGAAGAACTGGGCGACTGCCTCGCGGGCCGGCTGGATGCCCCGGGCATCGCTGTAGCCCTGCGCGTCGGCGATGTGCTTGACCACGTCGCTGAGCACGTCATCGGGCGCGTCCAGGCCGAACGGGGCCGGGTTGCCCAGGTTGAGCTTGATGATCTCGTGTCCGGCAGCCTCAAGCTGGCGCGCTCGCCGCAGGACCGGCCCGCGTATGTCGTACCTGACGTTGCTGAGCCTGCCCGCTTGTGCAACTAGCACGCCACGATCCCTCCGCTCTGTCCAGCCCTTGCCGTGCCGCCCGTCACCCGAAAAAGCTGCGTCCCTGGTCGTCGGCTGGTGGGCCGGCGCCAAGGGCGCTATCGCATGTTCTGGAAAGGTTATCGTGGCCGACCCTGAGCCCAGGCGGTAAGGCGGCGGCCGTCCCGGTGGCGCTGGCCTGACGGGGCAGGTCAGCGCGCCGGTCATCAGCGAGCCGACAGCACCTCGGCGATCTTGGCAGCAGCGGCTGGCGGGTCGCTTGCGTCATGCAGCAGTTCGCCCCACGACCAGCGGTAATACCAGTGCAGGCGGCCGTTGTCGTCGGTGCCGGGGACGCAATCGATGCTCTCGGCAAGCATCGAGGCGCCGGGTATGAAAACGTGCAGCGCGGCAGGGTAAGAAGTTTTCACCGTGGCGTGGAATCCCTCGGTGTCCAGCGCCGTAGCGAGCTTGTGCAGGTGATAGCTACGCGCGTGGTCTCTGGCAACGGGATGCATGACACCTGCTTCGGGGGTCTGCACATTGTGGGCGCCGACCGCAGGGTGTTGTCAAGCCCGGTCTGAGTTCGCGCGTCGCCGGTGGCTCTGGTGCAGGCGGGCACCGCACGGGCAAGTGCCATGCGAGTTGACGTCCCGGCCGGCAAGCGGCGGTTCGGCCAACACCGCTGCGCCGGGGTCGCGTGGTTTCCGGGCTAGCCCGCGGCCTCGCCGTAGCCGGGATATGCGTCATATCCGTCCTGGCTGTAAGCCGCGTCGGAGGAAGCATAGCCGCCCTGGTCATACTGCCCGGCGAACTGGCTGTAGCCGCCGGCTGCCGCGGTCTGCCCGCCCTGGTAAGCGGGGCCCTGGTAAGCCGGGGCCTGGTAAGCGGGCGTCTGGTAGCCGTTGGCGTAGTCGGCGGGCGCGTACCCGGCGTAGCCGGCCGCACCGTAAGCGGGCCCGGCCTCCCCGGCCAGGGCTTGGCCGTTGTGGTGCGGGGCCGGCAAGTAGCCATCGGCGGAATGGTTCGGCTCGGCACCGCCGTACCAGTTGGCCGCGGCGACCGCCTGCTGTCCGGCGGCGTAGCCGGTGCCGTACGCGGCAGAGTCGAGATGCGCGCTCGCCGGATCGGAGTAACCCGGTTGCGGGCCGGCCGCGTAGCTGCCGTAAGGACTGGCGGCCGGGGCGGCAGCAGGCGGGACGGCAGCAGGCGGGACGGGGCCGGGCCTGGCGGCTGACGGAGCGGGCCGGATCGCGTGGCCGTTCGGCGCGCTTATCGAGTGATCCGGGCCCACCGGATAGCCAGAAACCTGCCGGGCGGTCCCGCCGTAGCCGTTACTGAGGCTACCGTTACTGAGGCTGCCGTTAGCCGGCGAGCCGGAGCCCTCGGAACTAGACCGCGAACGGGTGCGGTATGACCGGCTGTCGGAGGTGTTGATCGCCGGGAACGAGGGGCTCGTGAGCGGGTCATCGTCCATCGGCACCGGCGGCCTGGACGGCGCGCGCCAGGATGGCGCTTGGGCGGCGGGAGCGTGCGGCGCAGCCGGGAGCGCCTGGCGGGGGCCGTCCGCTGGCCGCTGGCCGCTGGCCGCTGGCCGCTGGGCAGTGGCCGGGCGGGGCCCTGTCGCGGGGCGCTGGCCACTGGCGGGCCCGATGGCTGGCCGCTGGCCGCTGGCCGGGAGTGGTGCCGCGGCTGGCGGCGAGGACAGGCGGCGCGACGGGGCGGATCGCGGCCCTGGGCGGGCTGGCAAGGCATCGCGCTGCTGGGAGGACGATTGCTGATCGCCCATGCGGGCCAGCGCTGCCAGGCTTTGGGTAGCGGGCTCGGCGCCGTAGCGCACTGGGCGCGGCTGCGATTGCGACCGCTGCCGGGGCGGGGGCTGACCCGGCTCGGTGCGATTTGCTGGCAGGTCAGCAGATCCCAGGGCATCCGCTGCGGCCCGCCGCCCCGGCTTCGCCGCAGCCGAAGCTCTGGCCGGCGCCGTTTCGGCTGACGTAAAGGGCTTGTCCGCAGCAAGCTCTGCCCAGTAGTCGACGTCGGAAAGGGAGTCCCAGGAAGCTGCCCCGGAATCGGCCTCAGCCGCGCGAGGTGCCCTGCCCGGCCGTGCGCCGGCTGGGACCGGAAGCTGAGGCCGCGCGCCCGGACTGCTTCGGCGGTCCTCAGCCGCGGGCCTCGGCCTGCCGCTCCGCTCGCTGTAGCCGGGCTCGCTGTAGCCGGGCCTGCCGCGGCCCTCGGCTCGGCTCGGCTCGCGATCGCTGCCGGGTCGCTGCCCTCCGGTTGCGGGGCGGCGCGAACCGCCACGCCCGGCTGGCTCCGGCTCGTCGGGATGTGGCTGGGGCTGGGGCGGCCGAGTCCGGCGTGGCTCCGAGGGAATGTCGTCGAAGGTGTCAGAGTCGTCGGCCCGGAGGAACCGCAGGGCAAGAACGGCAATGATCACGATCAGCACGACCACAGCCACAAGGACTTCCAAGATCGTTGTGATCATCACACCATCCCACTGAGTGGCCTGGGGGCGGCGCTAGCCAGACCCGCGCGGCCATCGACGCGAGTCTCCCCCTTGATGTGCAAGCACCCTGGATCTATCGCAAAGCCGGACCTGCTGAACAGCGATTGTGTCGGACGCTCTACGCCTTGTCACGCAATTGGGAAACTTTACCCTTCTTGTGTCGGCTACCCGTGGTGAGCTGATCGTTCTCGGTACTTCGCGCACTATGTTCGTTATGAGTGGGATGTCGACGCCGGGTAAATGACTTGGCCGGCCGCGTCACTGGCTGGCGCGGCTGAGTTGCCTGGCTGGCCAGGCGGCTTGCCGGACGGCGACCCGCCGGGGAGTGCACTCGCGCTGAAGGTGCCGCGCGCGATCACGTGCGCAGCGATCGTTGTCCAGGCGGGCAGCAACTGAGAGTTAGCAGGCAGCGCCGAGCCGAAGAACGTGTTAAGCGCGTAAACCGAGAACCGGTACTTCTGCGGCGACCCTGCCGGGCAGGGTGGCTGGTAGTCGGACTTGCCCGCGCTGTTCTGTGCGACCCTGGCATGCGGCGGAGGCGTTCCGAGCGAAAGGTCGGTCGTGGTGGAACTGATGTCAAAGACGATCCAGTAGACCCGCGGTGAGATCGGCGCAGCCGCGTCGTCGATCACAACGGCGATGGACTTCGTGCCTGGCGGGGCTCCTGACCAGAAGATCGATGCGCTCTGGTTGCCGCGACAGGTATACGGCCCGGGGATGATGCCGCCGGTGAAGTCTGGGCTGGTGACCGACATGGTGAGCGGGGCGTCGGCCCGTAGCGGCTGGGGTTTTCCCAGCAGCCCGCATCCGCCGAGCAGCAGGCTGGCGCCTGCCAGCGAAGCCAGCGATGCAGCTACTGACCTGCTTCGGCTGCTACCGGTCCGCATGTCCCTGACTTCCGTCCACCTCCTGGCCTGCAGGCGCGCGGCACGGCGCCCGGATCATGGTAACCGGAACAGTCCTGGGCATGGCCGGCCTCAAGCGTGCGCCCCGGCGGCTAATCCTGTTGCCGGGATGTGCCGAACATGATCTCGTCCCAGGACGGTACCGAGGCGCGCCTCCCGCGGGTTGTCTTCTTGGGCGGAACGGGGGTGTCGGCCAGGTCGGTCCCTCCGGCGGCCGCTGCCGCCGGAGCCGGTGCTTCGGTCGGCCCGTGGCTGCCATCGCCTTGATGTGCCAGGGACGGCCCGGCCCCGGCGGGAGCGGGATCCGGCTCCGTCGCGATGGTCAGGCCCGGCTCCGTCGCGACGGCCAGGCCCGGCTCGCGCAACCCGGCGTCACGCGAGCGAGGAATGCCCGGCGCGATGCGCCGCTCGGGCTCACGGCCGGGATCCGCATACGGGCCGTGCTGCCGGGAGCCGATTGGTGTCACCGTAGCCTGGGCACGCTCGGCAAAGGTGGTAGCGACCCACTCCTCGCGCGGCAAGCAAAGCCGGACGGCCTGGTCGTCATCCGGGATGACGTGCCGCCGTCGCGGATCGTAGATCCACTGCGCGGTGCCGGTCCGGCCACCGATGGCAAACTGCAGCTGAACTTGCCAGTTCCCGTCCGGGCGCTTGCGCGAGTCCCACTCGGCGGCCTCTGCGCTGGCACCGGCTGCCGTCAGCCGTTCGGCCACCACATCGCCAAGTCGCGGGCCTGGTCCAGCGTCACCCCGGCCGCGGATCGTGGCCCGCTGGGCCTGCTGCGCTTGGTACTGGCGCTCGGCGAGGATCGGCCCCTCGAACCGGCGGATCTTGTCCGGCGGGATGCCTGCCGCGTCCGCGATCTGATCTGCCGTCTCGCCCGCCCGGATGCGCTCCTGGATCTCCTTGGGTCGCAACGGATTCTCCACTTCGATCTCGTACTGGGCGAGCCGGGAAAACTGACCCTTGGCCACCGTCCTCAGCCGCTCGTCAATGGGCAGCAGGAACCGGCCGCTCCGCCCCGGCACCGCAAGGATGGCGTAACTGCCGTCCTCGCTGACTGCGACGAGGCGCAGCTCCTGCATCGGTGTCCCTCCTGCGGCTGCCCGGCCGCGCGGAGGCGGGGCACGGACATGCCCTAGACGAGTCTGCCGGCATTACCGCTGACAGACCAGCACCCGCCCGGCATGTCCGGAGACATTCCGAGTTGGTGCATCCCCTGGCGCAGCCAGGCCGGTCAGTGCCAGCGCCGTTAGGCCAGTACCGGCAGCTGAGTACTCACGATACGGCCGGACAGCGCGCGACCTGGTGATAATCACGCTGCTGCCCGAGACGGCCGCAGCCAGACTGATGCCGGTCAGCCGGGAGGTTGCCGGACCGGGGTATTCGGTCAGGCTGCCGACAGCGGAAGCCCGCCTTGCGTGAGCCGGCGAGCGGCCGGCGCGCTCCCCGATGGCTGACCGGCGGAGGGCAGGCAAACCGGCGATGACGTGACCGGATAGCGCTGCTTTCGGCACTAGGCCAAGGTCTTTGCAGTCACTTACCTACCGTAGTATCGCTGCTCATGCGCGTGGATGCGATCTACGGGGCGATCGGCCGTTTTAGCGTGCGGTTTCGCTGGCTGATGCTACTGATCTGGATAGCCGGGGCAATAGCAGCGTCAACTCAGCTGCCGGCGCTGTCGAGCGTCACCCAGGGCAACAATCAGAAGTTCCTTCCGGCGAACGCGCCGAGTTCGCAGGCCGCGACGCTGGCCAAGCCGTTCGGCACGGCCGGCCGGCAGCCGATCCCGGTGGTGGCCGCGACGACGACGGCAGGACCGCTGACCCCAGCGGACGTGGTCGCGATCGACGGGCTGCAGGCCAGGATCCGCAAGGTTTCCGGCGTCGCCAAGGTGATCGACGCTGGCCGGTCGACCGACGGCCAGGCCGAGCAACTGGTCGCCCTGGCAAGCGTGGCTGGCAGCGGTAACCCGGCCTATGCGAAGACTCTCATCGGCGCGATCCGTACCCAGATCGCCGATGCGCACCTGCCGCCCGGCTTGCAAGCGCATGTGGCCGGTCAGCTGGCTGTTCAGGTGGACCAGCAGAAAGCGTCCGGCTCTACCAGTAACAAGGTGCAGGGCCTGTCAGTCCTGTTCGTGATCGTGCTGCTGGTGCTGATCTTCCGGTCGTTCACGCTGGCAATCACCACCGTGCTGCCTGCCGCGCTGTCGGTGTCCATCGCCGGGCCCCTTGTCGCTGAGGCCGCCAGGCACGGCCTGCAGGTCTCCCCGATCGCGCAGTTGCTGCTGATCGTGCTGGTCATCGGGGCCGGCACGGACTACGGGCTGTTCCTGGTGTTCCGCGTCCGGGAGGAACTGCGCACGGCTCAGCACGACACCGGCGGTGGGACCTTCCCCGGCAGGGCGAGGGCGGGCCGCAGCATCCTCGCCGACCTTGCGCATCCCAGGCCGGAAGCCAGGCACGCGATCACCCACGCGGTGACCAGAGTCGGGGAGTCGATCAGCGCCTCGGCGCTGACGGTAATCGCGGCCGTGCTCACCCTGCTGCTGGCAAGCTTCTCCTTCTACTCCGACCTTGCCTGGCCGTTCGCGATCGCCGTCGTCGTCATCCTGGCGGCCGGCCTGACCCTGCTGCCAGCGCTGCTGTCCATCCGGCTGTCGCTGCTGGCAATCAAGCGGACGTTGTTCCAGTCCGTGTTCGGCAGGCCCAAGCTGCTGCCGTGGAGCATCCAGGGCAGCGGGAAGGCCGGCGTGTGGGGCCGGGTGGCGGGCCGGATCGTGCAGCACCCGGTGCCGACGCTCGCGGCGGGCGTGGTGTTCTTCGGCGGCTTGTCGTTCGCGGTCATGGGCTACACGGCGGCGGGATTCGGCGGCAACACCGCCCCGCCAGCCGGCAGCGACTCGGCTGCCGGGACGGCGCTGCTGGCCAAGCACTTCCCTCAGTCGGCGGCGAATCCGACCAGCCTGATCTTCAAGTTCGCGGCACCGGTCTGCGCCGATCCGGCACCGCTGGCCAAGGCGACCGCGCAGTTGCAGGCGAGCCGGCTATTCACCCAGGTCACCGGCCCGCTAAACCCGGTGGGCGGGATCACGCTGACGTCGGCGCAGTTCGCCGGGCTGTGCGGAGCGTTCGGGCCGGCCGGCAAGCTGCCGGCCACGCCGTCCGCCGTTGCCCTGGACCACGGCCGGATTCCGGCGGAGGCTTACCAGCTCTACCGGGTCACCGGGAACTACGTCAGCCCGGACGGCAAGACCGTGATGTTCTCCACCGGGTTGCGGGCCGGGGCCGGATCCGCGACCCTCAACCCCGGCAGCACGGCTGCCATGAACGCGGTGCCGGCTATCCGCGCGGCGACCACCAGGATCGCTAAGTCGGTGGGCGCGGTGGCGTCCGGCGTCGGCGGCGAGGCACCGGCGCTCTACGACATCAGCCGTATCTCGGTCAGCGACCTCGCGCACATCATTCCGGTGGCGATCCTCGCGATCGGGATCCTGCTCGCGCTGGTGCTGCGCAGCCTGGTCGCGCCGCTGTACCTGATCGCCTCGGTGGGGGTTTCCTACCTCGCCGCACTCGGCCTGTCAGTGCTCATCTTCATCAAGCTCGGCGGCAGTGGCGGCCTGGAGTTCTTCATGCCGTTCCTGATGTTCATCTTCTTGCTAGCACTCGGCGAGGATTACAACATCCTGGTGATGACCCGCATCAGGGAGGAGTCGCACCGGCTGCCGCTGCGGCAGGCAGTCGCCAAGGCCGTCGGGATCACCGGAACTACCGTTACCTCGGCGGGCCTGGTGCTGGCGGGCTCGTTCATCGTGCTGACAGTCGCGGCTGGCAGCGGTTCGGGTGCGAGCCAGGTGCGCGACATCGGGCTCGGGCTGGCGCTGGGCATCCTGATGGACACGTTCCTGGTGCGCACCCTGCTGGTCCCGTCCACGGTGGTACTGCTCGGCAAGTGGAACTGGTGGCCATCCACGCTGGATCTAGATAAGCCCGCTGAGAACGGCACCGGCGCCGAGCCCGCGAGCGAGGCCGCCGTGGTGACGGGCGACGGACGGTGACCGGTGACGGCGCGGTGGCCGCGGTCCCGGCCATCTCCGTCATCGTGCCGGTCTACCGGGTCGCCGAATTCCTGCCTGCCTGCCTGGACTCGATCCTGGCCGGCGAATTCGACGTCGAGGTCATCGCCGTCGACGATGGGTCGGACGACGGCAGCGGGGCAATCCTGGACCATCGGGCCGCCGCCGATCCGCGGCTGCGGGTCGTCCGCCTGGACCACAACGGCGGACAGGGACATGCCCGCAACCTGGCGCTGGAACAGGCGGCCGGTGAGTATGTCTGGTTCGTCGACGGCGACGACGCGGTAGCCGATGGCGGGCTGGCTGCGGTGAGCGCGTCGCTTTCGGTGAGCAAGCCCGACGTGCTGCTCATCAACTGGGTCAGCTTGTTTCCGGGCGGCAGGACCGAGCCGAATCCGTACGCCGGCCGGCTGTCCGAGGTTCCCGCGGATGGCTGCACGCTCGAGGAGCAGCCCGGGCTGATTGACCTGACGATGACGTCGTGGAGCAAGCTGTTCCGCCGGGATTACCTGTCCGGCCTCGGGGTGAGCTTTGCCGGCGGCATCCACGAGGACATCCTGGTCACCTGCGCGGCGCTGCTGTCCGCCGATGTGATCGGCGCGGTCGAGGCTGTGTGCTATCGCTACCGGCGAGAGCGTAAGGGCTCGGCCCTCGCCACGACGAGCCTGGGCCACCTCGCGGTATTCGACGCTTACCAGCGTGTCTTCGAGTTGCTGGCCAGCCGGGACGCAGCCGGCCAGCCGGTCAGCGACGCACTGCGGGCGGCGGTGTTCGAGCGGGCGATCTGGCACTACACGACCGTCCTGCAGACGACCGGCATCGGCGTCGGCCGGGTCGGTCTGCCCGGCCTGGTGCCCAGGGCGGAACGGCAGCGGTTCTTCCGCCGGATGCACGAGGACTTCCAGCGATACCGGCCGGCCAGCTACCAGCACCCGGCCGGGGCGCGCGGGGCCAAGCTGCGCCTGGTGGAGCGCGGCGCTTACCGGACGTACTCCTGGCTCGAGCCGGTGAACCAGGCCCGGGTCGCGGCGCGCAAGCTGGTCCGCTAGCCGCTGGGCGCCGACATAGCACCCGAAACATGCGATCAAGATCGGGCATAAGTACTCATAACCGGATGGGCCGGGGGCCGGATCGGATGCGACGTTGACACCGGCGGGTCACGCGCCGCTCGCGACGACTCGGCTGCCGCCTAAGCCGCTACGCGCCGGCGACGGTCCGCAGCAAGTCCAGCGCATTGCCGCCGAGTATCTTGTCGATCTCGTCCTCGGTTAGCCCGCGGCCGGTCAGCAACTGCGGAAGTGCTGCGAAGTCGGCATAGCTGCGCAGGACGGGCCGGAAGTTCGCGTCCATGTCGGTCCCGATCGCGACGTGGTCGACGCCGATCAGGTCGACCAGGCGCAGGATCTCATCAGCGAAATCGCCGAGACTGCCGCTGCTGACACCGGACGGCCAAGCTCCGATCAGGCCGCCAGCCGAGGCGACCAGGCGAGCGTGCTCGGCGGTCAGCAGCCGCGGATGATGCCGGCCGGCGTGGTCGAGGTGACTGTGCGACACCATGATCGGGTCGCGAGACTGCGCCAGCACTGCCGCCGTCGTCTCAAAACTCGCGTGGGCGCAGTCGATGATGATGTCGAGCGTGTTGCATTCAGCCACGACATCACGCCCGAAGGCACTGAGCCCGCCGTGCACCGGTTGCTCGGTCTGCACATCGCCGATGTCGCTGACCCGGTAGTGGACCAGCGTGAGCGAGGACACTCCGGCGGCCCGCACCTCAGCCAGCCGGCTTAGCTCGCCCTCGAGAAAGTCGCCGCCTTCGCAACTCAGCAGGACAGCGGTTCGCCCGTCGAGATGGGCCCTGCCGATGCCGGCGGCAGTAACTGCGACGTCCGCGCCTGCCGCCGCGAGGATCCGGCAGATCCCGTCAAGCTGACGCTTATGGTCGTCGTACGCCTCGCCTGGCCGGAATGAGCCAGTAGCGCGAAGCCCGAGGTCGTGGTCGCGCGACAGGACCCGCAAGTCGGCCACGGTAGACACCGCGACCGCGGCGAGGCCGGCCTTCCGTGCCGCCGCCAGGGCCGCGATCAGGTCCTCGTCGCCAAGCTGGCCGACCAGCGGACCTGCCTCGGCTGCATCAGCGAGGAAGCACCGGCCAGGATGGGCGTGAACATCTAGCCACGGAACCCGGTGCACCATGGCAGCTAACCTTAGCCCGGAGACTCCCGCGGGCAGATCCAGTTCTCCCGCACGCCAGGCAGCAGCGCATGGCAACCGGCTTGGCCGCCAATCCGAGTCGGGTTAGCCGAGATCGCGCTCGCGGACGTACGCGGCCAGGTGGTCGAGTTCGTCGGCGTAGACGCCGCGCATGACTCGCGGCGCGAAGATCCGCTCGAACAGTCCGCCGATCCCGGGCGCGCCGGCCCAGGTGGTGGAGATCCGTACCGCGCACGAGGCCTGCCCCCGCTGCGTCACGGTAGTGGTGGTAACAAGGCTCGAGGAGTCGTCGGACTCGGTCAGTACCCTGCCAGGGTCAGGTTCGGCCACCGTCATGTGGTACTCCCTGGTGCGGCCGCCGGCAGTGAGCTTGAACCTGGTGACCGTGCCAGCGCCGACACCACCGGACTCGACCCGGAAATCCAGGAAGGCTGGCGGCAGGAAGCGCGGATGGTGCCCGCGCATGTCCGCGATGTACCCGTACACCCTGGCTGCTGGCGCGGCTATGGTCCGCTCGGCGAAGACGCTGATCGTCGCCATGAGAGTCTGTCTATCACGGTCGCGGTCGGCCGCGGCAGCAGGCCCGGCATGCGGCCGCGAGGCGACCGGTGCTTTCACCGCAATCGATGGCGTGTTTGAATTCAGCTGTGGACCAGAACAGATCGGCGATCTGCGCGAGCATTCCCGAACGGTGCAGGCTCCGTCACCCCTGGCGGCCAGGCACCGTGACGATGAGCTGGGAGCCGTGTGAGTGCGCGGCTGCCCGGCAGGCTCGCGGCGGCCACATCAAGGTTGCCTGCGGGGCGGCCGGCTGCACCGAGGTCTGGCTGTCGCCGCGGCACCTGCCGATCGGCATCATCGGCCACCACCGGCCCGGCTACCGCTGACGGGAGGTCACTGACCGGGTACCGGAGCTGTCCCGTGCGGGACCAGGCCGTCGAAGAGGCGGTCGAGCAGGCGGTCGAACTGCTCGGCCAGGTCGATGGCCGGCATGGCCGCTTGCTGCACCGCGGCGGCGAACCGGGGGTACCGGCCGCTGATGAGCAGGTCGTGCAGTTCCTGCTGGTAACGGGCAGTCTGATCGGGATCGGGCAGGTCCCGCGCGGAGTCTGCCAGCTCAGCCCGGACCAGATTGACCACGAAGCCGTTGATCAGCGCGATGGTCTCCAGCCGGGCCCCGGCGGACAGGCCTGTGGGCTCGAGCGCGCCCAGGCCGAACTCCAGGTAAGCGAGGGTCGCCGGGCCGAGCGGCTGCCGGTGCGAGAGGGCCGCGATCAGCCATGGGTGGCGCAGCGTCATGTCCCGCTGCTGGCGGGCGAGTGCGTGCATATCGGCCCGCCAGTCTCCGCTGGGGGCGGCCGGCAGTCCGAGTTCGCCGCTGACGTGCTCGACCATGTCGTGGACGAGCGCTTGCTTGTCGGGAACGTAGCTGTAGAGCGACATCGCGCTCGCGCCGATCCGTGCGGCTACGGCACGGATGGTGACGGCATCCAGGCCGTCGGCATCGGCGATGGCCACAGCGCACTGGTTGCCTGGCATCGCAGAAGCTCTGTGCTATACGGTCTGGAAAGTGATCGATATGGCGCCGTGTGCCTGCCCGCTTGAGTGCGATCATTCAGTTCGGCGCCGCAGCCGCTCGAGAAGCGACCGCAGCAACGGAAGCTGTGCCTTGTCCTTGTCGCTATTCGCCGCCTCCTTGGACCGGACGATGTCGGCTAGTACTCCAGCCGTAGATCGTGATCTTGTTGCTGAGGCGCCGCGGACCGTCGGTCGTGCGGACGAGATCGACCTTCGTCAGCGTGGGCGTCCGTTCCTTCTCCGTATGTCTGAGTCCGCCGGCGGAGGGAATCCTTAATCTCGCTGAGCCTGGCCGCCGCGGCCGGGGTCCACTCCGTCCTTTGCTCGCTGGCACGCAGTGCGTCGTCGATCTCGCTGAGCTTGGCGGTGGACACTGCGCCTGCCCGCTCGATCAGGTCGTCCCGGCTCAGGGTGGTCAGCCAGGTGCACGGGGTAAAGCCCGGCCACGGGAACGCGAACCGCAGCACGCCTTCAAAGGGCAGTCCTTCCGGGACGCCGACTGCCACCTCGATTCCCAGGCCGGAGATGTCGGTATCCGCTGGAGCGACGACCTGCATCGCCCGGAACCCGGATGGCTCGTCTTCCGACAGCAGCACGACAGGCCGTCGCTCGTCGAACTCGACCCACCAGACCTCGCCTCGTCGCATGTGTGCTCCTGGGTGTGAGATGGCAGGCGGATGCTACGCCGGTCGCGGCTGGACGTGATGCAGCCCTGCCTGCCGCCCGGGCCGTAGATCTTGGGTGCCGGTACCGGAGACGGGTCGGCCGCTGTCTGATCATCTGGGTTTGTGATGACTCGCGATGATCTTCTGGCGGCCGCTGGCCCCAGCGTAGACCCTGGCCGCTGGCTGGGGACATTCGATGAGCTGATGACCCGGGCCGGTGCCCGGTTCAGCCGGGTGGAGCCGCGGCGCCGGGCCCGGGCGTTCGTGCTGGGCCTGTCGGCCGAGCTGCCGCGCAAGAACTGCTGGACGATCGCCGAGCATGCCGGGGACCGGAATCCGGACGGGATGCAGCACCTGCTGTCCCGGGCCCGGTGGGACGCCGACGGGGTCCGCGACGACGTGCGCAGTTACGTCGTGGAGCAGCTGGGTGATCCCGGCGCGGTGCTGGTGGTGGATGAGACGGGGGACGTGAAGAAAGGCACCGCCACGCCGGGGGTGCAGCGGCAGTACACCGGCACCGCGGGCCGGATCGAGAACGCCCAGGTCGCGGTCTACCTTGGCTATGCTGCCCCGCGCGGGCACGCGCTGATTGACCGGGCGCTGTACCTGCCGAAGTCCTGGACCGGCGACCCGGGCCGCTGCGAGGCGGCCGGGATTCCTGGACACGCGGCTCCTGGTACCGGTGGGTCACCCTGGCCATGCTCGGCGCCGCCGTCCTTACCATCGCCGCCGCCACCAGCACCGCGCCCGGACCTGCCACTACCAGCGGCAAATAACCCAAGACCATGCAACATAACGATCTACGGCTGGAGTACTAGGTCGGCCAGTCGTATCCGGATCCCGGAGACGGTCAGGTCCCTCGCTCCGGCGTCCCAGTCAGCGAAGCTGGTGACACCGGCAGGCTGTGTAGCGAGACCGAGCGGGCCGAACTTGGTGACGACATTCAGTGTCGTGATGCCCATCAGGCTCGTGGCATCGTGCGAGAACGGCAGCCCGCCGGGGATACCCTCAACGCGGATGTGAGCGCCGAGTTCCGTGAGCGCCGCCGAGAGCCGGGCGAGATTCGCCATAGTCATTTCCGGAGTGATGTCCACGTCGAAGGTTGGTGTGACCGAACCGTAGAACGTTGCCGCCAGACCCCCGATGAGAACATACCGGACCTCGTGCTTGTTGAGGATCCGGAGGATTTCCTCGGGCGCGAACTCACTCACTGGGCCTCCATGACGGCGGCGCGGCCCGCTTCGATGAACCGGACGTAGGCGAGCATGCGGTGGAGGCGTTCTTCGGGAGTCAGCCGGAGTGTCTCTTCGAGCAGCGTTACATCCTCGGGATCGACGTCAGGCTCGGTTACGACGCTGGCGAAGTTGGCGTGACATGCCTCGACGATCCGCTGGACCAGGCTGAAAGCCGGGTCGCCGACTTCCAAGGCGCGCACTTCGGCCTCGGAGACGCCAAGTTGTCCTGCCAGCTCTGCAGCTGACAGGTCGCCTCTAGTCCGGGCTCGCCGGATCACCTCTCCGCCTCGCATGCACACATGGTAACGACTGGTCAGGGCGAGGAATTGTTGAGCAAGAGCACCCAGAACGCACCAGAGGCCTGCCTGGCCATCCCTGCGTTAGCGTGATCCGGCGGCTCATACAGCTTGCGCCGTGACTAGCCAGGCCGAGCTGGGCATGGTCACCCTAGCTGGCGATGCGTACGCCACCAGGTGATCCCGGACCTGTCTGGTCAGCTCGCCGGCTTGTGCCGGGCTGAGCCCGGTCAGGACCTATGCGGCGCTGGGAAGGTGCGCTCGTACTCGAGCACGTCGTCTACGCCGCGGCCGATGAGCATCGGCTCGTCCGCCTTCACGAACTCGATGACGCCGAACCCCGCACCGCTCAGCAACGCGCCTGCCCGGCCGGTGCCGGCGAGGGAGAAAGCAGCATCCGGCCCGGGCATCTCGCGGCGGCCGAGTGCCGCGGCCGCGGCGAACCCGATGGTAAAGAAGGGGTTCTCATCGCGGGTGCGCCAGCAGAGGAACGCCAGCCTGCCGTCACGCCGCAGATCGAGCGCGGCGCAGCCAATGCGCTGGCCGCCCTCGGCTTGCTTGTCGCCTTCCAGATCGCCATGACTTGGGTGGGCATGTATCTCGGGCTGGTGGTGGGCAAGGAGGAGACCGCGTCGCAGGCGGGCATCATGCTCCTGCCGGTTACCAGTGTGTTCAACGTGTTCGTGCCGACGGGCGGAATGCCGGCGTGGCTGCGGGCGAATTCCGACTGGAACCCGATAAGCGCGGTAGCCGCCGCGGAACGACAGTTGTTCGGCAACCCGGCGGTGCCGGCGGGCGGCAGCTGGCCGCTCGAGCACCCGATCACCGCGACGCTGGGCTGGACTGTGCTGCTGCTGGCCGTCTTCGTCCCGCTGTGCACCGTCCGTTACGCGCGCCGCTGATGGGTGGCGGCCTTCCCGGTCCGTGCAGCGGGAAGGCCGCCAGCTAACGGGTGCCGGTCAGTGCGCCGCGGCGAACTGCTCGCTCTCGGTCGACCCGGCCAGCGCCGTCGTGGAGGCGTCCGGGCTGATCGCCG
>DAHVAR010000221.1 GCA_027314515.1 Actinomycetota bacterium
CACCCCGCTCACTCCCGCCACCGTCGCCACGCTGCGGGCCTGGCTCGCCGAGCGCGCAGGCGCACCCGGCGACCCGCTGTTCATCACCAGCCGCTGCGGGCCGCTCAGCCACGACGCCCTGCAGCAGCGCCTCGCCGTCTAGATGAGGTCCCGAGCACCTTCTCCTGGCCATAAAGCTTGCCCCACAAGGTCTTGGGGCTCCCGCCGACGGATTTGACATGCTCGATCACCTCGATCAACATGCCCCCGGTGCCGCATGCGGGATCGTAGATGCTGTCACCTTCGGCCGGGTTGAGAATGCTGATCAGTAGGCTGACCACTGAGCGAGGGGTGTAGTACTCGCCGGCCTTCTTGTTGGATTGGTCAGCAAAACGTTTGATTAGGTACTCGTAGGCATTGCCGAACACGTCGGGCGCCACTGCCGCGTTTGAGAGCACCTTGGTAGAGAAGTGCTCGATCAAGTCTGCCAGTTTCCGGTCCGGAAGCTTGTCCTTGTTGGTCCAGTTGGCGTTGCCGAAGATGCCGTAAAGTGTCTCGGGGTTGGCCTTCTCAATCTCGCGGAATGCGGTCCGCAAGGCAGTACCAATGTTCTCGCTATGGCTTCGTACATCAGCCCAGAGGTTGCCCTCAGGAATGGCAAAGCGGTGATTCTCGGCGAAGGCGGCGAACTCGTGGTCGCCACCAGATTCCTCCAGCGCCTGGGCGAACTCCTCCAGGTAAACGTCGTTGATCCGCTTGAAGAACATCAACGGGAAGATGTACGCCTTGAAGTCAGCTTGGTCAACACTGCCGCGAAGGAGGTCAGCTGCCTTTGCGAGGTACCGCTCCAGCTCGGGCAAGGCGATACAGGCTGTGGTCACTTGGCCCCCCTCGCGTCGTTGTCAGAAGTATGCCTGGACTGTCCGACAAGATCGGGCGGATCGAGCGGGACTGTTGCAGGGCAGCGCATCAGGGATGGCCCTTGCAAGTAGATTGTCCGAGGCCGCCAGGGCGATCACCCAGGCATAGGCGGCATGCCGATGGGAGCGCAATGGGAGCGGGGACGCTCTCGCAAGCCCGGTCAGACGACATCAGCGCGCGCTTGAGTGCGGGCACACGCTCGTGCCAGATCCGTGCCAGAACCAGTCGACTACGGCGGACATTCAAGAGCACTAGCGAGCACTGCTCACTCGTCCTGACCTGGGAAGCAGCAGGTCCGGTGACCTGGCGAAACGACCTTCTAAGCAGCCGGCCGGGGGTTCGAGTCCTCCAGGCGCGCCCATTTATCCTGCTAGAAGCAACTTTTCGGAAAGATCAGTGCCATTGGAATGACGTACTGCTCGCAGGCAGTTGCTCCTTCCAGGACATCTAGCCACAGACAGCCACCGCCGGTCACAAGCTCGCCGGCGACCAGATTCGAACGGCACAGGCCGAGCTGGCAGGGGTGAGCCACTCTGGGAGCCAGCCGCGCACTGCCAGCGTTCTCGGCCGCAGCGCCGCCGCAGATCCTGTCCCGCAGTCATCGGACGTACTACGGCATCATCCGGCCTGTACGGCTGCCGGCACGGCAACTCCCAGACGCAGCGGCAGCACTGTTCGGGCTACGCGGCCGAGCGCGCCTCAGGTGCGGTCAGCGACTGCGCCAGGCCCGGCATCGAGCTGCCCGCCATCGAGTCCCCTGCCTCATGCCCGAGCGGAGCGCCTTTGGCGGCCGAGCGCGGCGTCCTGGTCCAGCCACGCCGCCACCGCACGCGATAGCATGTGTTAGCTGATCGCCTTAAGGAGTCGACACTAGTGCGCCGCGCCATTCATGTCCCCTACGCCGTCGAGCAGGACGAGGGTGGCATCTGGTGCGCGCACGCGCAGCTGAGGCCTGGCGTGGGTGCACACGGCGAGGGCGACAGCGCCGAGGCTGCGGTCGAGGATCTACGCGAGGCTCTGGAAGGCTTGATCGCCGAATTCGGCCCGCCGGACGAGCTGACGGTCACTGTTGACGTGGCCTGATGCCGCCCGTTCCCTCGGTGCGCGGCGAGCAGGTCGTCCGGGCGTTAGAGCGAGACGGATTCGAAGTGGCGAGGATTCACGGCAGTCACTACATCCTGCGCCATCCTGATGGCCGCGGCACAACGGTGCCGGTGCACCAGCGCCGTGACGTGGCCAGGGGCACGCTCCGCGGCATTCTTGCGGACATCGGCATGACGGTCGAGCAGCTGCTACGGCTCCTGTGACGCGAGGATGGCCTGATCACCTTCCACTCCGGGTCCAGCGGCATGCCAGCGACGCACGGCTCACATGCCCGATCCTGACGTGCGGCGCGACCGGATTGTGCATGGAACGCCGTCGTCTGCAAATCCCACGGAGAGCCCGGTACGACCGCATCGGAGGCCCTCAGCACGTACGGACAAGTCAACCGACCGACGTGTGCAGCGAGGCTATAGCAGATCCAACGGGTACGGCCTCAATCTGCCCGGCTCCGTGCGCCTCAGTTAGTCGTCCCTCGGCAACGGTGACCTGCTAGTCGGTTCTCGGTGACGTGCGGGAATGCTTGGCCAACCTGTTAATCTTCCCACCACGCCGTTCCTGCCGGAAAGATCCGCACGCTGAGTCTTTCGTCGGGCATTTCGCAGGATCAAGCCATTACGGCCAACCTTCTTCCGCTAGCCGTCGCCCTACCCAGCGCGTACTCGTAAGATCTACCGTCCTCGGGACTCAGTACCCCGATCAGCGTCGCGACGGCGGCGACGTTAAGTCGTTCGGCGATCGCGACCACCGACGCGTCGACGCCGCCAAGCCGAAGATCGGCGTAGGTGTCGACCAGTTCGGCCATCCGGTCAGTGTCCTCGACCGTCAGCTCGGCTAACGTCAGGTCGCCGCGGCTAAAGGACCGCAGGAACGCGGACTCGGCCTGGCTACCACGCTCGCGCTCGAGCATGTAGCAGACCTCCGTTATGACAGTCTGCGGCACCAGCCATGGCCGACGGGCAGTCCGGAACATCTCCACACAGCGGTCGTGGTCATGATCGTCAGCATCTGCAGCAGCAACCAGCGGGCCTGTATCAACGATGAGCAACGATGACCGACCTCCGCGCGCAGGATCTCATCCGACCGGGCCGCCAGGTCCCCCTTGCCCGAATGCAGCATGCCGAAGAACTCAGGCAGTGCCTCAGGCTCACGCTCCTCGGTCGGCTGGCTCTCCAGCAGGGCCAGCTCCTCTTCCGCCTGATCCTCATTGAGATCATCCACGAGCCGGTGCAACCGCTCTCTGGTGGTCATACCCCGAGTTTACGAGCCCAGCAGGCCCAAGATGGGACTACAACTGCACCAAAATTCTGCCGCGCCGCTTCCGGTTCTTCCATCGCTTGTGCTCCCTGCGGTCCGGGTCGGCTTGCCATCGAATAGCCCAAAGGCCGTGCCCGCTGCGTGCCCGATCTGGCGGCGAACCGGGGTCTCCCGCGGCTATGTGAGGACGACGCCGGAGGCTCCCTGACCTGCACTTGCGCGGCTCAGGGAGGTCCCGCCGACGATCTTCTAAGCGGTCGGCCGACTCAAACAGCCCGTATCCCATTCTGGTACCATCTTGGTATGAGCACGCAGATCGCGGTGCGGCTGCCCGATGACATGGTGAAGTTCGTCGACCATCTCGTCCAGACGGGCCGCGGCTCGAGCCGGGCGACGGTCATCACGCGAGCACTGGAGCGGGAGCGCCGTCACGAAATGGCCGTCCAGGACGCTGCCATCTACGCCGGAACCGGCGATGACAGCGACATGGTCGATCTCGTGCGATACCTCTCCGGCCATCCCGCGGACCTGGACCAGTGAGGCCGATCCACATCGCGCACCTGGATAAGGCACGCCCGGTCCTGGTCCTCACCCGCGAGCTGGTCATCCTGGAGCGAACGCAGATAACCGTCGCGCCGGTTACATCTACGGCGCGTGGCCTGTCCGTCGAGATCCCGGTCGGGCAGGCCAACGGCCTCAGCCATGATTCAGTGGTGAACTGCGACAACATAATCACGATCCCGAAGATGGCTCTGGGCGAGCGAATCGGATACCTGCTGCCAGCCCAGGAGGCCGCGCTGACAGCCGCCATCCACGCCGCCTTCGACCTCGAATGAGCCAGCAGGCGCGACGCCGGCGGCTCTGGTCTCGCGTGCGGCAGCATCCGTGAAAGTCTTCGGCCTGCTGCGCAAGCTGGCCGGCACGGAGAAGACCGGGCGTTGACAACGCAGATCGTGTGAGGATGCTCGGCATGCCTAGTCGCGCACTGAGCTTCGGGCCGGTCGCGGAAGCGTACGAACGCTTCCGGCCGGGATACCCCGTGGAGCTCTTCGACATGGTGATGACCTACGCGGGGAGGCCGGTACTCCGCGCGCTCGAGATTGGCGCCGGGACCGGCAAGGCAACCCGCCTGTTCGTTCAGCGAGGTGTCAGGGTTACCGCGACCGAGCCCGACGCGGCCATGCTCGCCGAGCTGCGCACGCACGTGCCTGCAAACGTCAGGACTATCCAAGCCGCGTTCGAGGACCTGCGGCCGGGCGGGAGCTACGGGCTGGTTTATGCGGCGGCGTCACTGCACTGGACGAACCCAGCGGGGCGGTGGTCGCGCGTGGCCGCGCTGCTGAAGCCGGGTGGCGTGGTTGCCTCGTTCGGCGGGCCGGGCCAGCTGGCCGATCCGTCCGTGGCGGAAGCGGTTCGCGCGGCCCGTGCGCCGTTCCTGGAGACCGACGATGTTCCGTCTCCCGACGGAACGCCTCCCGGACGTGAGATGCAATGGCCGGGCACGGAGCTGCGAGGGTCTGAGTGGTTCACCGATGTTAAGCAGTCGGTGATCGAGCGGCGCCTGACGATGAGCGCCCGCGACTACGTCGGTCATCTCTCGACCATCTCGGCTTACCTTGAGCTGCCGGCCTCGGCGCAAGAGCAGGTATACGGCCGGATCATGCAAGTCCTGCCTGAGACGGTGGAGCTTGCCGCTGACATCATCGTCCATCTCGCGCGCAGCGCGGTGTAGGTCACCGCCGCGCCCTGGTCCCAGCCCCGCGCGCTGCGAGTCGCAGCTAGCCTTCCGGCCAGGACGCCTTTCACTGGGCACTCGAAACGTGCGCTTGGAACCGGGCTTATCGGGTGAAAAGGTAACACTGCAGCGACCGTTTCGGATGCCAAGTCGCGGCCGGGGGCAGCAGCGCACACACCGAGGACGCTTCGCGGCCCCAAAGGCATGCGGAAACGGGCCTCTCCCGGCCAGCGCTGGCACGCGATGAGCTAGTTTGACGGAAATGCGGCGCGCATTGATCATCGGCGGTACCGGCCTCATCGGCCGGGCCACCGCCAGTCGGCTCGTCTCCGCGGGCTGGCAGGTTGACCTCGCCGGCCGGGACGCCGCCCGGATGCCGGCCTCGCTGACCGCGGCAGGCGCCCGGTTCATCGCGGCCGACCGCTCCGATGCCGGCGCCTTGCGCGCCGCCGCCGGGGATGGCGCTGACCTCATCGTGGATTGCCTCTGCTACACGGCGGCGGACGCCGCCGCGCTGCTGCCGCTGGCGCGCGCGTCGGCCTCGACAGTGATGATCTCGGCGAGCGCCGTTTACGTCGACGCGGCCGGCCGCCACGTGAACTCCGACGCCCCGCCGAACTTCGGTAAGCCGATCCGGGAAGACCAGCCCACGATGGCGCCGGCCGCGGGCGGCGATTACCAGAGCAGGGAAGGCTACGGAGCCTGCAAGGTAGCGGCCGAGCAGGTCCTGCTCGACAGCGGCGCGCCGGTGACGGTGCTGCGGCCGGGAAAGGTACACGGCCCGTGGGCCGCACGGCCGCGGGAATGGGTCTTCGTCAAGCGGGTGCTCGACCGCCGGCCCGCCGTGCTCCTGGCGCGGCGCGGGGCCGACGTGGCCCAGACAGTCGCCGCCGCCAACGTCGCGGCGCTGATCGAGACGGCTGCCGTCCGGCCCGGCCGGCGGATGCTCAACAGCGCCGATCCCGATGCACCGAGTGGACTCCAGATCGCCAGGACTGTCGCCGGGCTGCTGCAGCATAGCTGGAAGGAAGTACTGCTCGACGAGACCGCTGACCCGGCGCTCGGGCGGCACCCGTGGGAAGCGAGGTTCCCGATCGTGCTCGACATGACTGCGGCCCTTCGCCTCGGCTATGTGCCGGCCGGCGACTACGCGACCACCGTCGCGGCGCAGGTCGAGTGGCTGACCTCCGCGGCAGCCGGCCACCAGGGCGCGGACGCGCTCGCCTGGCTCAGTGACGGGTACTTCGACCCGTTCCTCGACTATGCCCGTGAGGACAGCTACCTCGCCGAGCGGGCTGGCTAAGGCGGGCCGGCTAAGACGGCCGACCCGGCAGGCTGAGAACGACCAGGCCAAGAACGCGGTAGGACAGCGCCTGGCTGGACATATATCCCCTGTCAGCTGCTCCCGCCTGAGCCCGCTAGCCCGGCGGCAATTGCCGGAGCAGCGCTAGGTCCAGGCTAGAGCGAACGGCAAGAGCGCGCCGCTTGTGCCCGATGCCCAGATCTGACCGTTACAGATGTCACCCATCGACGTCATCCCGGTAACAGATTGATCACGACGCCTTGTTAGGTTGTGCCGGGGGGAATCTCGAGGGGCCAGATTGGAGGTAGTCGATGGGCCTGCCCGTACGGCAGCGCAGGGTGCTTGAGCGGATCGAAAGCACGCTCAAGGGATCAGACCCGAAGCTTGCCGCGCTCTACGCCATCTTCGCCCGGCTCAACCAGGACGAGGAGATGCCGAGGATAGAGCAATTGCGGCACGGCGCGCTGATGGCCGCGTCCCGGCTGCGCCGGGCGCCCGGCGCTCTCGCCAGACGGCTGCACTTCCGGCCGCCGTTCCGGATCGGGCCGCGTCCGCGTGCTGCGCTGTTCTTCCCGATAGCCGTCGTGCTCGCGGTCGTCGCGATCGTCTTCGTCGCGCGCGCAACGCCGGGTAGTACCTGCCCGCAGGTCCGGAACGCATCCGCAGCCCAGAACAAGTCCAGGCTCTGCCGCTCGCCATACACCCTGACCCCGCTCTACGCCGGGAAGTAGCGGCGGTCCCTATGCGGGCGGCCGGTAACTATGCGGGCGGCCGCTCAGATCCGGACCGCTTCGAGTTCCGGCCGACCGCAGACCGGCGCGGCGGTCGCGTTCGCCGCCGGCCCGACGCTGGCGCACGTCGCGAGCAGCGCGATCGTACTGCCGGGGCTCAGACTGCCGCCGAGGCCCGACAGGTCAACGAAGAAGTGCGGCCAGGGCAGCGGCCCGGACGTCCAGACGATCCGCCTGGTCTGCAGGTCGTAGCCCCACGCGTCGCCTAGCCCGTTCTCGTCCAGGCCGAGGGCCACGCCGTCGGCAACTCCGTACAGGCCGGCCGCCACCGAGATCGGCGCAGAACTGAGAACTTTCCCGGCGGGGAGGCTGACGCCGAGGAGGCGGTTGCCGCTCGCCAGGTACACGCTGTCCTGTCCGCTGTCAACGAGCTCGACCTCGGCAGCGTCACTCCACCGGAACTTGCCGTTACTGCCCTGGTAGGCCCGCACCCCGTCGGCGCCGGAGAACAGCACGACGTTGCCCACCGCGTCGGCGAGGGAGCCAGGAGCGGTCCCCTGGATGTGCACGATCCGCTGCGCCCCTGTCCGCAGGTCAATCCGGCGCAGAGCGACCCGGCCGGCCACTCCGGCCGAGGCGCCGTCGGCCGTGACGTAGATGGTGTCCCCAGTGACGCGCCAGGTCTGGTCGGTCGCCCCGATGGCTCGGCTCCAGCGCACCCCGCCCGTCTTGTTGTCGTAGGCAGTGATCGCGCGCGCGCCGACGATCACGGTGCTGGCGCGCGACGCCGCGACGGCCCCGCCGTACGTCGCCGCAGGGTAACTGCGGATCTGCCGGCCGGTCGCTGCCAACAGCATGACCTCGCGCCGCCCGGCACCGGACTGACCGGGCGCGGCGCTGGACGGGGCCTGCGACGGGGCCGCGCCGACCGCGACGATCCCCTGGAACGCGCGCACGCCGACGACGGCCCAGCCGGCCGGAAGGCCGGCCAGGGTCACCCGCCACGACTGCTTACCGGTGCTGTCGTCGAACGCGATCACCGTCGTGCCCGTGCCGATCACCGCGAGGCCGCCGCCGGTCGCGGCGTAGGCGCCGCCATCGGCGGGCACAGTGCCAGACACGCCGGGCCGGGCCAGCCAGAGCCCCGGCAGGGCGGCGGCCCACAGAATCGAGCCGGCGGTGGTACAGCGTGCACCGGCGCAGTGCTGGGGCTGCCCGTTGCTGGCCCGGCCGGGAATGACAGCGGCCCCTACCAGGACAATAGCGACAACCGCCCGCTTGGCCCAGGTGACCGCCTCCCGCGTCGTCCTCACGATGCACACGTTAACCGCACTTGGCCGGCCGGGCAGGCCAGCCTCGCCTGCCCGGCCGCAACGGTTTCAGTAGCGTGGAGCAGGCCACGCGGCCCAGAACTGGAGGAAACGATGACTGAACGCGCTCCACTTCCGCACGACATCCTGCCGAAAGTCCCCTCGTTCACGGTCGAAAGCGACGACGTCGCCGACGGCCAGCAGATGAGCGACGCGCAGGTCTATAACAGTTTCGGCATGAGCGGCCAGAACATTTCCCCGTCCCTGCGCTGGCACGGCTTCCCGCCGGAGACCAAGGGGTTCGCGGTGACCTGCTACGACCCGGACGCGCCTACCGGCTCAGGCTTCTGGCACTGGCTGGTGCTGGACATCCCGGCCTCGGTGACCGAGTTGCCGGCCGGCGCGGGCAGCAGCGACGGCGGCCGGCTGCCGGCCGGTGCGTTCTCGGTCCGCAACGACTACGGGACCAGGGACTTCGGCGGAGCCGCGCCGCCGCCTGGCGACCCGCACCGGTACGTGTTCACCGTGCACGCGCTCAGCACCGACCACCTGGGCGTCGACTCCGACGTCTCGCCGGCGGTCGCCGGCTTCAACCTGACCTTCGCCACGATCGCGAAGGCCGTGATCGTGCCGGTCTACGGGCACGCCGGCTAGCCAGCGGCGCTCCCGCGTCCGAACTCACCAGGCCGGGAACGGGCTCGAAGAGGTCTCGGCTGCCGGTACGCCAGCGGCTGGCCGGCTAGAGCCCGTTCCCGTGCTGGTGGCGTTTCGCGCCACAATGGTGCAATGCCCCCAGGTAACGCGGTCACCCGCTCGGTGTTTGACTCGGCTGCCAGCGAGTACGACGCCGCGAGGCCGACTTACCCGGACGCGGTATTCGCCGCCCTTCAGGATGCGGCCGGGCCGCTGGCCGGATTGCTGACGCTCGACTGCGGGGCCGGGACCGGCATAGCAAGCCGCCAGCTCGCCGCCCGCGGGGCCAGGGTCGTCTCGCTGGACATCGGCGGGCAGATGCTGGCAAAGGCGAAGGCGCGCGATCCGCGATCGGCGTGCGTGCTGGCCGACGGGAACCGGATGCCCGTCCGGACCGCGGTCGCCGACCTGGTGACGTTCGCGCAGTCCTGGCACTGGTTCGACCAGCGGCTGGCCGCCGCCGAGATCGCCCGGGTGCTGAGGCCAGGCGGGCACTGGGCAGCCTGGTGGAACCGGCCGAAGGCGACCGGGGAGCCCTGGTTCGATGAGTACGAGCAGCTCGTCACCGCGTTTTGCCCCGGCTACCAGCGGCAGCGGCTGAGGGAGGAGCACCTCGCCCCGGACTGGGCCAGCGATCTGGCGGCGGCGCACGGCCGGATGGAGCCGGCCGGCACCCTGATCGCGCCGTGGACCAGGCAGGTGCCGGCCACCGACTGGATCACCGGCGAGCGCAGCAAGTCCTACTTCATTGAGCTGGAGCCCGCTACCAGGGAAGCCG
This sequence comes from Actinomycetota bacterium, assembly GCA_027314515.1. Taxonomy (GTDB): domain Bacteria; phylum Actinomycetota; class Actinomycetes; order Streptosporangiales; family Streptosporangiaceae; genus JAJYUU01. The sequence goes on from DAHVAR010000221.1 coordinate 9,809, forward strand.
TGCTCGGACGGCTAGCGAAGATCATCGCGGGCCGGTTTCCTGACGGGCAGATGACCGTCCCGTACAGCACCACGCTCACGTTGGCCCGCAAGGTCGCCGCCTAGCGGGGTTCGCTGTGGTCGCCGGCGCGCGCGTCCGTCAGCCGGCCGGGATGGTCGCGAGTCGCTCGCCGCATTGCGTCACGGTGTATCCGGGCAGGCTGGCGAGCTGGTCGAGCAGCCATCGCGACGACAGCGCCCGCAGCAGCGCCTGCACCTCACGCGATCCGGCATGCATGGCGGGCACCACCAGGTCGAATCGCTCCCGGGTCAGCGGCACGAAGGCCAGGTCGTAGGCGAGCGCGGCCGCCTCGCTGGCGATGCCGGCGTCGGCGAGGCCGGCGGCGATCGCCGCCGCCACTTCCAGGTGCCCGGTCGCCCTCGTCGAGTAGCCGGGCAGCTCCCGGCCGTCGATCCCCTGCCTGGCCAGCTCCCGGTCCAGCACCCGGCGGGCTTCCGCGCCCGGCTCGCGGTTGACCAGCCGCAGCCGGGCAGCCGCGACATCCGCGACGCTGCAGATTCCAGCTGCCACCTCCGGCCGCAGTACCAGGCCTTCCCGCCACGAGCAGAACCCGACGACCTCGCCCCCGCCGCGCAGCAACTCGGCGGCCGGCCCGGTGTTGTAATCACCCGACTGGCCGCGCAGGTGCGCGCCGGCCACGTGCACCAGGCCGGCCGCAGCCAGGCCCAGCGCCTCCTGGCTCGGGCACGGCCACCAGGCGAACGAGACCGGCGGGTCGAGCAGGCTCAGCGGCTGCTCGATCAGGGGCAGCGCGGGATCGCAGCCCGCCACCACCAGCGTCGGCCGTGGCGGACCCAGCGGAGCCACGTCGGCGGCATGCGCGACCCGGCCGCCGGCCGGCGCGAAACCGGCTCTGGTGACGGTTCCGCCCGACAGCGGCAGGGCGACGAAATAGTCGCCCACCGGAGCGACTCCGACCCTCGCTCCCGGGCTGCCGAGCGGCGCCAGCGGCCGGGTCGTGACCACCGGCTCGGGGATGGCCGGCCCGAACAGCGCCTCCACGGTCAGGCCCAGTGCCCGGCTGAGCGCAAGTGCGACCCGCAGCGACGGGTCGCAGGCGCCTGCCTCGACGGCAGACACCGCCTGCCTGGACACCCCGGCCATGCCGGCCAGCTGCTGCTGGGAGAAGCCGCGGGCCTGGCGGGCCAGCCGCAACTGGATACCGGCGCGCTGACTGCCCGGTTCGCCGGTCATGACGCGGCCGGCTCTGGCGCGGCCGGCTCTGGCGCGGCCGGCTCTGGCGCGGCCGGCTCAGGCGCCGCCATCGCGCGGGCCTGTGCGTCGACCGCTGAGCCGTCCGGCCCGAAGCAGGGCGGGCCCAGCGCGGTCACCGACAAGCTCGCGCCGGCCGGGCCCGGCCGGACGGCCAGCCTGCAGGTGACCAGCGGGCCGGCTGCACACCGCAGGTCAACCTCGTACGTCGCGCCCGCGGGCCGGCTGGCCGCGATCGTGCCGGTCAGTACCAGCCCGCGGGCCGGGGCGGCGCCGGGCACAACCCGGTCCGGGTGGATGCCGGCCACCGTGCCAGGTCGGCCAGGCACCGGCACGAACCCGAGGTAGCCGACGAGTTCGGCGACGCGGCGGGCGGCGGGGTGCAGCACGACCTCATCCGGCGCACCGGTCTGCAAGATGGCCCCCCTGTCGATGATCGCGAGCTGGCTGGCGAAGGCCTGGGCGTCCGCCAGTTCATGCGCTACCAGTACGGCCGGGATGCCGCGCTCGGTCACCAGGGCGACCACCAGGGCTGTCAGGCTGCGGCGCAGCGCGGGGTCGAGGCCGGAATACGGCTCGTCGAGCAGCAGCACTCCGCCGTGCGCGAGCAGCAGCCGGCCGAGCCCTGCCCGGTGCTGCTGGCCGCCGGACAGCCTGGCCGGCATCGCGTCCAGCAGGCCGGCGATGCCCAGCGCCTCCGCCACCCCGGCAAGCTCGGCGCCGAGCGGCCCGGCCGCGCGGGCCGGCCGGGCGTACGCCAGGTTGTCCCTGACCGACAGGTGCGGGAACAAGCCGGGGTCTTGCCGCAGCAGGCCCACCTCTCGCTGCCATGGCGGAATCGCGACCCTGGGCGCGGCGGTCCTGGTGAGCGTCCGGCCGGCCAGCTCGATCAGGCCGGAACGCGGCTGCACCAGGCCGGCAATGGCCTCCAGCAGCGTAGTCTTCCCGGCTCCGGACGGGCCGAACAGCGCCAGTCGCTCCCCCGGCGCGACCTCGATCGCCGCGCGCACGGTGAAGTCCCTGCGGTCAACCTCGACGTCGGCCCTGAGCACGCGCGCTCCAGAAATAGGCAGCCAGCGGTAGCGGCAGCGCGACCACCAGCAGGACCAGGGCGAACGGCAGCGCAGACGGCAGCCCGGTTTCCTGCAGTGTCGTCCAGATCTGCATCGGCAGACCATAGGGATGATAGGCGATGATGATCACGGCGCCGAACGCTCCCATTGCCCTGGCCCAGGCCATCGTCAGCGCCGTCGCCAGGCCGGGGCCGGCCAGCGGCAGCGTGATCCGGCGGAAGACCCGTCGCGGCGGGTCGCCGAGCAGCCCGGCTTGCTGCTCGAGCTGCGGCGGAACGCTGCTGAACGCGGCTTGCGCGCCGAGCACGTAGTACGGCGCCGACTCATACACTTCGGCGACGACCAGGGCCAGGAAGGTGTTGGTCGCGGACAGGTTCAGGTGCGCGATGGCCTGGCCGATGGCGGTGTACGGCCCGACCATGAAGACCAGCAGCAGGCCGATGACCAGCGGCGGCAGCAACAGGCTGGTCAGCACCCCCGCCTCCCACACCCGCGGGAAGGGCAGCGTCCCCTTGGCCAGTTTCCAGCTCAGCGGGGTGCAGACGAGGACAAGCACGGCCAGCGTCACGGCACCTGACTCAGCCGATACCACCAGTGGCGCAAGCGCGCCGGGAGCGGTCAGCGAACTGACCACTGCGTGCCAGGACAGGTGCGCGAGCAGCGCGATGACCGGCCCGAGCAGCGCCAGCCAGATGATCGCCGCACCCGCAACCGACGCCCCCGCCCGTGCTGACCTGACTCGCTGCCAGCCGGCCGCTGCGGCTGGACCGCGGCTAGCCACTCAGCTCACGGCGCACGGCTGCGGGAACGGCACTGGCCTTCCCGACGATCGTCGGGGTCAGCAGCGTGTATCCGGCGGCCTTGTGCAGGGCCAGGCCGGTCTTGGACAACAGGTAGGCGATGAACGCCTCGGCGGCCTTGGTCGGCTTCCCGATCATGGTGATGTCGACCACCAGCGGGCCGCCCGTGGCCACCGTTCCGTTGGCCAGCTTCACGCTTGCCGTGGCGTACTGCGCCGCCATGGCCGGGTTGCCGAAGTCGATGGTGTCAGGCAGCGGGATGTAGCTCAGGTGTAGCTGGACGGCCTGGGACTTAAAGGCGCTGGCCGCGTCGAGCTGACCAGCCTGCAGGCGCGGCTCCAGCGCGGTCTCGTCGAATATCTCCGGTGAGGAAGCGGACGAGGGCGGGCCGCCAAGGATCTTCTCGACAGTGCCGGCGGGCAGGTGGTAGTGCTTCTGGGCGAGTTCCAGCATCTCGATGAAGGCGGCGCCCTGCGGGTCGAGATTAGGGTCGGTGCGGCCGAGCCTGAATCCTGGCGTCTCAAGCAGCGTGAACAGGTCGGATATCGGCTTGCTGCCGTCGGCGTAGGCCTTGAGCTGCCTTGCGTACTTGCTCTGCGGGTTGTAGGCAAGCACGATCGGGCTGGCGGCGAACTGGATGTACCAGCTGGTGAACCTGGGCTCCAGCATCTTGATCGGCTTGGCGCCGATGCTCTCGAACACGTTCGGCGTTATCTCGCCCGCGGCGATCTCCTGCGCCACGGCGACCGAGCCCCCGCCGCGACCGGAGTACTGGTAGCCAGTCGCCTTGGTGAAGTCGGGCCCTATGGTCTTCTCGTCGAGGTCCTGCAGGGATCCCGCGTAGGCCACGCTCGCGGTCCCGGACACGGCGGAACCGGACGAACCCGATGCCGGGCCACTGGGTCCGGAGCTGCCGCAGCCGGCGGCGGCGAGACCGGCACATGCTATCGCGAGAGTCACGCCGGTCCGGAATGTCCGGGTCAGCGGGGTCAGCGGGCTGTGGCGCCGGTCGATAAAGGTCACCATTTCCCTGACGATAGCTAGCTATGGTTGCGCACCGCAAGAACCATGGCCGGCCGGCGCGCAACGGTGTTTCCCGGCACTGCACCTCAGTCCGGGTAGAGCTGGCCTTCAGGTAACCTTCAGCTGCTTCCGCTTCGATAACAGTTGCGGCTGCACCAGACGGCGCCCCTTAGCATTGAGTGCGGCGTCCTTCGCGGCCGTCAGACAACCCCCTAAGTACCCAGACGAGGCAGGCATGGGCAAGGCTGAGCGGATCCGGCGGATGAACGCTCGGGAGAGAATCGCGGCGCAGCAAGCTGCCGCGCGGCGCGCGGAAGCTCGCCGCCGCATGATGCTGGCCGGCGGAAGCGTGCTCGGCGTGCTGGTGGTCGTGATCGTCTTGATCATCGTCAAGAGCGGCGGCAGCACGCCGCCCGCCGCAGCCGGCTCTGCGGCCAGTTCAGCCACCACGGCGTCGGTTACCCAGGAACTCACCAGCGTCCCGGCCAGCACGCTGAATGCGGTTGGCAAAGGCACCGTGAGCCCGCTGATCGCGACCAAAGGCCAGAAGGTCCTGCTCTCTGGCGGCAAGCCCGAGGTCGTCTACATGGGCGCGGAATACTGCCCCTACTGCGCGGCCGAGCGCTGGGCCATGGTGATCGCGCTGAGCCGGTTCGGGCGGTTCTCCGGGCTGCACCTGATCCGCTCGTCCAACGCCGACATCTACACAAACACCGCGACACTGTCGTTCTATAAGTCCAGCTACACCAGCAATTATCTGGTGTTCAAGCCAGTCGAGATGTACAGCGAGCAGCGGTCCGGCAGCGGGTACGCGACGCTGCAGACGCCGACGGCCGCGGAGAGCGCGCTGATGTCCACCTATGACGGCCCGCCGTACGTGCCGTCAACCGACTCCGGCAGCTTCCCGTTCGTCGACATCGGCAACCAGTACCTGATCATCGGGAGCCAGTACCTGCCGTCGGCACTCGGCACCACGCCATCGGTGAACCCGGGGCACTTCGGCCTGACCTGGACGCAAATTGCCTCTGACATGCGGAACCCGGCCAGCCCGATCGCGCAGGACATCGACGGCGCCGCGAACTCGATCACCGCGGCCATCTGCAAGATCACGAAGAATGCCCCCGCGTCGGTCTGCAACTCCGCGGCGGCCACGGCCGGGGCGGGGTCACTCTGATGGCCGGCCAGAAGCCCGCCGGGCGCCGCTCGGCAAGCTCCAGGCAGGCCAGCTCCAGGCGGGCCAGCGTACAGCCGGGCTCGCCGACCGCACGGTCGGCTTCCGCGGGCAAGGGCCAGTCGTCCGGCAAGCGCCAGGGCAGCACGCCGAAAGCCGCCGGTACCGGCAAGCCGGCCAGCGCACCACCGGCCAGCGCACCACCGGCCAGCGCACCACCGGCCAGCGCTGCCTGGACTCCGGCTGGGTCAGATCGCGGGAAGTCCGGCCCGGCTAGCCGCAGTGTCCCTGCCGCTGGCTGGGCCGCTGTCGGCGGTAAGGGAGCTTCCGCTGGCAGGACCGCTTCCGGCGGTAAGACCGCGGCCGTCCCGGCGACGGCCCAGCCGGCCGGCGGTCCGGCGGACAGGCTGCTGCGGGCGGCCTGGTCCCAGTTCCGCTCGCTGGGCGCTGTGCCCATCGCCACGTTCATCCTGTCGCTGTACGGCCTCGGCGCATCGATCTACCTGACGCTCGCGCACTATGACACGAGCATCACCCTGGCCTGCTCGGACAAGGGCCTGATTAACTGCGCGGAGGTCACCACCAGCCCGGAGTCGATGGTGTTCGGGATCTTCCCGGTCGCCGTGCTGGGACTTGCGTTCTACGTCTTCATGGTCGCGGTCAACTCGCCATGGGGCTGGCGGCTCAACTCGCCCGCGGTCCGCTGGCTGCGGCTCGGGTCCGTCATCGCCGGCATGGGCTTCGTCCTCTACCTGATCTACGCCGAGGTCGACCTGATCCACGCCATCTGCCTGTGGTGCACCAGCGTGCATGTGGCCACTTTCCTGATCTTCGCCCTGCTGGTCTTCTACACCGCGTTCAGCTGGGAGAAGCCAGCCATGGCCGGGAGCCGCGCAAGTTAGCGGACGGCAAGGAGAGCGAACCGGTCCCTCGGGGCTCGAAGATAGCATGTCATCATTAGGTGACTGTCCGTAGCGAGCGCCGAATCCGAGGAGCCAGATCCTGACCATGGGCAAGGCTGACCGGAACAAGAGCCAGTCCGCGCGGGCGCGGATCGCCGCGCAGCAGGCAGCGCAGCGCCAAGCCGAGAAACGCCGCCGCATGCTCGCCGTCGGCGGCGTCGGCGCGGTGCTGCTGGTGGTGATCGTCGTCATCATCGTCGCGGCTATCGCCAGCGGTAACAAGCCCAAGCAGGCCGCGGTGAGCAACGGCCCGCTGCCCGCCGGCGTCCAGGCTGACCTCACGGTGCCTGCCAGCACGCTGGCGAAGGTCGGCATCGGCGCAGCGCTGCCAGGAGCGATCCGGCCCGTCACGGGCACCGCACTGGTCTCCGGCGGGAAGCCGGAGATGCTCTACATCGGCGCTGAGTGGTGCCCGT
>DAHVAR010000212.1 GCA_027314515.1 Actinomycetota bacterium
CGGTGGAAATCGTCCGTGCACGGCGGATAAACAACAGTTGTCCTGTGGATGGCTAAAGAATCTTGAAGTTCTTGCCCGAATGCCTTGTGCCGCGGACTCGATTAGCAGTAGAAATCTCTCACCACTTAAGACGGGATCCGCCTCTAGGGAGCCTAGGGAACCTGGGGACGCGGTAAGGACCGGGACGCCGGGCCTGACGGCGGGAAACCGACACCGGTGGCGCCACGGCGCACACGGCATCTGAGTAATCGGCTTGCCATTAGCGGCGAGGCAACCGCCACGCAGTACGTCGCGGCCGAGCAATCGGCGAGCGCGGGCGGCGGGGCAGCGCGAGGCCCCTCCATCTCATACATGGAGGGGCCTCGTCGGCGTTTCAACGTAATGCCTCGGCGCGGTAATTCCCTGGGCCGGTGCCCGGAAAACCTGGCTAACCAGGCAATGCCCGTTTCCTGCTATTAAAGTCGGCATTTCCCGGCGGCCTGCAGTGGCGCGCCGGTCCGGGCTGGCGCGGGTTGCGGCTGGCGTGCGTGTCCGGCGTGCCATCATCCGGCTACGGTGAGACAGTTACTGGTGACGTTCCGTACAGGCGCGGGGGAGTGGCGGGGTACGGGGGAGCGTGTGAGCATCATCAGCACCAGTCACGCTGTGATCGATGGGTATGAGCCGATTCCCGTGGCGGACCCGGTGGCGCGTGGCCGGCCGGGGACAGCGATGTTCCGGCGCCGGTCGCTGCAGCCGAGCCGCCGGGCTGTGCTGCACGTGCAGGCGGCCGGCGATCCGGCAGTGCCGTCCGGGCTGGGGGACTGGTTCACCGAGCGGGCATTCCACTATTACCTCTATGACCTCGCCGGGCTGCGCCTGCCCGGCAGGCGTGCGGTCGGCAGGCGCGCGGACGGGAGGCCGCTGCGATCGGCGTTCGCCGGCCTCGACGAGGCGTGTAGGTATCTACGGGAAGCCGACGGGCTCGGGCACGTGATCGTCAGCGCGCACGGGCGGGCAGCGCTCGCCGTGGCGCTGTGGAGTGATGCGCGCACAAGCCCTCCGCAGGGGAATGCTGCCGACGCACTGATCCTCTTCGAGCCCGCGCGGCCGGCGCGGCCCGCGATCGACCTGAGTATCGCGTGCCCGGTGCTGGTGCTGACCAGGTCCGGGCAGCCGCGACGCAGGCCGCCATCCGCGATCGCGCGGCTTGGCAGCCACGTGACCTGGCTGCAGCTGCCCGAACTCGGCGAGCAGGCGGTATCGGACGAGCTCGGCCGCTGGCTGGGCGCCTACATGTACGGTCAGGGGCGGGACCGGCTGCTGTAGGGCCGTGTGCCAGCTTTCTAGTGCTCAGCGCCTGGCATTTTCAGCGCCATTCGCTGAAAATGCCAGGCGCTGACTTGCCAGCGCGGTGCGGTCTCAGCTGACCACGCTGACCTGGATGGCGGGATAGCCGGTTGCCCCGTTGGGCTCGGGTGGCTCCTGCAGCGCGGTCTGGGTGTAGCCGGTCTTGTCGGTAGCGCGCGCCTCGATCAGGTAGGTGCCGGGCCTGACGGCGGCGTCCCACTCGTAGACCCATTGCCGCCAGCAGTCGATGCCTGGCACGGCTGCGAGCGTGGCCTGGTGCCAGGTCCCGCCGCCTACTCGCACCTCGACTGCTTCGATGCCCTTGTGCTGCGCCCAGGCGACCCCGGCGATGGCGACCCGCTGACCGGCCTTGATCGGGCGCAGGCCGGTGGGCACGTCGATGCGTGACTCGGTCTTGACCGGTGCCCGAGGAGACCAGCCGCGCTGGGCCCAGTACGCCACGTTCGCCGCGTACGTGGTGACCTCGATGTCCACGATCCACTTGCAGGCCGACACGTACCCGTACAAGCCGGGGATTACCATCCGGACCGGGAAGCCGTGCTCGACCGGCAGGGCAGCGCCGTTCATCGCTACCGCCAGCATGGCGTCCCGGCCGTCCATGGCGGTGGCGACCGGCGTTCCGGAGGTAAAGCCGTCGGAGGAGGTGCAGAACAACTGGTCAGCGCCGGCCTTGAGGCCGGCCTCCCCCAGCAGGCTGCGCAAGCTCGCGCCGAGCCATTTGGCATTCCCGACGTACGGGCCGCTTACCGGGTCGGACACGCAGCACAGGGTGACATAGTCCTCCAGCAGCGGGCGTTTCACCAGGTCGCCAAAGGACAGTACGAGTTCCTTGCGCACCATGCCGTGGATCCGCAGCTGCCAGCTGGCTGGCGCGATCTCTGGCAGGACGAGCGCCGTGTCTACCCGGTAGAAGCTGCTATTGGGCGTGATGAAGCTGCTCAGTCCGGGGATGTTGAGGTTCGTGCCAGGCGGCAGCGGCGGAGCGGGCTGAGCTGGTGCCGGGAGCTTGAGCGCCCGCTGGATGGCGCTCACATCCCTCATCTCGGTCAGCCAGGAGCCGCCGGCGTAGGCGACCAGGGACACCGCGGCCGTGGCCGCACTGCCGAACAGGAACCTGCGGCGGTCCGGCCCGAGGTCGCGCGCGTACGCCTGGGAGGGCTCGATCGGCTGCCAGGCCTGGCCAGGCAGCGGCACGTCCGCGGCGCCGGGCGCGGCCGTGCCGGGTTGCGCTGTGGCTGGCCTGCCTGTGCCGGGCTGGCCTGTGCCTGGCTGGCCTGTGGCGGGCTGGCCTGTGCCGGGCTCTGCCGCGCTGGGCTGGTGCTGCCGGACGCCGGAGCCGCGAACGGTTGCCAGCCGCGCAGCCTGGCCGGCGAAGTAGGTGAGCGCAAACGCGGCGACTGCGGCGCCGATCAGGGACGGCAGGGCATCGGCCCCGGTTGCCGTGGACTGGCTGAGTGCCGCGTAGACGCCGATCGCGGCGAACACCGCCAGCCCGGCCATGCCCTGCCAGAGCTTGCGGACCGCGAGAACGCCGATGACGGCGGCGAATATGATCAGGACCCCGCGAATTCCCCAGACCAGCACCGTCTTGTCGCTGGAGCCGAATTCCCTGATCGCGAAGTTCTTGACTGCGGGCGGAGTGTGGTTGATCGACAGGTCGCCGACGGCCGTCACCGGCGCCCCGATCGGGGAGCTGAGGATTGCCGCGACGAGTTGAGCCGCGCCGAGCGCCACCAGCGCGGTGACGACGCCGGCAATTGCGCCGGCGAGCGCGGCTCGGCCATTGCCGGCGCGCTCGGCCGGTCCGCCCTGCGGGCGCGGATGAGGTGGTTGCTGTCTGAAAGCCACGTTGGTATTCGTTCCAGCCTCGCGAGCGGATTGCCCGCTGCCAGTGCTCAGTTTGCCGTACGGCGGTGTTTGCCGCACGGCGGTGCCGCCTGTGCCCGGTTATACCGGCGGCGGCAAGCCGCGGGCCTTCCGGCGCCGAATATAGGAGTGTGGAGATGGCAGGAGGCGGCTACGGTGACAGCGGGCCGCAGCGCGAGCCGGTCAGCCGCAGCGGGCGAGACAGCCTGGAGCTCACCCTGGCGGCGGTCGCCAAGGGGGACCACGCCGCCTTCCGGGCGGTATATGACCAGGCTGCGCCCGCGGTCCTGGGCATCGTCCGCCGCGTCCTGCGCGATCCTGCGCAGTCCGAGGAAGTCATGCAGGAGGTCCTGCTCGAGATCTGGCGGACCGCCGCCAGGTTCGACCCGGCGGTCGGCTCGGCAGCGGCGTGGATCATGACGCTGGCGCACCGGCGGGCAGTGGACCGGGTCAGGTCGGAGCAGCGGGCGGCCGAGCGGGAGCTGCGCGCCGCGACGCCCTCGGTCGCTTACAACGAGGTGAGCGAGGCGGTCGAAACCAGCCTGGAGCACCAGCGGGTGCGACGCTGCCTGGACGGGCTGACTGACCTCCAGCGAGAAGCGGTGACGCTGGCCTATTACGGCGGCTACAGCTACCGGGAGGTCGCGCAGCTGCTAGGGGTGGCGGTGGGGACGGTCAAGACGCGCATGCGCGATGGCCTGATCCGGCTGCGGGACTGCCTGGGGGTGGACTGATGCGGGCTCACGGCGCCGACTTGCATGCCCTCGTCGGGGCTTATGTCATGGACGCGGTACCGGAAGCCGACCGGGCTAGCTTCGAACGGCATCTGCTCACCTGCGAGCAGTGCAGGGAGGACGTGCGGGGCCTGCGCGAAGCCGTCGCCCGCCTGGGTGCGGCCACGGCTGTGCCGCCGCGGCCGGAATTGCGCGAGCAGACGATGCAGGCCGTGGTCCGGGTGCGGCAGCACCCACCGCTGATGCCGGGCGAGAGCTGTCAGCGTCAGGCCGGCCGACGGCGGCAGTCGCCGCGAATGCTGTCGCGTACTGCCAGGGCTGGCTCCCGCCGATGGCTGGCCGAAGTGGCGCTGGCCGCCGCCGTGGTACTCGCGGCTACCGCCACCGTCTTCGGGCTGCACCTCAGCTCGATGCAAGGAAGGCTGACCGCTGCTGAGCAACGCGACACCGCGATCGCCAAGGTGCTCGGCGCGCGTGATGCCACCACACTCACTGCCAAGGTCACCACCGGCGGCACGGCGACGGTCGTGATGTCGCACCGGGCCAGGGCGCTGGTGTTCGTCGCCAGCGGGCTGCCCAGGCTGCCTGCGGCGCAAGCGTATGAGCTGTGGCTGATGGGCCCGGCCGGGGATATCCCGGCCGGGATGCTGCCGCCAGCCAGGCGGGGCATGTCGGGCCCGCTGGTGGTGTACCGGCTCGGGCCGGGGGAGCAGCTGGCGATGACCGTTGAACCAGCCGCCGGATCGCGGCAGCCCACCTCAGTGCCCCTCGTCCTGGTCGCCCTGGGCGGCTGAAGCTGGCGCTGGCTGCTTGTACCCGGCTTCCGGTCGGCCCGGCGCCGGCCGGTCCGGCATCAAGCCTCTCAGGCGGCGTGATCGGGGCTGCCGGGGCGACATCCGCGCGCGCGGCAGGCTAACGTGGCGAGCGTGAAAGCATCCCCCGAAGCGCAATTGCGGCTGCTCGAGCTTGCCGATCTCGATGCTGAGCTGGGCAGGCTGGAGCACCGCCGCCGGAGCTTGCCCGAGCACGCCGAGCTCAGCCGCCTGGAGGAGCGCGACCGGGAGCTGCGGGACGAGACGGCTGCCCTTCAGGCGCGCGAGGGTGACCTGAGACGTGAGCAAGGCAAGGCGGATGCCGATGTCGAGCAAGTCCGCAGCCGGATCACGCGGGATCGCACCCGGCTGGATGCGGGGCAGGTGAACTCGCCGCGCGAACTGGAGAACTTGCAGTCCGAGATAGAGTCCCTGCTTCGCCGGCAGTCCGATCTTGAGGACGTTGAGCTCGACGTCATGGAGCGGCTGGAGGCAGCGCAGTCGCGGCTCAAGGACGCTGCGGCGGAGCGCTCGGAGGTCGCCGCGGAAGTGGCAGCCCTCACTGCGCGCCGCGATGTCGCCCTGGCCGAGTTGGCCGAGCTGTCCGCGAAGGCGTCGGACCGGCGCGCGGCAGTGCTGGCCGAGGAACCCGCCGACCTGATCGACCTGTACGAGCGGTTGCGCGCTCAGCACGGCGGTGTCGGCGCTGCCGCGCTACGCCGCGGTCAGTGCCAGGGCTGCCACCTCTCGCTCAACACGGTGGACCTCAATGCCATCCGCGCCGCCGCTGCCGATGACGTGCTGCGCTGCGAGGAGTGCCGGCGGATCCTCGTGCGGACCGATGAGTCCGGCCTCTAAGCCCGGACCGGCTACCGGCTGGCGGTCGCCGCAAGGCCGGCCGACGACGACGCTCCTGCTGCGGCACGGCCAGACGGCGCTGTCGGCTGAGCGCCGCTTCGCCGGCCGGGGTGACGTCCCGCTGACCAAGGTAGGCCTCGACCAGGCCGAAGCCGCGGCAGCGGCCCTGGCGGATCGCGGCGCCATCGACCTGGTCCTGACCTCGCCGCTGCAGCGGGCCCGGCAGACGGCGGAGGCGGTCGCCCGGCGGACCGGCGCACCCCTGGCCGTTGATGACGACCTAGCCGAAACCGACTTCGGCAGCTGGGAAGGCATGACCTTCGCCGAGGTGATGGCGCGATGGCCCGCTGAGATAACCGCCTGGACGACCGACGCAGACGTTGCGCCGCCGGGCGGCGAGAGCTTCGCCGCAGTGGCCAAGCGCGTGGACGCAGCGCTGGACCGGCTGCTGGCCGCGTCTGCGAGCCAGAAAGTGGTCGTGGTCAGCCACGTCACGCCCATCAAGATGGTCGTGTGCCGCGCGCTCCTTGCGCCGAGCGCGGCGCTGTTCCGGATGCACCTCGATGTCGGGTCGCTTACCGAGGCCGCCTGGTTCGCCGATGGCCCGGCCCTGCTACGGTCACTTAACGACACAGCGCACCTGCAGCACGGCTGAGAGCCGCAAGTAGCGGATGGTTTGAGCTCGCTTGGGTTCAATGTTCTGAGCGAACAAGCCGTCCTGTGTGTAAATACTCTCCGTGTGTGGAATAGCACTCCTCGTAATTGATCAAGACGGGGGGAGATCAGTGCCTGTTCAGTCCACGACCCGTGCGGCGCCCCGCCGTAGTCCGGCGAGTACCGCTCGCAGCAGGTCGGTGAGCCGCAGTGCGTCAAGGGGCACTGCGAGCCGGCCGCAATCAACGTCAGGCTCTAGGTCGTCAAGCGCCTCGCCAAGGGCGACTCGCAGCGCCGCTGCGAAGTCGGCCACGGGCTCGGCCGCCACGTCGGCTCGGAGCACCACATCGCGGACGACGCGCAGCTCGGCATCGCGATCGACTGCGTCACGTTCCACCGCTGCAGGCTCGACTGCGGCCGGAAGGGGGACCGCAGGCCGCAGCACCGGGGCCCGCAGTACCGGGACACGTACCGCCGTCAGCGGCACCACCGCGCGGCGGGGCACCACCAGCCGGACCTCGGCCACGCCGGCGGTCGCTGCTAGGACCGTCTCGTCGGCAGCCACGAAGGTGACGTCGGCAGCGAGCAAGATGACAGCTGCCGCTACCAAGGCGACGGCATCTGCCAAGACCATGTCATCGGCCATGCAGGCGATGAACACCGCGACCAAGGCCATGACGACAGCGGCCAAGGCGCTGACCGCCGCGGCCAAGACGATGTCTGCTGCCAAGCCCACGGCGGCCGCTCCGGCGCGGCGCACGGCGTCGACGTCGCGGACGGCCGCTAGCCGCAGGCCTGCAGCCAAGCCGAGGTCAGCATCCACGCGGCCGAGTTCGCGAACCTCGTCACGCGGAGGCAGGGCGGGCTCAGCAGGATCAGCGAGCATGGCAGGCGCCGCCGGTTCCCGGACCACCGGATCCCGGGCCCGGTCAGCGGGCGGCCCGGAGAGTAGCGCCATGCAGGCCGGTGAGTCCGAGCAGCCGCAAGGGGCTGCTAAGCCGAGGTCGGCTACGTCCCGGCCGAGGACGTCTACGCCCAAGTCACGGCCGGAAGCCCGCCGGCCGGCTAACAGGCCTCCGGCAACCGCGATGCGGCCAGGATCGTCGCTGACCTTGTCGACGCCGTCGCAATCGCGTAACGGCGAGTACGGCAGCCTGCTGGGCAGCCTGATTCACTGAGCAGCAGCGTAGGAGCTCGCGACGGGCGGGCGGCACTGGCGGTCCACGCCAGGCTGTCCGCCCCTTGCTGCTTGCGCGCGCTGTTGCGCATATCCTGTGCAGCAGCGGCGGGTGAGCTGGCCGGGCGGCCGCGTCGCGCCAGGTTTCCTGGCGTGCCGAGGAAGGTCCGGGCTCCGCAGGGCAGGGTGGTCGGTAACGCCGACCCGGGGTGACCCGCGGGATAGTGCCACAGAAAACAAACCGCCTCCGGCCACGCCGGGGGTAAGGGTGAAACGGCGGTGTAAGAGACCACCAGCGCCCAGGGTGACCTGGGCGGCTAGGTAAACCCCACCCGGAGCAAGGTCAAGAGGGAGCGGCACCGGCAACGGTGTGCTCCTGCGCGAGCGCTTGAGGGCTGCCCGCCCGATGCTCGCGGGTAGGCCGCACGAGGCTGCCGGCAACGGCAGTCCTAGATGGATGGCCGTCGGCCCGCGCAAGCGGGTGCACAGAACCCGGCCTACAGGCCGGCTCACCCGCCGCCTTAGCGCTGACCTCCGTTTTCTCGGAGCGCATGAAGGGATCGCGGCAGGTCGCTGCATGGCCCGGTTTCCGAGGGTCCTCAGCATCCTGAAACAGCTCAAGGTCGCCCGGCTGGACGACAACCTGGGCCGCCGGTCGGAGATGTGGCCGAGCGCGCAGGCCAGGTGCGCGTTTTGCCGACCCCCGCTTAGGACAAGAGCTCTCGTTCCTGACCCAGCGCCTGGCACGGGCCGCGACGGGGTCCGGATGTTGCCAGCGGTGCCTGGCTGCCCGCGGACGGTCAGCTGGCGGCTGCCCGACGCAGCACGGTTCCGGCGGCTGATGCTGTCCACCGGCACGGACCAGGCATAACTGCACTTGAGTCGTGCGCTTCGCAGGCGGGCGGGCGAACTGTCAGTGCCGCCTGAGATGCTGCCGGTCTGCAGCGCGAAGTGTCCCCACAAGAACAGAGTCCGACGCCGCCCGGCGGGTGCGAGTGGTTTCACAGGAAGGGTTAGATGTCGCGACAAAGCAAACAGTGCCACCTGACCAGCGGCGGAGTCTTCGATCCCCCCGGGTGCGGCTTGCGAGGGATCGGTGACATCAGGGACAGCAGCGTGGACGACCGAGCGAGGTCAAGCGACGTGAACTCGATGCACCAGCGGACCCTGGCCACCGACAGCGCGGCTGTTCGAACACGGGTGCGGGATCAGGCGGGCGCCGTCCTGGCTATCGACCTGACCGTTCGCGGAGCGAAACCGGCTGCACTGCGGCCTCGCCTTGCACGCTACGCGAACTGGTAGAAATCAGCTGTAATGAGTGACAGCGGCATGCGCGCTCAGCTCGCCGAAGCCATGCCGAAGCCGCTGGAGGAGGAGAGGCCATGGCTACCTTTGCCCGGTCCAAGGATCTGCGCGGAGCGGAGTTCATCGGCGCTGACTTGCGGGGCGCCAGGTTTGCCGAGGCTGACCTGTCCGGTGTCGTGATGCGCGGCGTTAATGCGGACGGCGTGGATATCGATGATCCGTTCCTCGGTGATAGCGGGAGCTTCCTGCGCGTCAATGGCGTGGACGTGATTCCGTTCGTCGAGACCGAGCTCAACCGCCGCTTTCCCGGCCGCGCCGCCAGGCGCGCCGCAGATCCCGATGGCCTGCGCGCGGCCTGGGCCGCGCTCGAGCGCACCTGGTCGGCCACGCTCGCGCGTGTCGCGGAAATGCCGCCTGGCACGGCCGACATGCCAGTGGGCGGCGAGTGGTCGTTCGCGCAGACAGTGCGGCACCTGGTCCTGGCCACGGACATGTGGCTCGGCCGTGCCATCCTCCAGATCGAGCAGCCATTCCACCCGATCGGCCTGCTGCACGCCAGCACCGAGGAAGACGGCTTTGACATGTCGGTCCTCACGACGGTCCCGCCCTCATATGCCGAGGTGCTGGATGTCTGGGCGGGCCGGGTCGCCATGGTGCGCGACTTCCTCGCCGCCGTCACACCCGATGTGCTGGCCGCGCCTCGCAAGAACCCGCACAATCCCGCACACCCCGAGACAGTCCGCTCCTGCCTTCACGTGATCCTCAAGGAGGAATGGGAACATCTCCGCTATGCCGTACGCGACCTCGACACGATCGGGGCCGAGCGGGCCGGCGGAGGGCGCGCCACGCGGAGCGGAACTGGATCGCAGTGACGTCGCGGCCCACGGGGGAGTTATGAAGTTCCTGATCAGGTTCAGTTATTCCCATGGATCCCGGGCACGCATGATGAAGGTCACTGACGACAGGCGCGGTCGGCGGACTTGGTCAGGTAGCTGCGGGCGCCCGGTGCGAAGTCTGATCGCGCTGCATGTCTGCATCACCCCGCAGGGCAGCGCCAGAGGGACATCCGGGCAGCGTAACGCGGCGAGTGCCGCACGGGCGGCACCCGCCCGGCGGAAGACGACCAAAGTCAGGACCGGAACGCGGCATAGATGATCGCGGCAATCCGTTCGATCATCTCTTCCCTGGGCAGGTGTACCTCTGCGGCGCTCATCAGGTAATTGACCCGCTCGAGCATCATCAGGCAGGCGACGGCAGTCAGCTCGGCGTGCTCGGTGCGGAGGCCATCGCCGGCCGGGCTGCCGTCGGCCGCGGTCATGCCTTGCGTCATGGCCTCGGCGACGCGGAAGAGCAAGAGCAGCCCGTCACCGAATACGTTCTCGCCGACGACGTCGGCCTGACTCAGGATGCGAATCACGGTGGCGTGGGCTGCATAGGTCTCGGAGAAGCTCTGCACCCAGCGCCGCAGCGCCGCGCGCCCGGCCTCGTTGCTGGTGACTACCGGGAAGTCGTCCGCGATGTTGGACATGTCGACCAGCGCATCGCGGAGCAGCGTCCGGAACAGGTCGTCCTTGTTGGCGAAATAGAGATAGAACGTCCCGTGCGAGGTTTTGGCCCGCCGGACGATGTCCTCTACCCTCGCCGCCTGCAGCCCCGCTTCGTCAAATTCGGCCCGGCCGGCCTCGAGCAGCCTGCGCACCGTCTCCCGGCCGTGTGCCCCGAGTTCGCGCTGCAGGGCGGGAACGCCGCCGTCGAGTGACGGCCGGACTTGCGGCGTTCGGTCAGCGGCGCGCCGCGGCGCGGGCTGTGTCCGGTCAGCTGCCCGCCCGGCTGGTGCCGTCGTTGAATCAGCGCTGCGCCGGGCCGCACTTTTCGGGCGACCCGCCGCAGGCAGTGCCTGGTGCCTCGTGACCGGCACGCCGCCGCCGTTTGCGGACTCGTCTGCTAGGTCTGTCAGGCCTGCCCTCACTCCCGCCTGAACCGTGCTCGGCTCACCCGGATTCCCCGCCGGTAATGCTGTGCCGTCGCCGGCCCTGCTGCTGCCGCTCGCGGCCGTCTGCCGGGTGCCGCTCCGGGAAACGGAGGCGTGCGACCTGGCTGGCCGCTCCGGGTGGGGTTCCCGGTTCATGCTCGGAGACTAGTAGTGTCCGGGCTCGCTAGGCACACCGGGGCGTCAACTAGGCAGACAACTTCGCTTTTCGCCTATAACTCTTGTAAGTTATCTTACACTCTTATAGTACAAACTTCGTTATCTCAGTTACGCCGCAGGTCAGGAGTCCTTCAGTGGCAACGGTCCAGTGCTAAAGCTGACATCCATATCAGGTGACGAGCACGTCATTGTTTGCATCAAATCGTCGGCCCGTGCGCAAATAGAGATCATGACTCGCGACCGGGCCGGCACCGAGGTCACTTCGGCGCACCTGTCCGCACCCTGCGTGCAGCCAGCCGACCCGGCAGCCGGAGGCCCGCCAGGTGCGGTGATGGCCAGCAAGGCCGCCGCCGAGAACTTCCCGGTGGCGCTGCGGATGCTGCCCCGTCGGCACCGGCGCCATTTGCTGGCGGTCTATGCCTATGCCCGGACCGTGGACGACATCGGCGACGAGGGAGCGCCCGAGCAGCGGCTGGCGTTGCTGGCCGACCTGGAGGAAGATCTCGGGCGGCTGCAGGCGAACCTGGGCGGCGAGACCGACGGGGTTGGCCAGCCCCGCCACCCGGCGGTGCGCGGGCTGGCGGGCGTGGTGACCGACTGCTCGATCCCGATGCAGCCCTTTCGTGACCTCATCGCGGCGAATCAGCAGGACCAGCTGGTCACCCGGTACCAGACTTTCGGCGAGCTGCTCGGCTACTGCACGCTCTCGGCCAATCCCGTCGGCCGCATCGTGCTGCAGGTCTTCGGCTGCAGCACACCGGAGCGGGTCGGGCTCTCCGACTCGATCTGCACCGGACTGCAGATCGTGGAGCATCTTCAGGACGTTGCCGAGGACCTGCGGGCCGGCCGGGTTTACCTCCCGGCGGACGACCTGCGCGAGCACGGCTGCACGGAGCAGGACCTGGCCGCCAGTACCGCGCCACCCCAGCTGCGGCGGCTCATCCGGTTCGAGGCTGCCAGGGCAGGCGCGCTGATCAGTTCCGGGGCACCCTTGGTTGGCCAGCTGCGCGGTGCGGCCCGCGCCGCGGTGGCTGGCTACGTGGCAGGCGGGCGGGCGGCGCTGGCGGCGATCGCAGCGGCCGACTATGACGTGCTGGCGGCCACGCCGAAACCTGCTCACAGCCGGACGGTCCGCGAGCTGGCCAGCGCCATGCTGCGGGGACGGTGAGCCCATGACCGTGGGAGCGCCACAGGCTGTCGATGTCGCGGCTGCCTACCGTGAGTGCGAGACGATAACCAGGCAGCAGGCCAAGAACTTCGCCTACGGCATCGCGCTGCTGCCCGGAGATAAGCGCCGTGCCCTGTCGGCCGTTTATGCCTTCGCGCGGCGCGTTGATGACATCGGCGACGGGATGCTGCCGGTTCCGGAGAAGGTCGCTAAGCTCGCCGCGGCACGGGAGTCGGTAACCGCGCTGGCGGCGGGCACGGCAGCGGACGCGGCGGCAACCGGTGACCTCGTGCTCGTCGCGCTGCGCGACGCGGCCGACAAGTTCCCGCTCCCGCTGATGGCGTTCGGCGAGCTCATTGACGGTTGTGAGGCCGATGTCCGGGGCGTCAGCTATGACGACTTCCACGCCCTTGAGCACTATTGCCGGTGCGTAGCCGGGTCGATCGGCCGACTGTCGCTCGGCGTGTTCGGCTGCGCTGACCCGAAGGTAGCCTCGCCGCTGGCCGATTCTCTCGGGGTCGCGCTCCAGCTGACGAACATCCTGCGCGACATCCGGGAGGACCTCGGGAACGGCCGGGTCTACCTGCCCGCGGAGGACCTGGCCAGGTTCGGCTGCGCGCTGACTCCGCCAGTGCCCGACGGCGCCGGCGGCCGGCAGGGGGTCGGCGCGAGGAGTGCGGGCAGTGCGGGGAGTGCGGGCGGCGGCGGTGAGATCAGCGGCCCGATGCCCGACCTGATCCGGTTCGAGGCGGACCGGGCGCGCCAGTGGTACGAGACCGGGCTGCAGCTAATCCCGCTGCTGGACCGTCGCAGTGCTGCCTGCACGGGGGCAATGGCGGGCATTTACCGACGGCTGCTCGAGCACATCTCGGCGCGCCCGCAGGACGCGCTGGCAGCCCGGATGTCGCTGCCCGGCCGGGAGAAGGCGCTGATCGCGGTGACCGCGCTGAGCGGTATCGGCCGCCGCCACGGCCGGCGCGCTTCGGGGGACCGGTCATGAGCGAGCGCCGGGTTGTTGTTATCGGCGGCGGGCTGGCTGGCATCACCGCGGCAATCGGGCTGCGTGATGCCGGAGTCGCTGTCACCTTGCTCGAGTCCAGGCCCCGGCTCGGCGGCGCGGCGTCGTCCTACACCAGGGCCGGCCTGATGATCGACAATGGCCAGCACGTGTTCCTGCGCTGCTGCACCAGCTACCAGGAGTTGCTGGCCAGGCTGGAAGTCACCGGACAGGTGGCGATCCAGGACCGGTTCGACGTCACCGTGGTGTCCGGCGCCGGCGACCGGCCCGCTCGGCTGCGGCGTACCGGGATGCCAAGCCCGCTGCACCTGGCCGGGGCGCTGGCCGGGTATCCGCTGCTGTCCCTGGCGGAGCGGGCGCGAGTGGGCCGGGCAGCGCTAGCGTTCCGGTTCGCCGACCCTGCCAGCGCTGCCCTGGACCGGCAGCCGCTGGGGGACTGGCTGGCCGCGCGTGGCCAGGATGAGCGCGCCAGGCGGCGGCTGTGGGACTTGTTCATCGTCTCCGCGCTGAACATCGGCGGCGACGATGCGAACGCCGGCCTCGCGGCCACCGTGATCAAGACGGCGCTGCTCGGCCACCGTGGCGCCGCCGACATCGGGATGGCGACGGTGCCGCTGGGCCGCCTGCACGGGGGCGCAACCGCGGACCTGCTCGGCAGGCTCGGCGCCGAGGTCCGGCTCGGGGCCCGGGCCGCGGCCATCGAGCGGCTGGCGGGCGGCGGCTTCCGGATCAGCCTCAGCCGGGGTGACGCCACTGCCCCCGATGAGGTCGGCACGGTGGAGGTCGGCACGGTGGAGGCCGGCACGGTGGAGGCCGGGGGCGCTGGCACCGGGCCTGGCGGCCTGTCGATCCTGGCGGACGGCGTGGTGCTGGCTGTCCCGGTCGGCCAGGCGGCCCGCCTGGCGGCCAGCGCCGGAGTGACGACCGCTGCCCGCTTCGAGCAGCTCGGCTACTCGCCGATCGTGAACGTGCACGTGATCTATGACCGTCAGGTGATGAAGCTGCCGTTCGCGGCCGCGGTGGACTCACCGGTGCAGTGGGTATTCGACAAGACCAGGCAATCTGGCCTGCAGTCCGGGCAGTACCTGGCGGTGTCGCTGTCGGCTGCTGACGACTACGTGGATATGCCGACCGCGGCGCTGCGTCGGCTGTTCCTTCCGGCGCTTGAGGAACTCTTCCCGGCGGCTGCCGGGGCCGGCATCACGGACTTTTTTGTCACCAGGGAACGTCGGGCGACGTTCCGGCAGGCGCCAGGTTCTGGTGCGCTGCGACCCGGAGCCGCGACCTCGGTACCGGGACTAGCACTCGCCGGTGCGTGGACCGATACCGGCTGGCCGGACACTATGGAGGGTGCCGTGCGAAGCGGACATAACGCTGCGCGGGAACTAACAGCCAAGCTGACATCGTTGGCGTCGGCGCAGGGCGCTGCCAGCCGTGGCAGCCTGGACCGCGCATGGTCAGGTGCGTCATGACGGTGACCACGCCGGCCGGCGTCCAGACAGCTCGCGACCTGGTCGGGCCGGCGATCGCCGAAGCGGTGAGCCGGCTGAGCCCCGCCGTCCGGACGGTGGCGGCCTACCACCTCGGACTCGCCGACGCCGACGGCAAGCCGGCCGGCCCCGGCGGCAGCGCCGGCAAGGCACTTCGCCCGGCGCTTGCACTGCTCTCGGCGCGGTCGGCCGGCGCCAGCGCTGAGCGCGCGGCGCCCGCGGCCGTGGCGGTCGAGCTGGTGCACAACTTCTCGCTGCTGCACGACGACATCATGGACGGCGACATCGAGCGGCGGCACCGGCCCACCGCCTGGACCGTGTTCGGCGTCGGCCCGGCGATCCTGGCTGGCGACGCGCTGCTCGCGCTGGCCCAGGACATCCTGCTGGAAACGCCGCCCTATGGCGTGTGGGCAGCGCGCTGCCTGTCCGCGGCGGTGCAGCGGCTGATCGCCGGCCAGGGCTCCGACCTCGCCTTCGAGCGCCGCGACGACGTTGAGGTCGAGGAGTGCCTGGAGATGGCGGGGGACAAGACCGCGGCCCTGATGGCATGTGCCTGCAGTATCGGCGTCATCTACCTCGGCGCTCCGGCCAGCCTGGCGATGAGCTTGTCCGGCTTCGGCGCCCACGCTGGCCTGGCATTCCAGCTCACCGACGATCTGCTGGGCATCTGGGGTGCCCCCGAGGTCACCGGCAAGCCGGTCGGTTCGGACCTCCGTGCGCGCAAGAAGTCCGTTCCGGTGGTCGCAGCCCTGACCAGCGGAACCGATGCAGGCGGCGATCTGCGCACCCTGCTGGCCAAGCCCGAGCCGCTGACGGAGGACGAGGTGCGGCACGCCACCATGCTGGTCGAGACGGCGGGCGGCAAACAGCGCACCGAGGCGCTCGCGGACGCCGAGCTCGCTTCGGCGCTGAGCTGCCTGCAGGCCGCGGACATGCCGGCGGACGTGCGGGCCGAGTTCGCCACCATCGCGGAGTTCATCACGGCCCGGCAATGGTGACGCGGCAATGGTGACTCAGCGTGTGGTCAGCTCGGGTCGCGATGAGCGCTCGCGGCCGGTCAACCCGCGGTCCCCGGCCAGGGCCGCGCTGGACCGTGCCGTCAGGCACCTGATCGGCCTGCAGAATTCGGCCGGCTGGTGGCAGGGCGAGCTGGAGACCAACGTCACGATGGACGCCGAGGACTTGCTGCTCCGCGAGTTCCTCGGCATCCGGACCGATGAGGAGACGCAGGCTGCCGCGCGCTGGATCCGGCGTTCCCAGCGGGCAGACGGAACCTGGGCAAACTTTCTCGGCGGCGACCCCGACCTGTCCACGACCGTGGAGGCTTACGTAGCACTGCGCCTGGCTGGTGACGCCCCGGAGGCGGCGCACATGGCCCGCGCCGCGAGTTTCATCAGGGAACGCGGTGGTATCGCGCGGACCCGAGTCTTCACCCGCATCTGGCTGGCGCTGTTCGGCGAGTGGCCATGGGACGACTTGCCCGTCATGCCGCCAGAGCTCATCTACCTGCCGCGCTGGATGCCGCTCAACGTGTACGACTGGGCCTGCTGGGCACGCCAGACAATTGTGCCGCTGACCGTCGTGTGCTCCATCCGCCCGGTCCGGCCACTTGACTTCGGGCTGGCCGAACTCGACTCCGCGGGCATGCGCGTGCCGCGCGGGGCGAACGGGCGCGCGACCGGGGTCGGGCGCCGCGCGTCGGCAGATGGCTGGGGCCGGGTCTTCAACGGGCTGGACCGGGCCCTGCACGCCTACGAGCGGCACGCCGGGCAGCGCAAGCCGGCAACGGCGATCCGGACTGCCGCCTTCAGGCGCTGTGCCGAGTGGATCATCGCCCGCCAGGAGCGAGATGGCTGCTGGGGCGGCATCCAGCCGCCGTGGGTGTACTCGCTGATGGCGCTGCACCTGCTCGGATACGGCCTGGAGCATCCGGTCATCCAGCGCGGGCTGGCCGGACTTGACCGGTTCACGGTCTGGGAGGGTACAGCCGACGGCAAGCTCCGGCGGCTGGAGGCCTGCCAGTCCCCGGTCTGGGACACCGTGCTGGCGATGATCGCGCTCGGCGATGCCGGCCTGCCCGCGGATCATCCGGCGCTGCAGTCGGCCGCGCGCTGGGTCCTCGCGGAAGAGATCCGGGGGCCCGGCGACTGGCAGGTGCAGCGGCCGGGCCTGGCGCCGGCCGGCTGGGCGTTCGAGTTCGACAATGACGGCTATCCGGATGTCGACGACACCGCCGAGGTGCTCCTTGCGCTCGGCCGGGTCGAGCAGCCCGACGACGCCACCGCCAGACAGGCCGGGGCGGCGGCGGCCCGTGCGCTGGACTGGCTGGCCGGCATGCAGTCGCGCGACGGCGGCTGGGCCGCCTTCGACGCGGACAACACGTCCCGGCTGGTCAACAAGCTGCCATTTTGCGACTTCGGCGAGGTTGTCGACCCGCCGTCGGCCGACGTCACCGCGCACACCGTGGAGGCGCTGGCCGCCGCGGGCCTAGGTGCCAGCAAGGCCGTACGCCGCGGCGTGGCGTGGCTGCTGCGCGCGCAGGAACCGGACGGCTCGTGGTTCGGCCGCTGGGGGGCGAACTACGTGTATGGCACCGGAGCCGTCGTTCCCGCCCTTATCGCCGCGGGCGTGCTACCCGGCAAGCCGTGCATCAGGCGCGCCGTCGACTGGCTTGTCTCTCACCAGAATCCGGACGGGGGCTGGGGCGAGGACCTGCGTTCCTACGCCGATCCCAGCTGGGCGGGACGCGGCATCTCGACGGCATCGCAGACCGCCTGGGCGCTGCTCGCACTGCTGGCCGCAGGGGGCGACGACGCGATGCGCAGTGCCGAGCGCGGGGTGGCGTGGCTCGTCGGCACGCAGCGCCCGGACGGGACATGGGACGAGCCGCAGTTCACCGGAACCGGCTTCCCCGGCGACTTCTACATCAACTATCACCTGTACCGGCTGGTGTTCCCGGTGAGCGCGCTCGGCCGCTACCTGGACGCGGTGCAACCGGAGGGCACGTGATGACACCGCTGACCGTGTGCGCGCCGCTGCGGGTAGAAGCCCGCGCGCTGCGCCGGGGCCTTCGGGCGGCGGGCGTCGCCGACAGCCAGGTCCGGGTGGTCAGAACCGGTTACGGCCCGGCCCGCGCGGCTGCCTCGGCCGCGACCATCGCGGCGTCGGCTAGCCGTCCGCCTGAGCTGGCGGGATCGCAGCACGGTCCGGTCGGCTCGCAGCCAGCGCTGGCCGGGTCGCCGCCCGGGCTGGCTGAGGCGGCGCCGGGCATGCTCGCCGTCGGCGGCGTCGCCGCCGCACTGGCGGCGGATCTGCGGGTGGGTGATGTCGTCGTCGCGTCGGAAGTGTCGGACGGCACGATCACGGTCGAGTGCCCGTCCGCGCCGCTGCTCGCCGGTGAGCTGCGCCGGGCAGGGCTGCGAGTCAGGACCGGCCCGGTCGTGACCGTGGCCAGGCTCGTGCGGGACGGCGAGCGCGCCGCGCTGGCGGCGACCGGCGCGATCGCCGCGGACATGGAGTCGGCGCCGTTGCTGGCCGCTGCCGGCGGCTGGCCGGCCGTAGTCGTGCGGGCGATCTCGGACACCCCGGATCGTCCGGTAGTCAGCCCGCGGACGGTTACTGGCGGGATGGCTGCGTTGCGCTCGCTCCGGCAGGCTGCCCCGGCACTGGCCCGCTGGGCCGCTG
This sequence comes from Actinomycetota bacterium, assembly GCA_027314515.1. Taxonomy (GTDB): domain Bacteria; phylum Actinomycetota; class Actinomycetes; order Streptosporangiales; family Streptosporangiaceae; genus JAJYUU01. Next base: position 18,266 of record DAHVAR010000212.1, read on the forward strand.
CCGTCGGGCCGCGGCGGGTGCTGCTGGCCAGCCCGCGGTCCTTCTGCGCTGGCGTGGAGCGCGCCATCGAGATCGTCGAGCTGGCGCTCGAGCAGCATGGCGCGCCGGTCTACGTGCGCAAGCAGATCGTGCACAACGCGACCGTTGTCGCCGATCTCGAGCGGGCGGGGGCGATCTTCGTGGACGAGCTCAGCGAGGTACCGGACGGCGCCAACGTGGTGTTCTCCGCGCACGGCGTATCGCCGGAAGTGCGGGCAGAAGCAGCCCGCCGCAACCTGGCCGCGGTCGACGCGACGTGCCCGCTGGTGGCGAAGGTGCACGCGGAGGCACGCAGGTTCGCCTCCGACGGCTATCTGGTGGCGCTCATCGGCCATGCCGGGCATGAGGAAGTCGAGGGCACGCTGGGCGAGGCCCCGGCATCGATGGCGCTGGTCGAGAGCGTCGCCGACGTGGGCAAGCTGCGCCCTGACGACACCGGTAAGGTCGCCTACCTGATGCAGACGACGCTGGCCGCCGATGAGGCCAGCAGCATCCTGGACGCGATCAAGGAGCGGTTCCCGGCCGCCACCGGCCCCGGCAGCGACGACATCTGCTACGCGACCACCAACCGGCAGAGCGCGGTCCGCGCCATCGCGGCCGAATCGGACCTGGTCCTGGTCGCCGGATCGGCCAACTCGTCCAACTCACAGCGGCTGGTGGAGACGGCGCAGCGGGCTGGCACCAGGGCATACCTCGTGGACGGCCCGGAGGACATCCAGCTTGGCTGGCTGGCCGGGATCTCGACGGTCGGGATCGCGGCCGGGGCGTCGGCGCCGCCGGCCATCGTCGGTCAGATCGTGGCCGCCCTGGGCGGGCTCGGCGAGGTCCAGACCAAGGACGTGGTCGTGGCGACGGAGTTGGTGCAGTTCGGCCTTCCCAAGGAGCTGCGGCAGCGCCAGGCCGGGCAGGGTCCGGGCGGGCAGCCGGGCGGCTGAGGCGGTCGGCGATCGTCGGCGACTGAAGCTGTGCGGCAACACGCAGTTCGATAACTAACGCGGCTCTCCGCCGTCTGGCGGGGTTGCTGATGAGAGAGACGGTGCCATCGTGAGCATGCCATTGCGCCAGAGCCTGCGGGTCGGGTCGTACCTGATGCGCCAGAAGCTCACCGGCAAGGACAAGTTCCCGCTGCTCGTGGAGCTAGAGCCGCTGTTCGCTTGCAACCTCAAGTGCGCGGGCTGCGGGAAGATCCAGCAGCCTGCCAGCCTGCTGAAGCAGCGGATGCCGGTAGAGCAGGCGCTGGCGGCGATCGAGGAGTGCGGCGCCCCGATGGTGTCGATCGCCGGCGGCGAGCCGCTGATGCATCCGCAGATCGACGTCATCGTCAAGGAACTGATCAAGCGGAAGAAGTTCGTGTTCCTGTGCACGAACGCGCTGCTGATCCCGAAGAAGCTCGACAAGTTCGAGCCGTCGCCGTACTTCGCCTGGGTGGTCCACATCGACGGGCTGCGCGAGCGGCACGACGCGTCGGTCTGCAAGGACGGCGTGTTCGACGACGCCGTCGCGGCGATCAGGGAATGCCAGCGGCGCGGCTTCAGGGTGAACACCAACACGACCTTCTTCAACACCGACACGCCGCAGACGATCATCGACGTGCTCAGCTTCCTGAACGACGACCTGAAGGTCGACGACATGCAGATCTCGCCGGCCTACGCCTACGAGAAGGCGCCGGATCAGGACCACTTCCTCGGCGTGACCGAGACCAGGGAGCTATTCCGCAAGGCGTTCGGCGACGGCAACCGGAAGCGGTGGCGGCTGAACCACACGCCGCTGTTCCTGGACTTCCTGGAGGGCAAGAAGGACTTCGCCTGCACCGCCTGGGGCATCCCGTCCTACTCGCTGCTCGGCTGGCAGAAGCCCTGCTATCTGATGTCCGATGGTTACGTGCAGACCTACAAGGAGCTGATCGAGACCACCGACTGGGACGCCTACGGCCGGGGCCGGGACCCGCGGTGCTCGAACTGCATGGCGCACTGCGGCTACGAGCCGTCGGCGGTGCTCGCCACTACGGCGTCACTGCGCGAGTCCATCCGGGCACTGCGCGGCTCGTAACGGCGGTTGGAACTGCCTGCACGAGACGCGCGCGAGATCCGTGAACTCGGCATTCCGGCCGGGGTTAGCCGGAGTGCGCCCGGAGGAAGTCGAGCGTTCGCGCATTGAACTCCTCGGTGATCTCGTAAATCGGCGCGTGCGCGCAACCGCTGAAGACGACTACCTCCGCGTCGCTGATCCCCTCCGACAGCGGTGCCGCGAACCGGGTCGAGGTGACCATGTCGTGCTCGCCAAAGGTAATCAGCGTTGGCGCGGTGATCGATCCGAGCGCCGCGCTCGCGTCGTGGCCGAGTACCGCGTCGGATTGACGCAGGAAGGCATCGACTCCGGGCATCGGGCGGCTGCGCACGAAGTCAGCCAGCGACTCGACGTACTCCGGGCGCGCCGCGTAGAGCTCCGGCGTGAAGCACCAGGGAAAGATCCCGGTGATCACCATGTCGGTCACGCTGTCCAGGCCCCTGGCCATGATTCGCCAGCCGTTTACGACCGTGCGCAGGAACGGGTCGCTGGCCGGCCAGGCGCTGTGCAGCGACAGCGACTTCACTCGCTCGGGATGCTTGGCGGCGAGCTGCAAGCCAGTCGCGGCGCCCAGCGACAAGCCGGACACGTGCGCGTTCCCGATGTTGACTGCTTGCATGAATGCGGCGACGTCTTCGGCCAGCAACTCGGTGGAATAGCTGCCCTCCGGTTTGCCGGACAGCCCGGCGCCGCGCAGGTCGACCGTGAAGCAGGTGAAGTGCCTGGCGTACTCGGCGACCTGGAAGGCGTAGCAGGCCTGGTCCGCCGCCAGGTAGGGGATGAGCACCAGCGGCTCGCCCTCGCCCTGGACCTCGTAATACATCTCGATGCCGTTCGCCTGGACGACGGGCATGCCGATCCCCTCTCGCACACGGTGGCTGATCTGGCCGGGCCCTGCCTGATCTGATGGTGCCGTGCCGGACCGGAAAGCGCTAGCCGGCCCGGCCGTTTATCGCTGGC
>DAHVAR010000240.1 GCA_027314515.1 Actinomycetota bacterium
TCACGGGCGGCACCCCCGCCATCCTGCCGCCCGCACCCGCCCGGCGAGGCGCAAACCCGCACGAGCACCGCTACCCCGGCCACGGCAGTGCGGTAACCCCGGCCGCCCGCCAGCCCGCACGGCACCAGGGATTTTCACGCCTTACGGCGTCGCGCAGCGATACAGGGACTGACCCGAAAATGGAACCTCAGCGTGGCGCGCGGCAGCCTCCGGCGGAGCGCAGCGGAGCCGGATGAGGGTTGAGGGTGGGTTCAAGCTGCCTGGACGGTTCCCGGATCGGGATCGGGGATGCGGGCGAGGGTGACCTCGAAGCCGAGGTTGCCGAGCTTGCCGACGTGGTGGGCGACCTGCCGCCGGATGGCGGCCTGGTTGTCGTTGTAGTCGGGGCCGATGTCGTGGTAGCGCTTGCCGGGACTGGACAGCAGCCTGTGGTAGACGCGCATCTGGGTATTGCCGACGGCGACCAGGGCTTTGGCCTTGCCGCGGCGGCGGGCCAGGCGCCGGTACCGGGCACCTTCGCGGGTCTGGGTCCGCCCGGCCGCGACGGCGGTCCCGCCGAGGACGGCGCCGAGGTACCGGTTGCCCTTCTTGGCCTTGGCCTTGCCCTGGCGCTTGCCGGAGGAGTTGTCCAGCGTGGTGCGGCCGGCCCAGGAGGCCAGCTGCGCGCCGTCGGGGAACCTGGCCATGTCCGGGCCGGTCTCGGCGAGGGCGTCCCGGGCGGTGCGGCGGCCCCAGCCGGGCATCGACTCGGCCTGGGCGAGCTGTTCCTCCCACGGGGCGAGCAGCCGCTCGATCACCTCGGTCAGCGCGCTGATCTCGGCGCTGACCCGGTCGATGCGGGCGAGCATCGCGGCCAGCAAGGTGGCGTGCTCGGCGGTGAAGAACTCCGCGCCATCCAGCGCGGCCTGCAGCTCGCTGATCTTGCGGCGGGCGGTGCCGCGGGCCAGCTGGGCCAGGACCCTGGGCTTGCGCTGGCCGGCGATCAGGTGGCCCATGATGTCCCGGCCGGCGACCCCGTGCAGGTCGGTGATGACGGAGGAGATCTCGATGGCAGCCGACTCGTAAGGTAGGCCTGCGGGCGCGGTACTGGTGTTGCCGCCGGCCGTTTCCCGCAGGCTCCCTTCCGCACCCGGCGTGCGGCTCTCGCCGCACCGGGCGCTCCGCGTGTCTCACCCGCTGGTCAGCCTGATGCTGCCGGTGCCCAGGGGGTCGGTATGGTGTTACCGCGGTAGCGGTAGCGGGTCACGGCGACGTTGGAGGCGCCGGTGAACACGACCCCGTTATAGGCGATCCTCCACCCTGGTCGCAGAAGCGACGCCGGAGTTCCTTCATGGACAGCCCGGTCTTGCCCGCGTACTTGGCGCGTATCCAGCGCATCAGCCGACCCTATACGAAGTAGTCGACTGACAACCAGGCCGCCTGGCCAGGGCGCGCGGTCGGGGCTATACGGCAATGGCGCGCGGCGCGGCCTGGCTAGACCGGCGCACCTCCAGCTCGGGCTGGAAGATCACCTGGCGGTGCTTGTGGCTGTCCTCTTCCAGCGCCTCTTCCAAGAGGAGGCGGGCAGCGGTTCGGCCGATCTGGTGCCGCGGTTGGCGCACCGACGACAGCGGCACCGCGGCCGCCGCTGCGTAGTCGATGTCGTCGTAGCCGACGATGGCGATGTCGTCGGGAACCTTGATCCCGCTCTGCGTCATCTCCTGCAGGACGCCAAGCGCGACAAGGTCGTTGGCGCAGAAGACCGCGGTCGGCCGGTCTGCGAGGTCCGCCGCCGCTATCTGCGCGCCGGCGCGCTTTCCCGCAGCGACGTTCAGCGCAGGCGTGTCGATTACCATCAGATCGGCAGTCCGAGGACGGGCTCGCTTGAGTGCCCGCAGCGCGCCATCCCGCCGGTCGGCCACCTGCCGCAGGCTCATCGGGCCGCCGGCGAAGGCGATTCGCTCGTGACCGGCCGCTAGCAGGTGCGAGACGGCGAGATCGCCGCCGAGCACGTCGTCGACTGCCACCGAGCACTGGTTCCCGGACGGTGAGCGCCTGTCGACGAGGATCACCGGGGTGCCTCGCGCCTGCAACCGGGCCAGGCTGGCCTCGTCGTCGGTGACCGGCGTGATCAGGATGCCCTGTACCCGGTGCTGCTCGAGCAGGTCAAGGTACCCGTTCTCCCTGTCCACCTGCTCGTCGCTGTTGCACATGATGACGGCGAGCCCGGACTGGCTCGCTTCGTTTTCCACCCCGCGCGCCACGTCGGTGAAGAAGGGGTTGGCCACATCGAGGACGACCAGGCCGATCATGCGGCTACGGCCGGCTCGCAGTTGCCTGGCGGACTCGTTGCGCACGAAGCCGAGTGCCTTGATCGCCGCGAGTACACGAACGCGCGTCGACGAAGCGACGATGTCTGGCCGGTTAAGCACGTTCGACACGGTGCCGACCGACACCCCCGCCTTGGCAGCGACCTCTCTTATGCTGACCGGCGAGCTCACCGCTATCCTCTCATTCGCCCAGGTGACAAGTTTCCAAGCTGGACTTGGAACGTGTCAAACCAGGCGCCCGGGCCCCGTGCGGCGCCGCATGAGGGCGACTTGATTGCGAAGCATAGTGGCGTAGCCAGAACGCCGGCACGTCGTCAGGCGCGGATGCCGTCATTGGTGACCGAGCCTCGCTGCGGCGCCCTGCCAGTCCTCATCGCCGCCCGGCTCGTAGCGCCGCAGCGGCTGGGTCGCGCGCACCAGAGCGCGCAGCCCAGCCAGGTCGGCGGGCGCTGCACCGGCGGCGCGAGCCTGGACAAGCAGGTTGCCGATGGCTGATGCCTCGGGGGGCCCGGCGACGACCGGTAGTCCGCACGCGTCCGCGGTGAGCTGGCACAGCACCTGGTTGCGCGCGCCGCCGCCGACCAGGTGGATCACGTCGGCATGCCGGCCCGACAGCTCCTGTACGGCCGTGACAGCACGCCGGTGCGCCAGTGCCAAGCTGTCCAGGATGCACCGCGCGACCTGCGCGGGTGACTCAGGTCGGCCCTGACCAGCCCGCTCGCACCCCGCTGCGATCCTGGCCGGCATGTCACCGGGCGCAAGGAGCGACGGATCGTCCGCGTCGATCACATATCGGAGCGGAGGTTCCCGCGCCGCGGCCGCGGCCAGCTCGTCCTGGCCGGGCCGGAACCCTGCGGCCGCCCAGTCCCGCGTGCATTCCTGCAGCAACCACAGGCCCATCACGTTGCGCAGGTACCTGATGGTGTCATCGATGCCCACCTCGTTAGTGAAGTTCGCCAGCCGGCTCGCCTCGGAGAGCACAGGGCCAGCCAGCTCCATGCCGACCAGCGACCAGGTGCCGCAGGAGATGTAGGCAAAGTCGGTCCCCTGCGCCGGGACTGCGACCACGGCCGAGGCCGTGTCGTGCGACGCAACCGCGACGACGGGCACTCCGGCCGCAACACCGACCTCCGGCAGTGTCTCTCCGATGAGCTCACCCGGCTGGCGCAACGGCGGGAACAGCCGCTGCGGGATCCCGGCCCGCTGCATCACCGATGTGGCCCACGACCGAGCCAGCGGGTCGTACAGCTGCGTGGTCGACGCGTTGGTCACCTCCGCACCCACGTTGCCGGTCAGCCAGTAGCCCAGCAGGTCAGGAATGAGGAGCAGCTTGCTGGCAGCGCGCAGGGCGGGCGTTCCCTCCGCGGCGGCGAGCTGGTAGATCGTGTTGATCGGGAGCTGCTGTATGCCGGTGACCGCGTACAGTTCCTGCGCTCCGATCCTGGCCAGTACCCGGGGCACAGCTTCCTGGGTGCGGGCGTCGCGGTAGTGGACAGGGTTGGCCAGCAGGCTGCCGGCCTCGTCGATCAGGCCGTAGTCGACACCCCACGAGTCGATGCCGATGCTGGCTAGCTCGCCGGCCGATGCGGCGGCCCGGACGCCGTCAAGGACATCGCTGAATAGCCGCAGGATGTCCCAGTAAAGCGTGCCGTGAACATTGACCGGCGCAGTGGGGAACCGATGGACTTCGTGCAGCTCGAGTCCGCTGTCGCCGAGCCGGCCAGAAATTACGCGCCCGCCGGACGCGCCGAGGTCGACCGCGCAGAAGCCTGCCTGTGTGCTCACGCGGCCGCGTCAGCGCAGGAAGGCGGCGGCGACACCACCGTCCACGGGAATGAGCAGGCCGGTGGTGAGCGACAGCTCGCCCGCGGTCAGCGCCAGCACCGCGGCGGCGACGTGCTCGGGTAGGACCTCGCGTTTCAGCAGGGTCCGCTGGGCGTAGAACGCGCCGAGCTCCGCCTCGGGCACCCCGTACAAAGCCGCGCGCTGTGCGCCCCAGCCCGCTGCGAAGATCCCCGAGCCGCGGACCACGCCGTCGGGGTTGATGCCGTTGACACGGATGCCAATCTCGCCGAGCTCGGCGGCGAGCAGCCTGACCTGGTGCGCCTGGTCCGCCTTCGCGGCGCCGTAGGCGAGATTGTCTGGCCCGGCGAACACCGCGTTCTTGCTGCAGATGTACACGATGTCGCCGCCGAGGCCCTGGCCGCGCATGACGCGGGCCGCTTCGCGGGAGACCAGGAATGAGCCCTTCGCCATCACGTCGTGCTGGAGATCCCAGTCGGCTGCGGTGGTCTCCAGCAGCGGCCGGGAGATCGACAATCCGGCGTTGTTCACGACCAGGTCAATCCCGCCGAACGCGAACACCGCGTCGCGCACCGCTTCGGCGACGGCCGCCTCGTCGGTGACATCGATAGCGACGTGGACCGCGGCGTCCGCCGTACCGATCTCCTCCGCGACCGCCTTGGCGCCGGGTTCGTCCAAGTCGGCAACGACGACGCACGCGCCTTCGGCGGCCAGCCGCCGCGCGGTGGCCCGGCCGATCCCTGACCCGGCGCCAGTGATGAGCGCCACCCGGGTAGCCAGCGGCTTCGGCGCTGGTCGCCTGGCCAGCTTGGCCTCTTCCAGCGCCCAGTACTCGATGCGGAACTTCTCCGTTTCGCCGATCGGCGCGTAGCTGGACACCGCCTCAGCGCCGCGCATCACGTTGATCGCGTTTACGTAGAACTCGCCGGCTACCCGGGCGGTCTGCTTGTCAGCACCGAAGCTGAACATGCCGACGCCCGGCACCAGCACGATGGCAGGGTCAGCGCCGCGCATCGGCGGCGAGTCCGGCGTCGAGTACCGCTGGTAGTACGCCCGGTAGTCGTCTCGGTATGCCAGGTGCAGTTCGCGCAGCCGATCGATCACGGCGGGCAGCGGAGCGGACGGCGGCAGGTCGAGCACGAGCGGCCGGACCTTGGTACGCAAGAAATGGTCCGGGCAGGACGTGCCGAGCGCGCCGAGCTCGGCATGCCGGGCACGTGCCAGGAAGTCGAGGACGACCGGGGTCCCGGTGAAGTGGCCGACCTGCCGGCGGTCCGCCGATGCCAGGCCACGGATCACCGGGGCCAGCTCGGCCGCGCGAGCCCGGCGCTGCGCGTCGGGCAGCGGCTCGTACCCGGCAAGGACGGGACCGAACGGCTCGGCGCGGCCGTTCTCCTCGATGTACCGCTGCGCGGCCGCGATGATTTCCAGCGACCTGGACTCGCACTCCTCGCTGGTAGCCCCCCAGGCAGTGATGCCGTGCCCGCCCAGTATCACGCCGATCGCCTGCGGGTTATCCCGCTGGATCTGTGCAATGTCCAGGCCGAGCTGGAAGCCGGGCCGCCGCCAGGGCACCCACAGCACGCGGTCGCCGAAACAGTCGCTGGTCAGCTTCTCCCCCTCGGCCGCCGCTGCCAGCGCGATCCCCGAGTCGGGGTGCAGGTGGTCGACGTGCGGGGCGTTCACCAACCCATGCATCGCCGTGTCGATCGACGGCGCTGCCCCGCCCTTGCCGTGCAGGCAGTAGTCGAACGCGGCGACCATCTCGTCCTCGCGCCCGACGCCGGGGTAGACGCCGGTCAGTGCGCGCAGCCGGTCCAGGCGCAGCACAGCCAAGCCGGCCTCGGTGAGCGTGCCCAGGTCGCCGCCTGAACCCTTGACCCAGAGCAGTTCGACAGCCTGGCCGGAGACCGGGTCGACCGCAGTCCCCTTCGCCGAGGTGTTACCGCCCGCGTAGTTGGTGTTCCGCGGGTCAGAGCCGAGCCGGTTGCTGCGCGCCAGCAGTGCAGCAATCTCCGGCTGATCGAGCGAGGCCATCGTTGCGAACTCCTTTATGAATGTCGCGGTCCTGAGCTGCGCGGGCCCGATCAGCTGCCCCAACCGGCCTGCGTGCCGCCGACCCGTTCCCTTATGATCTTGTCGGCGTAACCCGAGCGGTGGTACGCGGCCACCGGGTCAGGATCGAGGCCCATATCCTCGCGCAGCTCCGCAAGCAGCGGCCGGACGTCGGTGTTGTAGGCGTCCATCAGCACCGCGTTGGCGCCAAGCACATCGCCCGCCTGCTGCGCTGCAGCGAGGGCTTCGGTGTCGACGAGCAGCGCCTTGGCGGTCGCCTCCTGGACGTTCATCACCGAGCGGATCTGCGCTGGGATCTTCGGCTCGATGTTGTGGCACTGGTCAAGCATGAACGCAACTCCGGCCTCGGGCCGCAAGGCATCGGCCGAGACGACCTCGCGCAGGATCCGGAACAGCTGGAACGGGTCGGCGGCGCCCACCATCAGGTCGTCGTCGGCGTAGAACCGGCTGTTGAAGTCGAACCCGCCGAGCCTTCCCTGGCGAAGCAGGACGGCCACGATGAACTCGATGTTCGTGCCAGGGGCGTGGTGCCCGGTGTCGACCACGACAGCGGCCCTGGGGCCGAGCGCCATGCAATGCAGCAGCGACGTGCCCCAGTCCGGCACGTCCGTGGTATAGAACGACGGCTCGAACAGCTTGTACTCCAGCAGCATGCGCTGGTCGACGGCGAGCCTCTGGTACACCTCTGCCAGCGACTCGGCGAGGCGCTCCTGGCGGGCCCGGATGTCGTCTTGGCCCGGGTAATTGGTGCCGTCGGCGAACCACAGCTTCAGGTCCTTCGACCCGGTGGCGTCCATGATGTCGATGCATTCCATCATGTGGTCGATCGCCTTGCGGCGAACTCCGGGATCCGGGTTGGCGACGCTGCCCAGCTTGTAGTCCTCGTCCTGGAAGACGTTGGCGTTGACGGTGCCTATCCGGATGCCGTGGTCTGCGGCGTACGCTGCGAGCGCCGTGTAGTCGTCGGACTTGTCCCACGGGATATGCACCGCCACGCTCGGCGCAACACCGGTGAACGCGTGCACTTGGGCGGCGTCCTCGATCTTCTCCTCGGGCGTGCGTGGCACGCCTGGCTGCGGGAACACCTTGAACCTGGTTCCCGAGTTGCCGAACGCCCAGGACGGGGTCTCGATCCGGTGCGCCTGCAGCGTGGCCTTCACTCCGGTCAGGTCAGGCATGCGGTTCCTCTCTGAATGACCTCGGCGTCGGCGTCATGGCCGGGCCGCGGAATTCGTGCAAGCCTGAGCCGACCGCGAAGACGGCCTCCCGGGTGCCTGCCGCACCGGGGAAATCCTCAATGGCAATCGGCCCACCGCCATTGCGATCACGCATCTGCTCTGGGCCTGCGCTCGGTATATGCACCCTTGCCGCGACGTTCGGCGGCAGCTCCACCCGGTAGCTGAACTGGTCACCAGAGCGTTCCCAGCCTGCGCTGATGGTCCCGCGGACTGACCGGTAGGAGCCACGCGCGGTGGTCAGCGTGCCGCCAGGGTGCGGCCGAAGCAGTGGACTGCTGAACCCTGCCGTGTCCGGTTCCTGGTCGATCCCGACGACGAACCGGTAGATCCATTCCCCGACAGAGCCGAGCGAGTAGTGGTTGAACGAGTTCATCTCGGGGGACTGGAAGCCGTGCTCGGCGGTCCAGCCATCCCAGCGCTCCCAGATCGTCGTGGCGCCGTTGTTGAGCATATATCGCCAGGACGGGCGCGACTCTTGCGCCAGCAAGCGGTATGCGACATCGGTGTGCCCGGCCGCGGCGAGAACCGGAAGCAGGTAGCCAACGCCGACAAAGCCGGTGGTCAGGTGCCAGCCAGCGGCCCTGATCGCCTCGACGAGATGAGCAGCCGCGCGGTCGCGCAGCTCCTCGGGCACCAGGCCCATGTGCAGGCCGAGCACGTAGGCGGTCTGGGTGCCGGAGACGATTCGCCCGTCTCCTGCGACGAACGCTCCCGCTGCCGCTGCACGGATCTTCCCGGTGAGCTCGCGATAGGCGTCGCTGTCCTCGTCGCGGCCGACGGCCTTGGCCATCTCCGTCATGAGCGCGGCGTCGTAGGCCCAGTATGCGGTCGCGAGCAGTTGATGCGGAGTCGCGTCGTCGCCGGGCGCGAGCCAGTCGTTGTAGTTGTTGCCCAGGTAGCGCTCGCGGAGGAATCCGGCATTACCCCTCGCCAGGTATTCCATCCACGCCGACATAGAAGGGTAGGCCCGCTGCAGGATGCCTCGGTCGCCGTACATCTTGTAGACCGTCCACGGGACGATTACGCCTGCGTCTCCCCAGGCCGGGGCGCCGACCTGGGACATGTACAGCCGCGGTGCGATGTCGGTGAACGCGCCGGATGGCAGCTGCGCGTCGGCAACGTCGTCGAGCCACTTGCCGAAGAACGCCGCAACGTCGCGGTTGTAGCACGCCGTGCGAGCGAATATCTGGGCGTCGGCCATCCAGCCAAGGCGCTCGTCGCGCTGCGGGCAGTCCGTCGGGACGCTGATGAAGTTCCCCCGCTGGCCCCAGTCGATGGCGCCGACCAGCTGGTCGAGCCACGGCTCGGACGAGGTAAACGAGCCGGCCGCCTCGATGTCGGAGTGGACGACGCGGGCGGTGATGTCGGTCAGGTCCGGGTCGCCGCTGTATCCGGAGATCTCCGCGTAGCGGAACCCGTGCACGGTGAAGCGAGGCTCGAGGACCTCCTGCCCCCCGGCGGTGACGTACTCGTCCACCTGTCGGGCGCTGCGCAGGTTCTCGGTGTACAGGCTGCCGTCAGCGGCGAGCACCTCGCCGTGCCGGACCCGGATCCGCCGCCCTGCGGGTCCGCTGACCTGGATCCTCAGCCACCCGGTCAGGTTCTGGCCGAAGTCGGCTATGTGCTGTCCGCTGCTGGTTGGCCGGATGCTCGCCGGCCTGAGTTCCTGAGTGACGCGGACACGCGGCCCGGGGTCGGCGACCAGTGGCGTGGCGTCGCGGTCGCGGCACTCCACCTCCGGCCATCCCGCTGCGTCGAAGCCCGGGCAGTCCCACCCGCTAGGCTCCAGCGATAGATCCTGGTACTCGCCCATAAGCAGGTCGGCATGGCGGACCGCACCGGTATTCGCCTGCCAGGCCTCGCCGGTGCTGATCCACTGCTCGCTACCGTCCGCCATCGTGATCGCAAGCTGCGCGAGGAGTTCGGGAGCGGTGCCGTAGTGGGCGCCGGCGCGCTTGGCGTCGAAACCGACGAATCCGCAGTACCAGCCGTCGGCGAGGAGCGCCGCCAGGACGTTCTCGCCGGGGCGGAGCAGCCCACTTACGTCGTAGGTCTGGTACGGGATCCGGCGGCTGTAATCCGTCCAGCCCGGCGCAAGCACAGCGTCGCCAACCTTGCTGCCGTTCAGCCGCGCCTCGTAGAGGCCGAGTGCGGTCACATAGAGCCGGGCTGAGGCCACATCGCCCGCCACAGTGAAGGCGCGGCGCAGATACGGCACCGGGCGCAACGCGTGCGTCACACGGTCCGGCAGGACCGGTTCGGCCGGCGGCCGGTGGCGTTGGCCTACGGGCCTGATCCACCGTGCCCGCCAGCCGTCGGCGGAGTCGAGCTCGACCTCGAATCCTCCCGGCGCACTCCACTCGGATGCCGTTCCGTGCTCGTCCCATACACGGACCCGCCACTGGTACCTGTGACCGCGGACCAGGGGATCACCCGCATAGGGGATGTCAGTGCTGCCGGCTGCGGGCACGCGGCCCGTATCCCAGCACAGGCTGGCGCCGCTGAACCCCGCCTCTTCTGCGTATCCTGCGTCGGGCATGACCTGCACTTGGTAGGCGGACTGGCGCTGCCCGGTTCCCGTGGCGTCGAGTACCCAGCTCAGCCGCACTCTTTCTGGCGCTACCCCCAGCGGGTTCACGTGGTGGGCGCAGCGCAGGCCGACCGGCCTGAGTTGTCCTATCAAAGTTTCAGCGCTCCCTCGGTCAGCCCGGAGACGAAGTACCGCATGGTGAATCCGACGAGGGCGAACATCGGCAGGATCGCTATCACGTACGCGGCGAACACCGAACCGCCATACCCGACGTTCAGGCCGAGGCTGCCGACATACTGCTCCACGCCTGCCGAGATCGTGGTCCGGCTCGGATCCTGGATGACGATCGTCGGCCAGAGGTAGTCACCCCAGACGTTGATGGTGACCAGAATTGCTCCGGTCAGCAGTATTGGCCTGGTGAGCGGGGCAACGACCCGCATCAGCACCCGCCACTCGCCGCAGCCGTCCAGTCGCGCGCTTTCCAGGAGCTCCTTTGGAATCTGGTCGAAGAACCCGCGGAAGATCAGCACGAGCAGTGGCTGGGAGCTGGCCGCGTAGGGGAGGATCAGCGCCCACCAGGTATCGAGCATGTGCAGTTTCTCGATCGTCAGGAACAGCGGGATGAGCGTGAGCGTCCACGGGATGAACAACAAGCTCACGTACGCCATGAACAGCAGGCCCTTACCCCGGAACCGGAGCTGGGAGAAGGCGTAGGCGCCCAGCACCGCTGCGGTGACGCCGATGGCGATGGACAGCACCGCGACGATGATCGTGTTGAAGAGCGGCGTGGACACGCCCGACCATGCCCGGGCGTAGTTCTCGTAGTCGAACTGGTTGAACAGCGAGAACACGCCGCTGGTGAAGATGTTGTTCCCGGTCCGCAGAGAGTTGGACACCACGAAGATGATCGGGAAATACGTCATCACCGCGATCAGGACGCCCGCCGCGGCGCTGATCCACCGGTAGCGCCGCATCTGCGATCTCGCCCGCCCGGCCCGCCGCCCGGCAGGTGCCGGGCGGCGGGCGGTCTCGGCCTGGACGGCTGAGCTCATGCTGATGCCTCGTCGTTCTCGATGCTGACCATGACGCTCAGTACTTGCTCAGGTCAACGTGGTTCTGGGTCGCCCAGGACTGCGCGGCGCTGGTCAGGAGGGACTGCCACTGGCTGGCGAACGCGGAGTAGGACAGCTGCCCGTCCACGTACGCCTGGACCAACCGCAGGCCGTCGTTCGTCGGCGCGGTACCGAGGACGTCATCCAGGATGACGTCGACGACCGTCGTCACCTTGCTCGCGGGTACCAAGGTCTTCAGCCCCGGCAGCTTGAGCGTCGGAGCCGACGGCTCGGTCGGGATGTCGCCGCCCTGCTGGTTGATCTCGATCCAGTTGCCTAGGTGCTGCGGTGTGAATAGCCAGGCCAGGAAGTTCATGACCACCTTGGTCTTCGCCAGCGTCATCGTGCTGTCGGCGTGTTGCGAGGTGATCCCCCACTGGCCATTGCCGTTTGGGCCGCCGATGACACCGACGGTCGAGGTGCCGGTCCCGTACGGGGTGCTCGTAGTCGTAATCGCCGGCTCAGGGAAGACGCCGAACTTGGCGGTGGAGTAGCCCGCCGAGCTGAGCTGCGGGATGTACCAGCTGCCGCCCCACAAGATGCCGACCTTCCCCTGAGCCAGCAGCGACTGAGTGCTCAGCGGCGGCGTTGTGGCGGTCGGAGCCGAGCAGGCGTCGTATCCGCTCTCACCCGACGCCGAGTACTTCACTAGCTGGCCCAGCAGCTTCCATACCTCCGCGTAGCGGGGGTTGCTCATGCTGATGATGCCCTTCTTGATCCCGACGGCGATGTCAAGGCCGGTAGTCACCTGGGCGTGGTTTACGTCGAACTGGCTGACCTCGTTAGCCAGCAGCGAGGAGGTCGCTAGCCGCTCGAACCACGACGGGTTGCACAGCCCGCCGTCGGCGAAGATGAACGGCGTGACTCCCGCGGACTTCAGCTTGCCGAGGTCGGTCATGAACTGCGCCCATGTGGCGGGCGTGGAGGTGATCCCGGCCTTGGCGAACGCCGCCTTGCTGTAGAACATGCCGGTCTCGACGTTGGATCCGAGGATGATGTCGATATCGCCGTTGGGTGAGGTCATGTAGGGAATGGTGGATGCCGAGAAAAGGGACAGCCAGCTGGTGTTGCCGGTCACGTAAGGGTTCGGCTTCTCTAGGTAGGGCTTGATGTTCTGCAGCAGGCCCGCCGGCAGTGCACCCGAGGTCACCGGCCCGTACTGCTCCCACACCATGTCGGGAGCAGCGCCCCCGGAGGCCTGCGTTTCCACCGTCGCGTTGCTCGCGGTGATGCTGGAACTGTTGTTCGGCAGCCAGTCGACGGTCACGTTCTTATGCGCTGCCTCATACTCTGTGGTCAGCTTCTTCAGTCCGGCGTTGTCAGTCGAGCTGATGGGGCCGGTGTTCGGCGGGAGCACCGCCTTTATGACGATGCTGCCGCTGCCGCTGCCGCTGCCGCCGGAACTGCCGGACGAGCAGGCAGCCGCGACAGTGGCCAGCAGCAGGGCTGCCGTGATTGACCCAAGCGTGCGCATGGGGGTCGTGCGCATTGTCCCCACCTCCTATGGGTGAGTGTCGGCTTTGCCGGTTTGCGGGGCCGTGCGGTTACCCGGTTCTAGGGCGGAGTGCCCGCATGGCGACGAGCGTGAAGACGAGCATGGCCAGGAACAGCAGCGTTCCGATGGCCATGCCATATCCGTACTGATCGGACTGGAAAGCGGACTGGTACATGTCCAGGCCCGGTACAAGCGTTGCCGTGCCGGGCCCTCCGTTGGTCAGGAGCAGGATCGGCACGAAGTTCTGCACAGCGTAGATGCCGGACAGGACGACTACGATCCTGAACTGGGGGATCAGCAGCGGGATGTCGATGGTGAAGACGCGCCGGATCGGGCCCACGCCGTCGATTCGGCCGGCGTCCAGGATTTCCTTGGGCAGGTTCTGCAGGCCGCCAAGGAAGATCAGGAAGCCGAGGTTAGAGATCCAGGGAAAGCCGATCAGCAGGATGCTGATCAGCGCGAGGTGCGGATCGCTAAACCAGGTGGGCTGCGGTAGCTTCAGCGCTCCAAGGACCTCGTCGACTAGGCCGGCGTGCGGCTCGAGCAGGTACGCCCACACCTCGATCAGAACCAGCGGTGGCAGGACGATCGGAAGGACGAGGACGTACCGGGCGATGGTGGCAGAGCGCCGGGGCATGTGCGTCACGACTTCGGCGGCGGTGAACTGCGAGACCAGAGTGATGAGGATGGCTCCGCCGGTCAGGATCGCGACATTCTTCACCTCCGTTGTGAAGTTCGGAGACGTGACGTACTGGCGGAATTGCGACAGGCCAGCGTACGTAGGGGCGGAGAAACCATTCCAGGCGTAAAAGCCGCCGATCAGGCTGCGGACTGCCGGGTAGTAACTGAAGATCCCAATCAGCAGCATGCTGGGCAGCAGCAGGACCCCAAGGACCGGGCGGTGACCGTGGCGGAGCGCCCGCATCACGATGACCCGCCGCGGGACCTCTCGCCGGACCGGTCTCGGGGCGTCGGACGGTAGGGACCGGTACTCGTCTAGCGTGTCTGCTTCGGACGTCGCGCCAGGCATCCTTTTCATGGCAACTCTCGAGTGGCTGGAACGTTTCAATAAGAGGTGCCCCCCAGGGTCTTTCCCGCGCACCTAAGTGTCAAGATGACAGGTGCTTTCGTTTCTGAGTCGTTACAAGCCGGATCGCGTGGAAGTGGCTTTTAATGGCCCTCCTGCCGTGTCCGTGGGTTAGATGGAGATCATCTTCCGGGTAGTGCTGGCCGTAGGCCGCCGAGGGCGAGCATCGCGAGCGCGATCAGGGCTTGGGGGTTGTGGAACCCGAACGCCATCCTGGTGATGACCCGGATCTTGGTGTTCACCGACTCGACCAGCCCGTTGCTCAGTTTGTGCTCCAGCGCGGCGTGAATGGCCGGCAGGTGCCGCCGGACCTTTCTGCCCAGCTCGGTGAATTCGGGGATGCGGCACCGGGCCGCCCATTTCAGCCATCGCTGCAGGGCGTGCTTGCCTTCCTCG
>DAHVAR010000213.1 GCA_027314515.1 Actinomycetota bacterium
GAGCTGAGGAGCTGGATGGCCGGCTGCCGCCCGCGCGCCCTCAGTCTGGCCAGGCATTCAGGCTTACCGGATCTCAAGCGCGCGGATAAGCCGCCCGCCTCCCCGAGTGCGGTCTTGTAGAGGGCCGAGAAGTTAGCGCTGAACTTGGCCGCGTACGACACCGACGCCCGGTATCCGCCCTGATGGTAACCGCCGATGACGCCGATCACCGTCGCATGCCCGCCGGGCACGCCGAGGTTCATGAGCAGCGGGCTGCCGCTGGTGCCATCGGTGAACCCGCCGCAATTGAACTGGTATTGCGTCGGGCTGAAGGCGAGAGCAACGTTGGCGCAGCTGATCAGCCCATCCTGATTGTCCGGGTAGCCGAACACCTCGACGGTCTGGCCGGCCGGCACGTCCACGCCGATGGCCATGCCGCCGGTTAGCTTCTCGACGCCCCCGTGGGTGCCTTCCTGGTGGACGATCAGGAAGGCGAAGTCGTCATCAGGGTCGGCCGACGTCGTCCAGGCCTGGTCTTCAATGATCCGCTTCACCGCCCATGTGCCGAACGGCGCCTGGCCATGCGAGTAGCCGGGAACGAACACCACGTCACCCGCCCTGCGTCCGGTCATGCAGTGGGCGGCCGTGACGATGAGATCCCCGGCCGGGCTGTCCACCACGCTCGCGGTGCAGAAGTGGGTCCCGATTCCGCCCGATGGCGTGCGGGTGAACAACGCGCCGACCGCCGAGGTCAGCCGGTTCGGGCCGCTCTGCGCGTCAACCGATCCGGCTGGCGTGCCGAGCGAGAACGTGACCGTGGCGGCCAGCACGGCCACCGCAGCCACCAGGGCAGGACGCCAAAGGCGCAGGCGCATCCACCCCTCCATCGCCCAGCCAGGCCCGCTCGCGGGCTCACCTGCCGGGCGCGCGGCCCAGCTTTGTAACCATATTGAGACCATGGTAGGGACCGCGCAAGGGCGTCTAGCCACAGGCAGGCTGTGAAGTTTCTCCTAGTGACCCGGATCACGAGCCGCGATGGCCGCCGGGCCGCCAGCCCGCATCGGCCATTTATTCATTGACTCGGTTACGGCCAGCGGTCATGCTGGTTCCTGCAAACGTTTGCCGCGAGGACCTGTGCCGGCCCGGGCCGGTCATCGCTCCCGACTTCGCCAGGAGGCGCGCCATGCCGGTCATCCGCGAGGCAGGCCAGCTCGACCATCGCAGCGGCCCTGGCTGGGACTGCCAGGCCTGGGCTAGCGCCGATGCGTTCGGTGCCCCGGTCCCGATGCGCGCGGATCGGTACCGGCTGGCGCCGGACGCGCGCAGCGAGCCCATCCCGCTCGGCGGTCAGGAAGCCCTCGGTTACGTGATCGCGGGCACTGGCACCGCGCACGCGTCCGGGGAGGCCTTTCCGCTGGCGCGGGAGAGCGTGCTGTGGCTGGCGGCCTGTCCTGGCCTGGAACTGCAGGCCGGGCCGGACGGCCTGGACGTGCTGGTCGCCGAGTCTGCGGCCGCGGATGCCGACACCCCGGTCCCGCTGCGGAAGGTTCTCGCGTCCGGAGAACTTCCGCACCTGACGTCTACCCGCGACACCCGCGACCGGCTCGACCTGGTTACCGACGAGGTACCGGTCGGAGCCAGGCTGCTCCGCGCGGACCGGATCGGCTACCACCCTGGCGACACCGCCGCCGCGCACTACCACACCGACTGCCACCACGTGTTCTTCGTGCTGAGCGGATCAGGGCTGCTGTACTCCGGTGAGCAGGCGTACCGGCTGACCGCAGGGGACAGCGCGCTGGTCGGGCCGGGCGAGGAGCACTGGTTCGCGAACGACACGACGGAGAACTTCGCGTTCGTGGAGTTCTGGGCACCGCCCCCGGCCGACACCGTCTGGACGGTCACCGGCGACCGCTGCACCTGGGCGCCGGCTGACTGAGCGGAGCCCGGCGCCGGCGCGCTGGGCGCAGTAGCGCTGGCGAGAGGGAGCCGCCGTGATTCGCAACGCCTGGTACGTGGCCGGCTTCTCGGCCGAATTCGCGCCGGGCAGCGTTACCGGGCAGGTGATCACCGGCAGGCCAGTGGTGCTGTGGCGGACCCGGCAGGGTCGCGCGGTCGTGCTGGACGCGCGCTGCGCGCACAAGCGGTTTCCGCTCTGGGAGGGCAGGCTCCTGGCAGGTGACGTGCTTGAGTGCGCCTACCACGGGTTCGCCTACGACCCGTCCGGGAAATGCGTCGCGATTCCCGCGTTGCACGAGACCGGGCAGCAAATACCGCGGACTGCGCGGCAACGGGCGTTCCCCGTGGTTGAGCAGGATGGCGTCGTGTGGCTGTGGCCGGGCGACGCCGAGCCCGCCGGCCACCCGCCCCGCACCTTCGAGATCGGGTCGGATCGCTGGGACACCATCAACACCGAGCCCATGGAGGTCGCGGCCAACGCGCGGCTGCTGATCGAGAACCTGTTCGATCTCACTCACTTCTACCCGTTGCATGCGGGCAACATCGGCTCGCTGGCGGACGCGCGGGTGCCGGTCGAGATCGAGCGCGGCCACCGCGACGGATTGCCGTACCTGAAGACCATCAGGCGCCGGCATAGCTTCACGCTGCCGCCGATGACCCGTGACCGGTTCGGCCTCGAGGTGGCCGACCAGCTGCAGGAGCACACCATGGTGGGACCGGGCCTGTTCCACGTGGTCGTCACCGTCGCTCCGCCCGGCCGCCTGGGCACCGGCGATGAGCAGGGCTTCGTGCTGTACCAGAGCATCACGCCGCGGGATGAGTCCAGCCACGTCTGGCGGCGCTCGACATCGTGCCGGTCCGGCACCACGTGGGCAGCTTCGCCGGGCAAGAGCCTGGTGGAAGCGATCGTGGCCGGCGCGCCGACCGTCATAGAACAGGACCGGTGGGCGATCGAGCAGCAGCAGACGATGTTCGGCTACCCCGACGATGACTACCGGGAGGTGCACATCAAGACCGACGGCGCGGTCGTGATGGCGCGCCACCTGCTCGACGAGATGGAGGCCGCCGAGGGCACCGCAAGCCCGGCGCAGGTACGCAGCCAGCGTGCACGGCAGTCGTCGGACGCGCGATGACCGTTCCGGTACCCGCGCAGCCGGCCGTCTGGGGCTTCTGCGGGACCTGCGAGCGATGGCAGCTCAGCGCGGCATGGGGGAGCCCGCCCGCTTGTCCCGAGTGCGGAAACCTGCCGCAGCCACTGGAGTCCTGGGCGGACGGCACCGGCCGGCTCACGCTGATCCTGGAACTGGCGCTCAGCCCGGCCGGGAGCCATCCTGCGGGCTGACGACTGCGCGGCTGGCGCGCTCAGGCGGCGGACTTTTCCAGGATGTGCACGGCGCATGCGCTGCCGAGCCCGATCACGTGGGTCAGCCCGACTTTGGCGCCCTCGATCTGCCGGTCCCCTGCCTCGCCGCGCAGATGCGTCGACACCTCGTAGATGTTCGCGATGCCGGTCGCGCCCAGCGGATGCCCCTTTGACAGCAGGCCGCCGGAGACATTGACCGGGAT
The DNA here is from genome assembly GCA_027314515.1 of Actinomycetota bacterium. Taxonomy (GTDB): domain Bacteria; phylum Actinomycetota; class Actinomycetes; order Streptosporangiales; family Streptosporangiaceae; genus JAJYUU01. Next base: position 3,502 of record DAHVAR010000213.1, read on the forward strand.
CTGCCCGTCACGCCACGGCCCGCGCCGGTCGATGAACTCCCCGGCACCGCCCTCCTGGCACAGCCGCAGGTTGTCGTAGTGGCATAGTTCCGCTGTCGCGAAGCAGTCGTGCAACTCGACCAGGTCCAGGTCCTCGGGGCCGACGCCCGCCTGCTCGTAGGCCTTGTCGGCAGCCTGGCGGGTGAGCGTGTTGACGTCGAACTGCACCGCGCCGCCGTCGACGTAAGGGTCGCTCGTCATGACTGACGCCGACACTTTCACCGCGCGCCGCCGCACCATGTCCGGCATCGACTTCAGCCGCTCGCCGCTGCAGAGCACGGCGGCTGCCGCGCCGTCCCCGGTCGGGCAGCACATCAGCAGCGTGTTCGGGTAGGCGATCATCTCAGCGGTCATGACGTCCTCGAGCGAGAACGCCTTCTGATACTGGGCCAGCGGATTCAGCGTCGAGTGCGCGTGGTTCTTCTCCGCCACCCTGGCGAACTGCTCGAAGCCGACGCCGTCATGCTGGTAGGCGTACTCCGTGCCAGACTGCGCGAACGTTCCCGGCATCAGGCTGGTGCCAAGGACACCCTCGACCGGGCCGACGGCGCCGTACCGGCCGGACGGCTGGTATGGCCTGTCCTTGCTGGCCGGCTGGGCGCCGAGCAGGCCGCGCTTGCCCATCTGCTCCAAGCCGACGGCCAGCCCGATGCTGGCCTCGCCCGCCTTGATCGCCATCGCGGCAACCCTGAAGGCGGTCGCGCCGGTGGCGCAGGCGTTGGTCACGTTGTACACCGGGATCCCAGTCTGGCCGATCTGCTTCTGGATCCGCTGGCCGACCCCGCCCGTGTCAAACAGGCAGCCGGCCGCGAGGATGTCCGCGTCGAAGATCGTCAGGCCCGCGTCGGCAAGCGCCGCGGTGGCCGCCTCGGTGCCGAGGTCGATGAGATCCCTGTCCTTGTAGCGCATGAACTTGGTCATCGCCACACCGATGATCCACAGCGAGTCGGCCATCGCAGCTGCCCTCCAGTGAGCTACCTCCACCATAACGTCGCAGACCGGATCGCCATAGCTGGCCGACTCGGCAGCACGGGGACTGGCGGAACGCAACGACAGGGCCCGGCACTGCAACCTAGCGGGCGCGCCGCGAATCTATCTATGCGACAGCGGTCGGCTGGCGGCCGCGGTGAAGGAGCGCTTGTCACGTGACGACGGCGGAGGATGAGTTCGTTGAGTTCGCCGAGGCGGCAGCGCCGCGCCTGCGGCGGACCGCCTTCCTGCTCTGCGGCGACTGGCACACCGCGGAGGACTTGGCCCAGACGACGCTGGCCAAGATGTTCGCTTCCTGGCGGCGGATTAGGCGGCGCGACGCAGTCAACGCATATGCAATGCGGACACTGCTGAATACCTACCTGGCCGAGAGCCGGAAGAAACGGCCGGGGGAGGTGCTCACCGCGCGGTTGCCCGATCCGCCCAGTGAGGTGCCGTCCCCAGAACTCCGCATCACCGTGCTGGAGGCGCTGGCCACGCTGTCGCCCAAGTCTCGCGCCGTCGTGGTGCTGCGGTACTGGGACGACCTGAGCATCGAGCAGACTGCCGCGCTGCTCGGCTGCACACCTGGCAACGTGAAGAGCCAGAGCGCTCGGGCGCTGGACAAGCTGCGGCTGCTGCTCGATGACGCGGCGGGCGAGCCCAGCCCGGCAAGGCTCGCGGCCGCCAATCAGATGACACCGGGGAGGACCGGTCATGAATGAGACATCGCTTCGCGCCCAGCTTGAGCTTGCTGTATCCGCCGAGCCACCACTCGGCCTGCTTGTCGGCAATTCCCTGCGTGCGGGCCGCAAGCACCGGCGGCGGCGCCGGACGGCCGGAGCTGCCAGCCTGTCGGCAGCCGCGGTCGTGCTGCTCGGTGCCGTTCCCGCGCTCACCACGGGCCCGGGCCACCAGGCCGGCCGGTCACGCTCGGCAGCGGGCAGGCACCCTGCGGCGGCCAGCACCGCGTACGTCGCGACCAGCAAGGGCACAGTCGTCCCGATCAGGCTGGCCACCAATACGCCCGGCGCGCCGATCCGGGTACCGGAGGGGATGCCTGGCCCGTTTATCACCAACTCTGCAGCTAGCGCGGATGGCCGGACTGTCTATGAGGTTGGCGACACCGGCGGCGGGGCGACGGTAACCTCGATCGACACCGCTACCAACACGGCGGCGCGGCCGATCACGATCAAGGGCGCCTATGGTCCGCTGGCCTTCATGCTCGCTCCGGACGGGAAGACCGCATATCTGAGCTCCCCTGGCGGCCTGTTCCAGGTCAGCCTCGCCACGAGCACCGCACGCCGGGTGACCGGTTGCAGTTGGTCCGGCTGCCAGGCCATCGCGTTGACGCCAAACGGCAGGGCACTGTACGTGATCAGCGGCGACAAGTCCGTGATCGTGGTCAGGACGGCTACCAACACCGTTCTCAGCCGGATCAAGCTGCCTGCGAACTCGCCCGGCAGCCCGCTCAACATCGGGATCACGCCCAACGGCAAGACGGCTTATGTGGTGGACGCAGTTGCCGGGGCCAAGCCCGGCACCAACTCAGTTGTGCCTATCAACCTGGCGACCAACACCCCGCTCCCGCCGATCAAGATCTGGGCGCCTGGGTTGGCGGACGGCCTTGTGATCGCGCCCGGCGGCCGGACCGCCTACGTGCTGAGCAGTCGCGGGGTCACGGCCATCGATACCGCGACAAACCAGGCCGAGGCGACTATCAGCCTGCCGGAGGCGGCCGGGAACGCCTACTACATGGTGCTCGCGCCGGACGGCAAGACCCTGTACGTGCTCACGCCGCGCGGGATCGTGCCGATCCGGACTGCCAGTGGCACCGTTCTGCCGACGATTGAGGTTCCTCACCTAACGACCTTCACCGTCATCGCGATCACGCCTGACAGCCGGAGGATCTATGTGGGCGCCGCCATCAGCCACAGGGCATCAGGGCGCCGCTGGCCGAAGATCGTGACTGCTGGCGTTGTCCCGGTCAATACTGCGACCCGCACGGCCGGCCGGTTCATCAACCTCGGCGGGGATCCATTCAGTATCGCCTTCGGCCAGTAGGCCGCGGGCCACGCCTCACCGGGCGAGCGGGCCGGTGCGGGCGATGCCGGGCCTGAACAGCGTTTCCTGCGCGATGCCCGCGGCAAGCACGCCGTCCCGGCTGAAGATACGGCCGGTGTACATGCCGCGACCACCGGAAGTTGACTCGGGCTGCAGGTCCATCAGCACCCAGTCGTCGACTGCCGCCTTGCGGAAGAACCAGACCGAATGGTCGATGCTGGTCAGCGGCCCGGAGATGGTGATGCCCGGCGTTGCCGCGAGGCCGGTGAACATGTCCGAGACATACGCCAGCGCGCACGCCTGCAGCGTGTCGTCGGCCAGCTTGTGCCGCGAGCGGATCCACATCCGGGACGGCCACTGCTGGCCGGGCTGCGGCTGGGGCGGCAGCCGGATCTCGACACCGTGCATCCGGTGCCACCGCTCGTCGTCGGGCAGGGCCTCCGGCGGCGGCACGTCCGGCATGCCATGGGCCTGATAGTCCGAGCCTTCCTCGCCGCCGTGGAACGAGGCGGCCATGTTGAAGATGACCTTGCCGTTCTGCACCGCGATGACCCGGCGGTTGGAATACGAGCCGCCGTCACGGTCCCGGTTGACGGTGAGCAGCACCCGCCGTGAGGCGTCGCCCCGGCTGAGGAAGTAGCCGTGCAGCGAATGCGGCTGCCGACTCTCCGGCACGGTCCGCGCCGCGGCGCGCAGCGCCTGCGCCGCGACCTGCCCGCCGAACAAGCCGGCCGGCTCCTGGCTCACCACGACCGAGCGGAACATGTCGTCCTCGATCTGCTCCAGCGTGAGCAGATCCGGCAGCCCGGTCCCGGGAGTGCCGATGACGGGCTCGGCCAGACTCGCCATGGGCCATTGATATCACAGCGGCCAGTCGCTCTGGGAAGC
>DAHVAR010000214.1 GCA_027314515.1 Actinomycetota bacterium
GGCACTGAAGAACGAGCTGGTCCACCGCACCCAGTATCCGACCCGCGAGCACGCACGCCGTGACATTGCAAGGTATATCGAATTCTGGTACAATTCAAGGCGCAGGCACTCCGGGCTTCAGTATCGGACCCCGCAGCAGGCCCGCAACGACTATCTGGAACGCCAGCTCACAGCGTGAATTAGCCACAAATACGCTGTCCGAAATGTTCGGGGCAGATCAAACCTCTCCGTGGAAGCCTTCGAGCAAGCCGAGGGTCACCATCAGCAAGGAAGATCGTGATCCAGAACATGGTTGGGCCCACAGCACCTCATGTGCGAAATACGGGTCTAGAGGAACTGGGCATCGACATCACGGCGCCATCGGGTCCGCCCGTGCAAGAGGTTCGTGCCGACACGTTCGACATGCAGATCTGGCTGATCGAAGCGTGGACGGGGTCTCCGGTCAACGTCGCGCCAGACGAACACGATGCCGTCGCGTGGTTCACCGAAGATGCGCTTGGAGAACTGTCCCTAGCTCATGACAGCTACCTGCCCCCATGTTCAGCAAGGTTCTTGCCGAGCATCGAGCCTGACCACGACTGAACAAGCGCTTCTCATGCATGAGCGCGCGAGCCGCGAGAGAGCAGATCGACCGGATCTGTGACTGGCGCGCGCCGTTGCAGCCGCAGAGGTTAGGCCGCCCCGAACGGCAGGTCGGTGCGCGGCCATCGATTACGTTCCGCGCCGTGACTACCCCGCGTTGGGCCGGTTGGCCAGGACAGCGGCGGCGCACTGGCGGGTGGTCATCCGCTCGGTATCAAAGGTCCAGTCGTAATCGTGCGGCAACCGCGTGTCAGCGGCCAGAGACCAGCGACCGAAGCCCAGCTGGTAGCCGCGTCGCATGCAGCGAGCTGCGTTGCCAGGGAGCGACGGTAGGCAGCGAGAATTGCGGCGCCAGTCGGCCCGACTGTGATCTCCGTGCGCGTCAGCCCGTCAGTGCCGGAATAACGGACTGACCCCCCGACGAACTTACCGGACTACTCGCTAAGCGATCTTGGACATCGTCGTGCAGCAGCACGCAGCAGGGATGCGGCGTGCTAGGCCGTCTTGCAGGTCAGCCTCTTTCACGGCGCCCAGGCTTAGTCAAGCCACCGGCACCGTAGGGCTCAGAAGCACAGACAGAACGGATGCCCCGACAGGTCGCTGTAGACCCGGAAAGTCGCACCGCCACCAGGCAGCCGCATAGCCCCGAGCGAGAAAGCCTGTTCCTCGGCCTGCTCGATGTCCTCCACGGCGATGTCCAGATGCATCTGCTGCGGGGGACCACCGCCCGGCCAGCCGGGCGGCTGAAGATTAGGAGCAAGCTGGAACGCCAGGCCTGGCCGGTCTACGGCGTCACCGATGACGACCCAGTGGTCGTCGTCTTGCGCCCGGACGAAGCCGAGGAGCTCTTGATAGAACGTCGCGAGCCCGCGCGGGTCGGGGGTGTCGATCACAAGGCCGTGTCACTTTCCGGTCGTATCCGCAGTATGCCAGCGGAAGTCGGCCTACTCAGGGAGCTGGTACTTCGCGAGCGCACCAGCTTGGCCGGACAAAGGCACCTCAGCGCAATCGCATTGCGTGTCCGCGCGCGTTCGGTTAGATCATCGAGTGCTCTCCTGCGGGTGGCAGGCCGGGTTTGCAGGCGGGTGGCCGGACCGCGCCGACGGTCAAGGGTGGCCGGGCTCAAGGCCCCAGCAGATGACCTGCGCAGGGCGGATGCGGATGATTGCCCCGGGCGGCTCGCCGTCAGGGCCGGCCGCCTGGCTCAGAGCCTCTGCTTGGCCGCGCACCATGACTGCCCGGGGCCGCCATGGCGGGAGCACGTCATCGATGACCAGCGCCACGCTATGGTTGGCGACCGCGTTGCGGAATTTCCTTGTCCTGCCCAGATCCCGGCCGGTCACGTCGATCGTGTCCAGGGCCGGGTTGTAGGTCCAGCCGAGCGGAACCACGTGCGGGATGCCGTCCGCGCCGATGGTCGCCAGCCGCCCCAGGCGCCGCTCGGATAGGTATGCCAGCTCTGGCGGTGAGAACCCGGTCATGGTGCTTCCTCCTCGCTGTAATGAGCGGGAACTGGCGCAGCACGGCGGCCAGCGCCTGAGGCCATCACAACGTTCCGTTCTCTAGATGGTTGTTCTCTAGAGAATATTATCTAGGGCATCTTTCTCTTGTCAACTTTGGACTACGCTTGGGCGGGTGACGCAGAACGCGACCGAGCGGCCGGCCGGCCTGGCCGCCTGGGCCGAGCTGAGCGGGCTTGTTGACCAGGTGCGGGTACTGCTCAACCGGGACCTGCAGGCCGCCGCGGGACTGACGCTTGCCGAGAATCTGGTGCTTTGCCAGGTCGCTATGGCGCCCGGAGGACGCTTGCGGATGGCGGACATCGCCGCCACCCTGACCATCGCCAAGAGCGCGGTCACCAAGACCGTCGACCGGCTTGAAGAACGCGGCCTGCTGCGCCGCGAGCGCGACCTCGCCGACCGCCGCGCGGTGTACGCAGCGCTCACGCCAGCAGGTGAGAAGGCGTTCGGCGTAGCGCAGCCGGCCTACCTCGACTCAGTCGAGCGCCACTTCGCTGGCTACCTCGGCGACGCGGCCAGCCGCCAGCTCTGCCAGCTTTCCAACCGGATCCGCACCAGCGGCCGTCCTGGTCCGCAGGGAACTGCCGGCGGCTGACCGAAGGCCGCCGCCGGGTTCCCAGTGCGGGTGTTCAGGAGGACCCGGCAGCCGGGCAGTGGGTCAAGTGCACCAGCCGACGAGCCGCAGCCCCGTGATGATCTCGGGCTTGATGGCGATGACGTAGTCCATCTGGTCACCCACCCACGGCTCCAGAATCTGCTCGTACCGGCTGATCGCAGCAGGATCGTTGACCAGCCGAGCCATCCCGGTCGCGATCACGCTCCACCCGGTGTGCCGCACCGGGTCGATTGCATCGGCCTCATAGCAGACCACCGTGCCGTCTCCGGCGGCAGCCCGCGCCACGATCGCTGCCCCCAGATGCGACCGGATGACGATGGTCTGGTCGTCGACCTGGTGATTGACCGGGCGGATCGCAGGCAGTGCGTGCTGGGTGAATACGATCCGGCCGAGCGACACGCCGCTCAGCAGCTGCCAGCACTCGGACTCGACCAGTTCCACGGTCTGCCGCCGCATGACCCTAGCTCGGATCTGCTCCTCTGTTGCCACGAACCCCTCTGTCGATCTACGTACGAGCCCTGGGCCACGCAGCCTCGGCACGCAAGCGCTCGCATATTAGCTACCGCGAGCATCAGGAGCCAGGGACCAAGGTCCCGAACCGCTCGATGCTGACGGGATCGCGCGGCATGATCTCCGCGCCAGGCAGGAAACCACTCCTCCACATCGGCTCCACACGCCCGGCAGCCGGTCTGCATGGCTATGCGGTCTTCTAGTGCACGAAGGCGGCGGCAGGCAAACTTTCTGGGGCGATGGCGCCGCGTGGGGGGTAGGTGTCTGGACGGTGCCCGCACGCTAGGCGACTGCGTCACCGATGGCCGGGGGGCAACTCGGTGATGGTCGGGGGTAACGCTGAGGCGGGTGCCGCCAGCACATCCACAGAAGCAGTGAGCGCGAGGGTGAGCGACGGCCCGGTGCACGGGCGATGAGTCGCTGAGAGCCCATTGCGTCCAGCTAACCGGCCGAATCGCTAACCAGCCGCGGTGAGTGCCGCATCGACCTCCGCTTCGGTTCGGCGGGTCAGCACTTGCGCCACGGTCTGCTCGGGGGTCAGCGCGGAAGTTTCCAGCCATAGCCCGATGCGGGGCGTCTCGGCGAGGAACCGGTCGAGGTCCTCGGGCGAGAATCCGCCCGGCCGGTAGGCCACTTTCCCGGTAGCCGCATGCCGCTCCTGCTCGCGTTGCCGCACTACTGCCATCGTCGGGCGAAGGACGACGAGATACCGCGGCCGCGCGGACAGCGACCGCAGCCAGCGGCTCACGTCGGCACCGAAGATGTTGTCCTGCACAACCGTGCAGAAGCCTGCTCGGCAGTACTCATCGGCGGCTCCGGCGGCCAGCCGGTAGCGCAGGTCAAGAAGCTGACGTGCCTCGGCGACGCGCTCGTCGCCGGCATGTACCCAGCCGCGAACGGCCCACCGGTAGAACTGCCCGCCGCGGATATGGACGCCGCGGGCGAACTGGCGGGCGAGCAGGTCCGCGATGGTCGACTTGCCTGCCGCTTGCACGCCGGTCACCAGCCACACGCCGTGTCCGGATCGGCTAGCCCGCATCGCGCCGACCAGGTGCCAGGTCGAACAGCGGCAGGCACGGCTCAAGGCCGGTGATCGTGACGGGAAGGGTTTGCCGTGATGCCCACGTCTGGCGGTCGAGCCGCAACCGCAGAGTCCGGACCGGCTGCCCCCGGCTGACTTGCCGATCCTCGCCATCGGCGGCGTAGCCGAGCTTGCGCGAGACGCCGAGCGACGCCGGGTTGTCGGCGAAGGCTCGAGATGTCGCATATTCCGCTCCCAGCCCGGCAAACGCCAGATGGAGCACAGCGGCCCGCATCTCAGTCCCTATGCCCAGGCCCTGATGGTCCAGGCCGAGCCAGGACCCGGTGCTGACCTCGCGGAGCACGGCGAAGTCGCGGGCGGACATGCCCTGAGTTCCGACAACCGTGCCCTCACGAACCACGACCAGGTCGAGTGACCAGTGCTCTGACTTCCAGGCCGCCCGCTGTGACCAGTGATACCGAAGTACGCTGCGGGCCCGCTCTGGCGCCGGGACATCGGTCCATGCGACCGCGAACGGCTGCACTGCCGGATCGTGCACACCAGAAGCAGCGAGCCTGGCGAGCGCATCCAGGTCGCTGTCGGACGGCACTCGCAATTCCAGCCTCGGCGTTCGCAGCCGCAACTGAGGCAGGGGCCACCATGCACTCATAGGGGTCATTGTCGGCTGACCGCCTGGCTGGCGGCACCCGATTTTCGCCACGGGGGTCCAGCGCCCTCTAGGCCCGAGTCGCTCCGCGGCAGGCAGGGCGACATATCGGTTATGTTCCGAGGCGTGCGATGTGCGACAGCGGAGCTGACAGGACGCCAAGATCAGCGGTCCCGGACGGCGCTGACGGCCGGGCTATCTGGCGAGCCCGGCTAATCTGTGACTGCCATGCGGGATGGCCGGAGCTTCCCGCGCACATCTCGGCGGGAGGCTGCGTGCAGTATCGGTTGTCCAGGGCGCTTGCAGGGCCGTTTCTCCGGCTGCTGGCCAGGCCCACGGTGATTGGCGCGGAGCACATCCCGGCTGCCGGGCCAGCCATCCTGGCATCGAACCACCTCTCCGTGATCGACTCGATCTACCTGCCGCTCATGCTGGAACGGCCAGTCAGCTTCGCGGCCAAGTCGGAGTACTTCAACGGCACCCGGTTGCGGGACCGAGCCGTTGGTGCGTACCTGCGATCGACTAATCAGCTCTCTACCGACCGCACCGGCGGCCGGGCCGCCCTGGCGATGCTCGATGCCGCCGTGCGCCATCTGAACTCCGGGGAGCTGTTCGGCATATACCCGGAGGGAACGCGGTCGCCCGACGGTCGGTTGTATCGTGGCCGGCCCGGTATCGGGTTCCTCGCACTGCAGTCGGGCGCGCCGGTGATACCGGTCGCGATGATCGGGACCGACCGCATCCTGCCGCCGGGACGCCGGGTGCCCAGGCCAGGCAAGATCGAGATCAGGATCGGCGAACCGCTCGAGTTCCCCGAACTCCGCGGTCAGCCCGCTGGGGCGAGGCAGCGGCGTGCGGTCACCGACCAGGTAATGCATGCCATCCAGCAGTTGTCCGGGCAGGAGTTCGTGCCGATGTATGCCTCGGCCCGCAAGGAGGAACTCGCGGCCGCCCGCGCGAACCATCACAAGGGAACGGCTGCGAGCTGACCGGCTTACGGGTGCTGACTGGCCGGCTGCGTCCGGCTAGTCGCGGTGCACTTCGGGTAACCCGGCCGGCGGGTAGCCCGGTGCGGGCGGCCCGGCCGCGGGGTTCCACACGTAGATCGGGCGGCCGCCGGCATCCCCGTCGTCGCCAGGGGAAGTGTCGGGCTCGCTTCCGGCCGGCTCCCACAGCGACCCGCTCGGCGACAGCGGCGCTGCCCTGGCCGGGCGCGGAGTCCGGACCGGCAATCCGTCCGGGCCCGCAGGGGCCTGGCCCGTGTCCGGCTGGTGCGCGCTCATACCGCCCGCCGACTCCGGCCGGCTGCCGCTAAGCGGGGTGGCGCTCCACGTATGCCGTCCGTGCGCATCGGGCTCGCGGTACTGGCTGGGCTGGTACTGGCTGGGCTGGCGGCTGCCGCTCAGCACCGAGCCTTCGATGACCGGTCCGGCAGCCGGCGCCGGGTGCCACCTGGCAGCATCCCGGCCGATGTCGCCCCGGTCGGGCCAGGCACCGTGGCCTGCTGGGGGACTGCCAACGGGCGAGTTCCAGGTAGCCGGTGCCTGGCTGCCGGCTGTCGGCCGGATCGGCCGACCCGGCTGATCCGGCCGATCCGGGCCGGGCTGACTGCCAGGCTGGTCGTCTGGCCGGAACAGCGACTGGGAAGGCTCAGCCTGCAAGCTCTGCCCGCCCGGCTGGCTCGGCCGACCGCCTGGCAGCGCGGCTGGCGGCGGCGTACCACCGATCGCGTGCCGGCCCGCGGTGGCCGTCCACGGCAACTCCGTGTCCGGAGCTGAAGCAGGCTCCCACGGAGGCGACCCGGAGACCACGGGGCGTCGGCTCACGGCTCGCGTAGCCGGGCCGTGAGCCAGCAGTCCGCCAGACTCCGGCGTTGCGGCCGGCGTGACGGCGGCGATTGCTGCAGCGCCCCCAGCCTGCCGCCCTGCCGCCGTGGCGAACAATCCGTCGGCAGTCCCGCCGCGGGAGGTGCCCACCCTGCCTGTGTAGCTGCGGTCGGCTGGGACGCCAAGGCCGGATTGATCCGGCTGGTAGAGCGGCGAGGTGAAGACCTCCAGCATCCGGTCTCCATCGGCGGCAGCGGCAGCCGCCTGGGGGTAACGAGACTGTCCCTGACGGTGCGCCCACTGAGGGGTCACCGCTGGCGGGCTGGTGGCGGGTCGCCGGCGCCGCGCGGCGACCGCGTACCCGCCGATCAGCAACAGCAGCACCGCCAGCAAACCTGCCGAGACCTCGCCGGCCTGGAGCAGCTGGGACCCGATGCCTGCGGTCGCGGAGGCTGCCGGGATGGCACGGGGTGCCACCAGCGGCCGGGCGCCAGCCCCTGCGCGAGCGCCCGGCGGCGTGGCCAGCGCGGCCGCGGCCGCTATCGCATTCTGGGCATCGACCGTGCCGTAGCCGGATCCGTCTGCCCGGCCACCCGCCGGGCGGTAGACGGTGCTGGAGGTGATGGCCTTGCGGACCTGGCTGGCCGGCAGGCCCGGATACTGGGCTCTGATCAGCGCGGCGACTCCGGCCACGATGGCGCTGGCCGCGCTCGTGCTGCTGATGGTCTGGTAGCCGCCCGTGCTGGCGGCGGCCACCACGCCCGCTCCAGCGGCCGTCACCGCGACGTAACTGCGATGACTGGACCAGGGAGCCTTGATGAAGGCTGAGTCGAAGGCGCCTACTGCGATAACGCCCCGGTACGCCGCCGGGTAGTTGGGCGCGTCTGACGAGGTTCCGTCATCACCGGCGGGCGCGACGAGGACAACGTCGTGCGCTAGCGCGTAGTTCACTGCCGATTGCTCCGCCCGGCTCCCGCCGGCTGCCGCCGGCGCGCCGCCAGTTCCGGAACTGCCCGGCTGGCCGGGATCGATGGGCAGGTCGATGACGCTGGCACCGTGCCCTACCGCGTACCGGATCCCGGCGGCGATCGCGTTGGGGATCGCCGCTGCGGTAGCGGCGAGGCCGAGTTCGGGGTCGTCAGCCGGGAGCGTCACCGGGATCGACAGGATCCTCGCGGCGGGCGCCACGCCGAGGATGCCCGAGCCTTGGCCGCGCCCTGCAATGAGACTCGCGATCGGGGTGCCCTGCTCGCCGAAGTACTGGCCGGATGCGACCGGGGCTCCGGCCGGGGCTGGTGCCGTCGTGAGGGCTCCGGCCAGGTCGGCGTAACGAGCCTGGACGCCGTCGCTCAGCACGGCCACGGTCACGCCTGCGCCGCGCGACGTATCCCACGCAGTCGTGACGCCCAGGGCGCGAAGCCACCACTCTTGCCGCCGGACCTGGTCAGCATGCGCGACGGGCATGCCAGCCACGCCGATCGTGACGACCGCGGTCCCGGTGGCGATCAGTGCCAGGGCGGGGCGGGGGAACCTCAGCGGCACGCCGTACTTGCCTTCCGTTATGAGTACCGCACATTGTGCCACGTAATGACCATTTGCGTGCTATCTGAGCGCAGCGAGGATGCTGGTCGCAGGTGGGCGCGACGTGCCGCCTCTCAGGCGCCGTGCGCCTGGGAGATCTTGACGTGCGCTCCCGGCGGCAGGCCGAGTTGCTGCGCGGCATCTCCAGCGTTGATTGCGAGCGAGATAAGTCCGGCACTGTCCGTGAAAGCGACGATCTCGCCCGGCGCCCCGGCCGCGAACGTATCGAGGTAGGGCACCGTGAACTGGCGCCGTCCACAGCGCACGATGACTGGCGAACCGATCCCGATGCCCAGCATTCCGGCGTCGGCGGCCGGAATCGACAACTGCACGTTCCCGAACCTGTCGACGGACATCACCTCGCCCTCCGCGGCTCCGTCGTGCAGCCTGCTCGTGGGAGCCGGCAGCGCGATCAGGTCATCGATGCCGATCTGCTCGCCTGCTTCGCGCAGGTTTAGTCCCGCAGCCAGGTGGGCGGCTGCTGGCATGAAAATGTCGCGACCGTGGAAGGTGGCCGACACCGGGTGCAGCCAGAGGTCGCCATTGGTCAGTTGCACGGCCTCCTTGGCGCCGCCGAGGGCGGCTATCGCCCAGGACAGCAGGCCGTTGTCCGGGCCGACGAAGATGCTATCCGCCGCCGCCACGGCAATCGCCCGGCGGCTCGTGCCGACACCCGGATCGACCACTGCCACATGCACTGCGGGAGGCAGGTATCCGACTGTCTGGGCGAGCACCGCCGCGCCCCGGCGCACGTCGCCTGGCTGTACAAGGTGCGTGATGTCGATGACCCGAGCGGCCGGCTCGATCCTGGCTGCCGCGCCGTGGCAAGCTGCCACGAAGCCGTCCTCTAGGCCGTAGTCGGTAAGAAAGCTGATGTAGCTGTAGGCGGTCACGACTGGCCAGCGTACGTTGCCGGTGGCGTGGCGCATAGGGACGGGCCATCGCCTGGCCGCAGCCCTGCAGCCTACTATGGGGTCGGGCGGGTTGCCGGGAGGCCGGATGGCTGCATTGTCCGAGCGTGATATGCGCATCCTGGCATTCGAGCGGAGCTGGTGGCGGCTGGCTGGCGCTAAGGAGCGGGAGATCCTGGAGGTGTTCAGCATGCCTGTCACCAGGTACTACCAGCTGCTGAACGAGCTGATCGACCGGCCAGAGGCGGCCGAGTTCGACCCGGTGCTGGTCACCAGGCTCCGGCGGCAGCGCGCCAGGCGCCAGCGGATGCGCTCGGCCCGGCCTGACTGACGGCCGTGCCGGGCCAGGATCGCAGCCAGGTGGCCGCGCACGGACTGCCGGTACCGCCGACTGCCGAGGGCAAGGCCGGGCTGGCTGCGCTGGTAGCTCATCCCCGCCGGTCCCTGATCGCGGTCGATTTCGACGGTACGCTGGCGCCGATCGTGGCGGACCCCGCCCGAGCGAGGGCCACGCCCGCCGCCACTGCCGCGCTCACGCGCCTGGCCGGGCTGGCCGGAACCGTCGCCATCATCACCGGCCGCCCCGCTGCCGACGGCGCGTCGTTCGCCGGGGTCGCCGCGGTGCCCGGCGTGATCGTTCTCGGGCATTACGGCAGGCAACGCTGGGAACGGGGCCGGTTGTCCGGCCCGGAACCGCCGCCCGGCCTGGAGACCGCGCGGACTGAGCTCCCGGCCGTCCTGGCCGGCGCCGGCGCCGGGGCCGGCGTCTTCGTCGAGGACAAGGACGATGCGCTGGCCGTCCACACCCGGCGGGCCGCCACGCCGCAGGCAGAACTGGACCGGCTCCGGGGTCCGCTCGCCGCGCTGGCTGCACGCACTGGGCTGGCCGTGGAACCCGGCCGGCTGGTGCTGGAGCTTCGGCCGCCGGGCGCTGACAAGGGCGGCGCGATCCGGGAACTAGCGGCCGAGCGCCGACCGTCGGCGATCTTGTTCTGCGGTGACGACCTCGGGGACTCACCAGCGTTCGCCGCGGTGCGTGAGCTGCGCGGCCGGGGCATCCCTGGACTGCTGGTGTGCAGCGGCTCGGCCGAGGTGCCCGACCTCGGCGTGGCGGCCGATCTGGTAGTGGATGGTCCGGCCGGCGTGGCCGGGCTACTGGCCGGCCTGGCCGACGCTTTCGCGGCCGCGGATCACGGCGGGCTCGCCGACTGAGTCGCTGTCAGCCCACGGGCAGCTGGTCAAGGGCGGCTAGCTGGCCGCCCAGCCAGCGGCTCGGCGGCATCGCGGCGGCGGCCGCGGCCAGTGCCGCGTTTCGCCGGGTGCGCTCGGCCGAGCTCATGGCCAGCGCCTCGTGCAAGGCCCGCGCTGTCTGGCCGATGTCGAACGGGTTGACCATCAGCGCATGCTCGCCGAGCTCGTCCGCCGCGCCAGCCTCGGTGGACAGCACCAGCGCGCAACCTCGGTCGGACAGGACAGGGCCCTCCTTTGCGACCAGGTTCATCCCGTCCCTGATCGGGTTGACCAGCATCACGTCGGCCAGCCGGCACGCGGCCAAGGAACGTGGGTAGTCGTCGGTTACTTCCAGCAGCAGCGGATCCCAGCCCGGAACGGCGAACTCGTCTTCGATCTGCCGCGCCATCCGCTGCACGGCCGCGGTGTACTCCCGGTACTCGGGCAGGTCATGCCGGGATGGATAGGCGAACGCCACGTGTACCACCTTGCGGTGCCACTGCGGCCGGGTGCGGAGCAGCTCGCGGTAGGCCTCCAGACCGCGGACGATGTTCTTGGAGAGCTCGGTCCGGTCTACCCGGACGATCAGCCGCAGCCCAGCGGTCGCCTCGGCCAGGGCCGCCATCCGGCTCACCACATCCCGCTCGGCAGCCCGCGCGCGGAGCTGGTCCGCATTCACGCCGAGCGGGTGGACGCCGATGCTCGTGACGTGGTCGGCGTACCTGACCTGGCTGCGGGCCGAGTCGACCTCCGCATCCAGGAACTCCGCGCAGCAGTCTATGAAGGCGTCTGCCCAGCGCCGGCAGAGGAAGCCGGCGTGATCAGCGCCGAGAATCCCGGCCAGCACCTCGCGGCCGACGTCGTGCGGCAGCATGCGGTAGTAATCCGGCGGCGCCCACGGGGTATGCGAGAAATGCGCGATCGGCGTACCCGGTGCCCGCTCCGCGAGCATCCGCGGGGCCAGGCACAGGTGGTAGTCCTGGATGACGGCCCTGGCCGGCCGGCTGGGCCTGGCTGCCGCAGCCGTGTCTGCCGTGGCGCTGGCCGCGTC
Source organism: Actinomycetota bacterium (assembly GCA_027314515.1). Taxonomy (GTDB): domain Bacteria; phylum Actinomycetota; class Actinomycetes; order Streptosporangiales; family Streptosporangiaceae; genus JAJYUU01. The sequence continues at coordinate 11,516 of DAHVAR010000214.1, forward strand.
GGCAAGGGCGTCCGCGAACATCTCGTTGTAGCTGCGGAAGGCGGCCCACTCGCGGGCGAAGGCCGGTCCGAAGGCCGGCCGGTTCGGCGTGTCGTACAGCATGTGGTGCACGAACCAGAGAGTCGAATTGGCGACCGCGTTGTAAGCCCGCTGAAACATCGACGGCGGGATGTCGAGCATGCGCACTGCCGCGCCGTCCCCGGCTTGACCCGGATCGAGCATCCCGTCTGGCGCGGCACGCGCCGCAGCCCGGTCTCCGTCGCCCAGCGCCGCGCAGACCCACAGCATGTCCGATTCGTCAGCCACCGCAGACAAGCCCGACACCATGCCTCCGCCGCCGCGGCTCGCCGACAGGCGTCCGTCATCTCCGCGCGTGAAGGAGACCGGCCCCCGGTTGGAAGCGATCAGTACTGGCGCGGCGGCCCGTGCTTCGCCCATGTTTCAGGAGACTAACCGGCCGCGGCCGTGGTGCCAGCGGCCGGCCTGCCGCGCCGCGGCTGCCGGGCCGGCTGGCGAGCCAGCCGCAGTAACTCGGCGACAAGATCCGCCTTGCCGGCGACGTAAGCCTCCCGGTCAGTCGCCAGCAGCGGTGCCAAGCTGAGCTTCAGCGCGGCATACCGCTCGCGCTCGGCTGGCTGCCTTCGCAAATAGTCAAGCAGGTCCACGTGGTCGTGGTACGCAGGGCTGCCGGCCACAACCAGATACAGATGGTGATAGGGCAGGTCAGGCACCGCTTCGAAGGCCTCCCGGCCGGGGATGCCCTGATCGCCGTTATGCCGCCACCCGGCCGCTGCCAGCCCGGCTATTGCCGGGGGGACTAGAGCCTGGCCGGGCACGACGACATCGAGGTCGATGATCGGCTTAGCTGCCAGGCCCGGCACGGACGTACTGCCGACGTGGATCGTCTCGTGCGGAACCGCTCTCAGCGCGGCGTCCACCCGCAGGCGAAGGGACACAAACTGATCAGGCCAGCGTGGGTCATACGGGACGACAGCCGCCGCGATGGTCATCCGGTCATCGTGGCACAAGCTACCTGAATAGCGCGCCGCGATGGCATCCGGCACTGCGCAACGCTCGCATCGCAGGCATGGCCTGACAGGGGATCACGACCCCTGTATTCGCTCCATCTCGGCCGTTCGTGTTACAGTCCCGGTGGACAACATGCGACCGAGCCCCAGGTCAGCCGGGGTTCGGCGGTTACTTACCTAACTGAATATTGCTCATCCAGAGGGGTGGAGGGAACGGCCCGATGAAGCCCCGGCAACCATCACGTTGAAGTGCGCCTGACGTAGCCAGACTTACTGGCGCGGCGCACTGAACGACGCAGCGCAGCGAAGGCGGCGAGGCCGTCACGTGACTGGTGCCAACTCCGGCCCGCGGCACAAGCCGCCGGGACAGATGAGGAGAGAGGCCTCGCCAGTGAGTTCCACGCTGACCAATCAAGCAAGTTCATCGGCTGCGCCTGCGGCCCCGACCGCAGCCGCATCGCCGGATGCCACCCCGTCCAGGTTCGGGTTCGCCACCCATCTCGCCTGCCGCGAATGCGGGCACACCCGCACTCTCGGTTCGACTCACGCGTGTGACCAGTGCTTCGGGCCGCTTGAGGTGGCTTACGACCTGCCGCCTCTCACCCGCGCGCGCATCGAGCGCGGCCCGCTGAGCATGTGGCGGTACGCCAGCCTGCTGCCGGTGCCGCCGGACGTAGCGAGCCGCCCGAACCTCGACCCGGGCTGGACCAGGCTGATCCGCGCGGATCAGCTCGCGCAGGTGCTCGGCATGCGGGAGCTGTGGATCAAGGATGAACGCGGTAATCCCACGCACTCCTTCAAGGACCGGGTTGTGGGGGTCGCGCTCGCGGCCGCCCTCGAGCTCGGCTTCAAGGTTCTGGCCTGCCCGTCTACTGGCAACCTGGCCAACGCCGTGGCGGCCGCGGCGGCCCGCGCGGGCATCCGTTCCGTGGTCCTCATCCCGGCCGACCTCGAGCCGCAAAAGGTCATCGGCTCCGCCGTTTACGGGGGCTCGCTGGTCGCGGTAAAGGGCAGCTACGACGATGTCAACCGGCTCGCGTCCGAACTCGCGGACGAGCGCGAGGACTGGGCGTTCGTCAACGTGAACGTGCGGCCCTACTACGCCGAGGGCTCCAAGACCATCGGCTTCGAGATTGCCGAGCAACTCGGCTGGCGGTTGCCGGAGCAGATCGTGGTGCCCGTCGCGTCCGGTGCGCAGCTAGTGAAGATCGACAAGGCATTTCGCGAGCTCATTGCCACCGGCCTGGCCGACCAGGCTCCCTACCGGGTGTACGGAGCGCAGGCGACGGGCTGCTCGCCGGTCGCCGCGGCGTTCCGGGCCGGGCACGACGTCGTGCAGCCGGTCCGGCCCGCGACCATAGCCAAGTCGCTGGCGATCGGGAACCCGGCAGACGGCCCGTATGTGCTCGACGTGGTGCGCCGCACCGGGGGCTGCGTCGCGGATGTCGATGACGGCGAGCTGGTGGCTGCCATCAAGCTGCTGGCAGCCACCGAGGGCGTGTTCGCCGAAACCGCCGGCGGGGTGACCCTGGCCGTTCTCCAGAAGCTGCTGAAGGAGGGCCAGATCGACCCGGACGCGCGTACGGTGATCGTCAACTCGGGTGACGGGCTGAAGACACCGGATGCGGTAAGCAGCGCAATCGAGGGGGTATCCGCCATCCCGCCGACGCTGGCGGCCTTTGCCGAGCGCGTGCCGGGGCTCGCGGTGAGCGCTGCAAGAAAGGCAGGCTGAGCATGTCCGTGTCCGTCCGCATCCCGACGATATTGCGGAGCTACACCGGCGGGACAGCCGTGGTAACCGGCGCGCCGGGCACGGTCCGTGAGCTCATCGCCGGCCTCGATGCCGACTATCCGGGGATCGCACGGCGGCTGCTCGACGACACTGGGCAGTTGCGCAGGTTTGTCAACGTCTACGTCGGCGAAGAGGACATCAGGCTGGCGGACGGCCTGGACACGCCGGTGCCGGCCGGCGGCCAGGTCTCGGTGATTCCCGCAGTGGCAGGGGGCTGAGAGCTGCCCGGCCGGGTCCCTCGCGTCCCTGACCAGTGGCGGGCGGCTCCGTGCGGGCGGCAGCGTCATCGGCGGCGGATTTCTGCCGCGAATACGGTGCACATTGCGATGGAGACGGACACAAGTTGCCGCAGTGCAACAGCGCACGATGTAAAGTCGTGTCCGGTCGCTGTTGGTACAAGGAAGAGCGGCAAGCTGAGCTTGCCGATGAAGCCAAGGACTGCGTCGCGATCAACGGGTTTCCGCAAGCAAGGGCGGGACCCACAGCCCGAGCAGAGTTAGGGAGTTGTTGGTATGGCTCAGGGCACCGTCAAATGGTTCAACGCGGACAAGGGCTACGGCTTCATCGCGGTCGACGGTGGTAGGGACGTCTTCGTTCACTTCTCGGCTATCCAGTCGGATGGTTACCGCACCCTCGAAGAGGGCCAGCGGGTCGAGTTCGACATCACGCAGAGCGACCGCGGCCCGCAGGCCGAGGCCGTGCGGGCTGTCTAGTCCGGTAAACAGGACACACCTACCGCAAGAGCCCGGCACCCATGGCCTGGGTGCCGGGCTCTTGGCATGGGCTGGGCGGCATCGTGCCGGCCAGCGCGCCGCGAAGCGGAATGCGATGCTGATCCTCGTCCAGGCGAGCTGCGCGGCGTTAATTAGTCGCCGCTGACATTACCTCGCTGACCTGCGTGTATATCGCCCGAAAAGAACTGCGGCTTGCACTCTCAGCATGAGAGTGCTAAACATGTCGTTGGCACTCTCGGGGTGAGAGTGACAACGCAGTGACGTGATCGGGGCGATGAGGCCTCCGCTGGCGGCGGGCAGGGACTGACCGTCAAGCGTGGCCGTCCGTCGCGGGCGTCGGCCCGGTCGGCACGCAGGCACAAAGTTCCGGGAGGACTGGAAGCCTATGGCAGCGAAGATGATCGCGTTTAACGAGGACGCCAGGCGCGGCCTCGAGCGCGGCATGAACCAGCTCGCCGACGCCGTCAAGGTAACCCTCGGCCCCAAGGGCCGGAACGTGGTGCTCGAGAAGAAGTGGGGAGCCCCCACGATCACCAACGATGGCGTGTCCATCGCCAAGGAGATCGAGCTCGAGGACCCGTGGGAGAAGATCGGCGCAGAGCTCGTTAAGGAAGTCGCCAAGAAGACCGATGACGTCGCCGGCGACGGGACTACTACTGCGACTGTGCTCGCCCAGGCGCTGGTCCGTGAGGGCCTGCGCAATGTCGCGGCCGGGGCCAACCCGATGTCCCTGAAGCGGGGCATCGAGGCGGCCGTCGAGCGCGTCAGCGAGGAGCTGTCCAAGCTGGCCAAGGACGTGGAGACCAAGGAGCAGATCGCTTCTACCGCGTCCATCTCGGCCGGGGACACCGCGATCGGCGAGATGATCGCCGAGGCGATGGACAAGGTCGGCAAGGAAGGTGTCATCACCGTCGAGGAGAGCAACACTTTCGGCCTGGAGCTTGAGCTCACCGAGGGCATGCGCTTCGACAAGGGCTACATCTCGCACTATTTCGTGACTGACCCGGAGCGGATGGAGGCCGTCCTCGAGGACCCCTACATCCTCATCGTCAACTCGAAGGTGTCGGCCAACAAGGACCTGCTGCCGCTGTTGGACAAGGTGGTGCAGTCCGGCAAGCCGCTGGTCATCATCGCTGAGGACGTTGAGGGCGAGGCTCTCGCGACCCTGGTCGTGAACAAGATCCGCGGTCTGTTCAAGTCCGTCGCGGTGAAGGCCCCCGGCTTCGGTGACCGCCGCAAGGCCATGCTCGGCGACATCGCGATCCTGGCCGGTGGTCAGGTGATCAGCGAGGAAGTCGGCCTCAAGCTGGAGAACGCCGACCTGGACCTGCTCGGCCGGGCCCGCAAGGTCGTCGTGACCAAGGACGAGACCACCATCGTCGATGGTGCCGGTGACGCCGAGCAGATCTCCGGCCGGGTCAACCAGATCCGTGCCGAGATCGAGAACACCGACTCCGACTATGACCGCGAGAAGCTGCAGGAGCGGCTCGCCAAGCTGGCCGGCGGCGTGGCCGTCATCAAGGCCGGCGCAGCGACCGAGGTCGAGCTCAAGGAGCGCAAGCACCGTATTGAGGACGCGGTGCGCAACGCTAAGGCCGCGGTCGAGGAGGGCATCGTCCCCGGTGGCGGTGTCGCACTGCTCCAGGCCGGCAAGAGCGCGTTCGAGAAGCTCGAGCTGACAGGTGACGAGGCGACCGGTGCGCAGATCGTGCGCCGGGCGCTGGAGGAGCCGCTGAAGCAGATCGCCATCAACGCTGGCCTCGAGGGCGGTGTCGTGGTCGAGAAGGTGCGGTCGCTGAGCCCGGGTCACGGGCTGGACGCAGCCGACGGCGAGTACGTCGACATGTTCAAGTCCGGCATCATCGACCCGGCCAAGGTGACGCGTTCTGCCTTGCAGAACGCTGCGTCGATCGCCGCGCTGTTCCTGACGACCGAGGCAGTGATCGCCGAGAAGCCGGAGAAGGACAAGGCCCCGGCCGCTCCGGGCGGCGGTGACATGGACTTCTGATCCGGTCAAGCCCGCTAGGGCAGCTGGTGATGAAGTCAGCACAGCTGATCAAGAGTGCAGAAGGCGGTCCCGGGCTTATCCGGGGCCGCCTTCGGCTTGACGTGGCGAAACCTCGCGTCGCAACCGCCTGGTGTTCATCACCAGTTTGCCGCGCACCGGTTAATTCTCCGGCGAGCGGCTCCACAATGCCCGCCGGGAGAGGGATTATCAGCGCATGGGCCCGCCAGCGGAACAGCTCATCCGCGACTACCTGAACCGCTTGTCGGTAGCCGCTCGCGGGCAACTCGTCCCCGACGACCGCCGTGCCCTGGTCGACCGTACCCGCGAGTTCATAGAGCGGAAGACCGGATTCCGCGGCCCGCCGACCGCGGTGGATGTCGCCAGGCTGCTGTCTGGGCTCGGCGATCCGGCCGAGCTCGTCAGCCAGGAGCGGCACCGGCTTGCGGCGCTGCGCGGGGAGGACCTGGAGCCGGTCAGCCGGGGGCGCCTGGCCAGGGTTTTGTTCGGACAACCCGGAAAATTGCGCGGCGCGAGCTGGCGCTGGCCAACCCAGCCAGGTGGCCGTGCGGATCTGCAGCTCACGCTGTTCGACGGCGGTGCCCAGGCGAGCCTGCCGGGGGCCACCGCCAGAACGCCCGCTGGCCGGGAAGCCTGGCCGGCCGCTGCGCGGCCGGCGCTGGGCCCCGTCCCGCCCGGCGATCGCGGCTCGGCGCGCCCGCAGTGGCCGGCCTTAACGGCCGCAAGCGCTGACGGCGACCTGCCGCGAGACATCCTGCCGGGCACCGGGCAGCCGGACAGCTGGCCGTCGGTCACCGGGCAGCCGCTTGGCGCCGATCAGCTGGCCGCCGGGCCGGTCGCCGAGCAGGCGGGCCTCCCGCCTGCCAGCGCCGCAGTGGCCACCGGGCAGCTGGCGGTGCCCGTGGTGCCGCGGGCGGAGCGCGCCCGGCAGATCCTGGTGACGGTGGCTGCCTGGTCGCGCCGTAACAAGCTCGAGGCCGTGGCCATCGTATTGCTCGGCCTTGGCGGCGTGATCTTCCCGCCGGTCTGGCTCCTGGGCGCCGCGGTGGCGCTGGCCTCGCGACTGTGGGACTACCGGGATAAGTGGACCGGCCTGGCGGCGCCCGTCCTGCTGATGGTGATCGGGACCGCGGTGGGTGTCGCCGTGGGCGGCCGGGGGTCATTCAGCCACGGCATGCACGACGGCTGGGCCTTCGCCGTCGGCACCAGCCGCGTCATGGCCGTGCTGAGCGCCTGGTATCTGGCCTGGCGGGCGGCCCGCGGCCGGCGTCCGCCGGCCGTGCCGCCGTGGGACAAGCCGCACCGGGTTGCCTAGCCGGTAACGCCTAGCCGGTAACGCCTAGCCGGCACTCGCCGGCTTGCGGCGGACCTAGCCAGTCGGCTCGCCCGGCTGGTGATTGGCCGCAGCTGGGCTTGGGTATCAACCGACCGGTCTTGCTGGCGGCAGTCCCTAGCCAGCCGATTTCCCGGCTTCGCGCGCGATCCCGTCCCAGCAACATCTCACGTGTGAGGCCGTGGAGAACGTGGTCCCGGCATCCGCTGGGACCACGTCCATGTGCCGGGCCGGCGGACCCGGCGGACCCGGCGGCCGGCGGACCTTGCAGCCGACGGCCGGCGGACCTTGCAGCCGACGGTCGGTCACTGAGTTTGCCGGCAGCGGGAGGCGACTTAAAACCGATACCCTTGACAGGCGCAGGCGCAAGGCGCGTGCGCTCACATCGTTCCTTCTCGCGTAAGGTCCCGCTCGTGCCTACTGGCAAGGTCAAGTGGTATGACGCCGGCAAGGGCTTCGGCTTCCTCACCCGTGACGACGGGGGTGAGGTCTTTGTGCACTCAACGGCGCTCGATTCGGCCGCCGCGCCGCTGAAGCCCGGTCAGCGCGTTGAATTCGGTGTTGCTGAAGGCAGGCGCGGGACTCAGGCTCTACAGGTCCGTGTCCTCGAGCCGCCGCCGACGGTGGCGAAAACAGCACGCAAGAGCCCGGATGAGATGATTCTGCTCATCGAGGACTTGATCAAGCTGCTGGACGGAGTGTCGAACACCTACCGCCGGTCGAAGCACCCGGATAGCCGCGACGCTAAGAAGATCGCTGCCGTCTTGCGTGCCGTAGCGGCTGACCTGGAGACGTGAGCGCTAGCGTGCCGGGCTGGCAACCGCGGCCCTGCCCCGCAGGATCCGGCGGCGTCGGCTGAGCAGGAGCGATAGCAGCGCGATGAATAGCCCGGCAGCGGCCACGGTGAGACCGGTGAAACCGCTGCCCGTCAGCGAGAGCAGCAGCCCGAGCAGGCCGCCGCCGACCAGCGCAAGCTGGTGCAGGGTCTCGGAGAACGCGAAGGCGGAGGACCGGGTCTGCGCCGGAATCTCGTGCTGCAGGATCGAATCCAGCGCTACTTTGACGAGCGTCGAGGCGATCACCGCGGCCATGGCCACGGCCAGGACCGACCACAGGCTGAACAGCGCCGCGCATGCGGTGCTCGCCGCGGTAGCAAGTGCGAGCACAGTGAACATCATCACCTGCGGCGACCTGGAACGCAGCGCCGAGCCGATCCCTGTGCCCAGCATGCCGCCGGTCGCGACGGCAACTGCCAGCCCGCCTAGCGCGATCGTGTCCGAGAAATGACCGAAGTGCTCGATGCGCAGGGTGAACGCCAGGAAGAAAAGCATGAATCCGTAAAAGACCCTGGTCGCGGCGTTGGCCCGGATAGCTTCCGCGACGATAGGTCCGACGTGCGGCACGGCGAGTAGCGCGCGCCCGCCTTGTCGCTGGCCGGCGCGCTCGCTCCGGCGGCCGCTGGCCGGGAATGCAGCGCCCGCCCGAGCGAAGCCGGCGCTGGCGTCAGCAGCCTGATCGCCGGGGACGGCGGTGCTGGAGAAAATCGTGCCGGGAATAGTGCCATTCGGGCCGGACCGAACGCCGGCCCCGCTGCCGGCCGCGCCGCCGGCCCCGCCCGCCAGATTCCCGGCCGCGGCCGGCCCTGCGCCATGCCCGTCCGGCTGACTGGCGGCATCGGCGACCTGGTAACCGGGTCTGGTGCCGTGGCCGGGAACATCTACAGTGTCCGGCAGCCTGATTGCCAGCGCCATCGCGGCGAGATAGATCACCGTCCCGACTCGCAGTACCCAGGCCGCACCCTGCCCATCGCCGCCCAAGATCTTGTCCAGCCCGAGAGCGACTGCCGCTCCGGTGGAGGTGGCAAGCAGCGAGGCCATGTTCGACCGCGCATTCGCCGAGACCAGGGTGATCTGCTCTGGCAGCAACCGCGGCGTCACCGCAGCCCTGGTGACGACGTAGGCCTTCTGCAGCACCAGCACGCCGAACGCCGCTGGCAGCAGCGTCAGTGCGTCCTTGTACTCCACGGAGGTCGACATCCCCCAGCACAGCAGGCCGCGCGCCAGCAAGGTGCCCATGAATACGAACTTGTTGCCCTGCTTGACTCGGTCGAGCAGGGGGCCGATGAGCGGCGCAAGAATCGCATAAGGCGCAATAGTTATCAGCAAGGCGAATGCCGCGTGCCCCCGCGCTTCGTTGACGGAGGCGCCGAAGAACAGGCTGCCGGCCAGCGCGACAGTGACGAACGCGTCACCGGCTCCGCCCGCCGCGGTCATTTCGAGAAGAGTAGAGAAGCCGGTCCGGCTCGCGCCGGACGCCCCGCTCAGCCGGTGCACGATCCGCCCGGCGCCGCCAGCCGCCGCCGCGCTGGCCCGGCCTGCCCGCTGTGATGCCGAGTACACCGAACGACCGGCCCGCCGCACTCGCGCTCCGGTGCCGGTGTCTCCCATGGCTCAAGTATTCTTCCACTGTGGGCATGCACAACACAGCCCGAGGATCTGCCAGCAGGTAGCTGGCCCGAGCAGGCGCGCCCACCTGCGGATAAGGAACAATTAGCTAACGTGAGTCCTACTCGTATCCGTGCCGCGGTTCCGGATCAGGCCTGCGTCGATGCGGCTGACCTAGCTCGCGGCGCCGCGGAGGAGCTAGCCGGCGCGGCGAACGTCGGCGAGCACGTCGGCGTGCTGGCCGACGATGAGCGCGTAGTGACGCACCTGTTCAGCACTACGGACCTGGCCTACTCGGGCTGGCGCTGGGCGGTGACGGTCAGCCGCGCGTCCCGCGCAAAGGCAGTCACGGTCAGTGAAGCCGTGCTGCTGCCAGGGCCCGACTCCCTGCTCGCACCGGACTGGGTGCCCTGGAGTGACCGGGTCCTGCCCGGTGACCTCGGTGTCGGCGACCTCATGCCGACCGCAACCGACGATGAGCGCCTCGTCCCGGTCAGCATGCTCGAGGGCGACGACGGGATGCTCGACTGGGACGACAGCGCGGCCTGGGATCAGGGCAGGGAGCTGGCCGCGTCGCTGGGCATGACCGCGGCCGGCTCCGGTGAGGCCGGCCCTGGCGCCAGCGCGGACGTGGCAAGCGTGGCAAGCGCGGGGCCGCTGACCGCGGCGGAGGGCGGGCAGAGCGCCGTCGGCGCCTCGCCTGGCCGCCGGACCAGGGAACTATCCGCGATCGGCCGGGACGAGGCCGCGGCCAGGTGGTATTCAAGCGAGCACGGGCCGGGAACGCCGCTTGCCCGCGCCGCGCCTGGGCCGTGCAGCACGTGTGGCTTCCTGGTCCGGCTTGCCGGGCCGCTCGGTCGGGTCTTCGGCGCGTGCGCAAACGAATACGCCCCGGACGACGGCCGGGTGGTCTCCCTGGACCATGGTTGCGGAGCGCACTCTGAGGCCGTGTTCGCGTGGGCCGGGACAGGTGCGGTCGCGCCAGTCATCGACGAGGTCGGTTACGACCTAGTGGACATGCCGGGAGTCGCGCTCCCGGATACGGTCTTCGAGTCACTCGACCACGAGTCCTAGTCCTGGTGGCCTAGTCCTGGTGGCCTCGTCCTAACGCTTGGTCCTGGTCGCCATGGCTGGCGGCAGCCGAGTGGTCCGGCTCCGCCGGCCGGCTGGCTCCCCGCGCCGCCTGCTGGCGGCGTGCTGCCCTGGCGCGCGAGCGCTTGAGGTGCGGCACGTAGACGAGCCCGAACAGGCCAATGCCCGTGCCGACCACCGCGACCCACACCCACCAGCGGTCGGCCGGGGCGAGACTGTCCCGTACCACCAGCAGGACGATGAGGGCCACCAGGAAACCCGCCGTGATCACGGCGGTGATGAGCCGGTCATCGCCTTCCAACGGGGGCGGGACCGGGCGCTGTGTGCGGCCCACCGGCTCAGGCTAGCCGATAGCGCGATGTGCCATTCGCGCCATTCGGCTTGAGCGGCCCGACCGGCTGCGCCAGCGCCCCCGCCGTGCGACGATGCTGGCCTCACCTTCAAACGCTAGCTAGCTGCCGGGGCGGAATGCCCGAATGCCGCCTATAGTTAGCAAGAGTAATGACTCAGGTTAATGAAAATGACGACGCCACAGGAGACCAGGTCCGATGCGGGTCTGGCGAGCACACTGCGGATCTCGGTTACTCGGCTTGCTCGCCGGCTCCGGGCCGAACGACGGACCGGAGGCTTGGAGCCAGACCTCTCGGACACCCAGCTGGCCGCGCTCGCGGCGCTCGAGCGGCACCAGACGATGACGCCCGGCGAGCTCGCCGACCACGAGAAGGTGCAGCCGCCGTCGATGACGCGGGTTATTACAGTGCTCGAAGAGCGTGGCCTGGTCATGCGGGCACCGCACGCCTCCGATCGGCGTCAGGTAGTGCTGACCGCGACGGACTACGGCCGGGAGGTGGTCCAGCAGTCGCGCCGGCTTCGGGAGGCATGGCTGGCGAAGCGGCTGCACGAGCTGACCCCGCAGGAGCGGGCGGCGCTGCGGGCAGCGGCGCCGATCCTGGAGAAGCTCAGCCAGTCCTGACCGGCAGGAGGCACGCCGGCAGCAAGACCTTCGGCTCGCTGCAGACCAGGAATTACCGGCTCTTCGCGGCAGGCCAGGTGGTGTCCAACACCGGTAGCTGGATGCAGCGGGTGGCGCAGGACTGGCTTGTCCTGCAGCTGACGCATGACAGCGGCACAGCCCTTGGCCTCACCACCGGCCTGCAGTTCCTTCCGTTGCTGCTGTTCAGCCTGTGGGGCGGCGTGATCGCCGACCGGTACTCCAAGCGCGGCATCCTGATGGCGACGCAGACGGCCATGGGTGCGCTGGCGCTGCTGCTCGGCGTCCTCGCGCTGACCGGATCGGTTCGCATCTGGCAGGTTTACCTGCTGGCATTCGCGCTCGGCATGGTGACCGTGGTGGACAACCCGACCCGCCAGGCGTTTGCCGTGGAAATGGTGGGCCCGGAGGCAATGTCGAACGCCATCGCCCTCAACAGCGCGGTGTTCAACCTGGCCAGGATCGCCGGGCCGGCCGTGGCCGGGCTCGTGATCGGCCTCGTCGGCACGCCGGCCGCCTTCCTGCTCAACGCCGCTTCGTACGGCGCGGTACTGATCGGGCTGAAGCTGATGCGCCCAGATGAGCTGTACCCCGCTCGGCGGGCCCAGCGCGGCGGCGGCCAGCTGCGCGAGGCACTGTCGTATGTGCAGGCCAGGCCGGGCTTGTGGATGCCGCTCATCCTGATCTTCTTTGTCTCCACGTTCGGCATGAACTTCCAGGTCACTACCGCGCTGATGTCCCGGACGGTGTTTCACACCGGCGCGAGCGCATTCGGGCTCGCCTCTGCGGTGTTCGCGCTGGGAGCCCTCGGCGGCGCGCTGCTGGCGGCCCGGCGGGGCAGGCCTACGCTCCGGCTGCTGCTGGCAACCTCGTTCGCCTTCAGTGTCTTCGAGATCATCACCGGCATGGTGCCCAGCTACCTGACGTTCCTGGTCGCGCTCGTGCCCACGGGGGTTGCCATGATCACGTTCACCACTGCGGCGAACTCCAGCACGCAGCTGAACACCGCCCCGGAAATGCGCGGCCGGGTGATGGGCTTGTACATGCTCGTCCTCCTGGGCGGGACCCCGATCGGCTCGCCGCTGGTCGGCTGGCTCGCCGAGGTCTCCGGCGTGCGGCTGAGCCTGATCGCCGGTGGCGTGATCTCGTTGCTGGCCACGGTGGTCGTCGCCTATCTTCTGGCCAGGAACGGGGGGGTGCGGGTCCGCCGCTACCTTCGGCCGGCCGAGCTTGCCCGGCTGACAACCTGAGCGCCGGACGGCCAGGCGAGCGCCTGACCGCGACCGTGACCGCAACTGCTCGTACGGGGCTGTCTTGCGCGCGCGTCGAGCACACCGTCCTGCAGTCGCGGGGCGACGGCCAGGGTCGGCTCGGGCAGGGCGGCGCCGGCTCGGGCAGGGCGGCGCCTGCGCCCGCGGCCGCGGCTGATACCAATGGCGGCATGAGGCTGTTCGTCGCGATCGAGCCCCCGGACCAGGTGCTGACTGAGCTGTCGGCCGCCGCTGGCCGGCTCCGCCCGGCGGCGGCGGAGCTGCGCTGGACTCGCCCGCAGTCCTGGCACCTCACCCTTGCCTTCCTGGGCGAGGTCGACGAGCGGGTGCTGCCGGATCTGAGCATCAGGCTCGAGCGCGCTGCGCGGCGGCACCCGCCGCAGCGGCTATCGATTGCCGGCGCCGGCGCATTCCCGTCAGCGACCAGGGGGCGCGTGCTGTGGGCTGGCATTCGGGCTGACCGCCAGTCGCTAGCCGCACTCGCTGACTCGGTTGCGGCCGGCGCCCGCCGGTCTGGCGCGCCCCCGCCGGACGAGGGCCGAAGATACCACCCGCACCTCACGCTAGCGCGCTGCCGGGAGCCAACGGACCTGACTGAGCTGGCAGCGGATCTGGCGGGCTTTGCCGGGAGCACCTGGACTGCCAGCGAGATCTCGCTGATCACCAGCTACCTGGGCGCGGAGCCGAGATACACCGAACTCCAGCGCTGGCCGCTCGGCGCCGGAGCCCGAGGGCAGTAGCCGGGCTGCCGGCCGCGGCAGCTGGCCTTACCAGCGCTCGAGCACGTAATCGATGCAGGCGGTCAGTGCCTCGACGTCGGCTGGCTCGACAGCGGGGAACGTGCCGATCCGCAGCTGGTTGCGGCCAAGCTTGCGATAGGAGTCGGTGTCCACGATCCCGTTCACGCGCAGCACCCTCGACAGCGCAGTCGCGTCGACCGGGCTGGCCAGGTCGATAGTGGCCACCACCCGGGATCGCTGCGCAGGGTCGGCCACGAACGGCGAGGCTGCCGGCGACTTCTCCGCCCAGCCATACAAGATGCCGGACGAGGTGGCTGTCCGCTGCGTTGTCCAGGCCATTCCGCCGTTGCCGAGCATCCAGTCGACCTGCTCGGCCAGCAGTATCAGGGTTGCGACGGCAGGAGTGTTGCAGGTCTGCTGCAGTCTGGAGTTCTCTACCGCAACCTGGAGCGACAGGAACTCCGGGATATAGCGCCCGCTGGCCGCTAGCCGTGCGGTCCGTTCGACCGCGGCCGGGGACAGCAGCGCGATCCAGAGCCCGCCGTCGGACCCGAAGCACTTCTGCGGCGCGAAGTAGTACGCGTCGAACTCCGCCGGATCCACGGCGATGCCGCCTGCGGCGCTGGTGGCGTCGACAAGCACGAGCGCGCCGTCATCGGCGCCCGGCACCCGGCGTACTGGCATCGCCACGCCGGTCGAGGTCTCGTTATGGGTCAGCGCGTAGGCGTCGATGCCATCCTCGGCCTGTGCCAGCGGGTGCGTTCCTGGCTCAGCAGCCCGCACCGACGGGTCGGCCAGCCACGGTGCGGCCTGCGTCACTCTGGCGAACTTCGCCGAGAACTCGCCGAACGTCAGGTGCTGCGAACGCTGCGTGATCAGGCTGAAGGCGAGCGACTCCCAGAACGCGGTCGTCCCGCCGTTGCCGAGCACGACCAGGTAGTCGTCCGGCAGTCCGAACAGGGTGGCCAGGCCATCCCGCACCCGCTGTACCAGGTTCCGTACCGGGGCTTGCCGGTGCGAGGTCCCGAGCAGCGCCCGGCCCGCGGCGCTCAGGGCCTCGACCTGGGCAGCGCGAATCTTTGCCGGGCCGCTGCCGAACCTGCCGTCAGCTGGCAGCAACCCGGCCGGGATGACGATCCCGGCCGGGTCAGGCATCGGCGTCCAGGACCTGGCCGGCACCGGGCACGTCGCGAACCGAACGAGCCTTCGGCCCGACGTAGACCGCGCTTGGGCGAACCAGCCTGCCGGTCCGCTTCTGCTCGAGAATGTGCGCCGCCCAGCCCGCGGTGCGGGCGCAGGTGAACATGGAGGTGAACATGTGGGCGGGAACCTGGGCGAAGTCCAGCATGATCGCTGCCCAGAATTCGACATTCGTCGCCAGCACGCGGTCCGGCCGCCGGGCGTGCAGTTCCGCCAGGGCTGCGTTCTCGAGCGCTTCGGCTACCTCGTACCGCGGCGCGCCGAGTTCCCTCGCAGTCCGCCTGAGCACCCGGGCTCTCGGATCCTCGGCCCGGTAAACGCGGTGCCCGAAACCCATCAGCCGGTCACCCCGGTCCAGCGCCTGCTTGACGTAGGCGGTGGCATCGCCGGTCTTCTCGACCTCCTCGATCATGCCGAGCACACGCGCGGGCGCACCGCCATGCAGCGGACCCGACATGGCGCCGACGGCACCAGATAGTGCAGCGGCGACGTCCGCGCCGGTGGAGGCGATCACCCTGGCCGTGAACGTGGAGGCGTTCATGCCGTGCTCGGCGGCGGAGACCCAGTACGCGTCGATCGCCTTGACGTGCCTCGGGTCAGGCTCGCCCCGCCAGCGGATCATGAACCGCTCGGTGATCGTCCTGGCCTCGTCGACGCGCTTCTGCGGCACCATCGGCTGGCCAAGGCCGCGCGCGGCCTGCGCGACGAAGGACAGCGCCATGACCGAGGCGCGCGCCAGGTCGTCCCGCGCTTGCTCGTCGCTGATGTCCAGCAGCTGGTGCATGCCCCAGGCCGGGGCCAGCATCGCGAGCGCGCTCTGCACGTCGACCCGGATGTCGCCGGAGTGAACCGGGATCGGGTACGGCTCAGCGGGCGGAAGCCCCGGCGCGAACTCGTTGTCCACCAGCAGGCCCCAGACGTGCCCGTAGGAAACGTGGCCGACAAGTTCCTCGATGTCGACCCCTCGGTACCGGAGCGAGCCACCCTCCCTGTCAGGCTCGGCAATCTCGGTCTCGAACGCGACGACACCTTCCAGGCCGGGCACAAAGTCGGACATTCGCGCTTCCTCCGTCTCGTCGTTAGCAGGCCGAAGCTGGCCGGGGGATCAGGCCGCAGGTCGGGGCGGCGGGGGAAACCGCCGGCTCTGGTGGCCTGCGTCCCTATTCAACCGTGCGCGGCCTGCGGATCGGTAACCCGGCCTGCGGATCGGTAACCCGGTCCGCGGATCGGCCGGGTGCGCGGGCCGGGTGCGGCGGGCCGGGCGATCATGCCGGGCGATCGGGACTTGTCCGCCACCGCTGGGGTCCTCCGGTGGCGGGACGCGGCGGGGATGCGAGAGGATCATTAGCCGTGGAGCGCGCCGGAGATCCGAGTGAGGCCGCCGGTACTGGCCCGGCAGCACCAGGTCCGCCTGGTAACTCCGGCCCGGCAGCTTCCCCCGGCGCTCCCGGCCTGCCCGGCGCTCCTGGCCTGCTGGCCACGCTGGACGAAGCGATGCTGCCCGCCGACCCGATGGACCTGTTCGGCGCGTGGATGGACGACGTGGTCCGGGCCGGCCTGCCAGAGCCGACCGCGATGGTGCTGTCCACGGTGTCGGCCGATCAGCGGCCGCGTGCCCGGATGGTGCTACTCAAGGCCGCCGATGTGACGGGATTCACCTTCTATACCAACCGCACCTCGCGCAAGGCCAGGGACCTGACCGAAGTGCCCGTTGCCTGCCTGGCATTCCCATGGCACGCCCTGCACCGGCAGGTGATCGTCGAGGGTCCGGTCGCGCCGATGTCCACCGCGGAGAGTGAGCCGTACTTCCACAGCCGGCCGCGCGGTTCTCAGCTTGGCGCCTGGGCTAGCCGGCAGTCGGCAGTGCTGTCGTCGCGGACCGAGCTCGAGGAGCGCTACGCCGAGCTGGACCAGCGCTGGCCGGAGGGAACGCAGGTGCCGATGCCGGACTTCTGGGGTGGCTACCGGCTGCGCCCGGAGCGGATGGAGTTCTGGCAGGGCCGCCCGAGCAGGCTGCACGACCGGTTCAGGTACACCCGGCAGGGACCGGCCTGGAGTGTTCGCCGCCTGGCCCCCTGACACCGCGAGCGGTCGGGGCGCAGTGACCGGAATATGCCCGTTCCCGCTATTACGGTCGGTCAGCCGACGGGTACGTTACGCGGGCAGACCGGCATAGCATCATGGTGGAGGTAGCCGCTCGTGACAGCGCATGGCCTGATCGACACCACCGAGATGTACCTTCGCACGATCTTCGAGCTCGAAGAGGAAGGTATCGTCCCGTTGCGCGCGCGGATTGCCGAGCGACTCTCGCAGAGTGGCCCGACGGTCAGCCAGACGGTTGCGCGGATGGAGCGCGACGGCTTGCTGCGGGTGGAGGGAGACCGTCAGCTCGCGCTGACCGCCGATGGCCGGCAGCAGGCGACGCGGGTGATGCGCAAGCACCGGCTGGCCGAGTGCCTGCTGGTCAGCGTCATCGGGCTGGCATGGGAAGAAGTTCATATCGAGGCATGCCGCTGGGAGCACGTCATTTCTGACAACGTGGAACGGCGGCTGGTGGAGCTCCTCGATTATCCAGTTCGCTGCCCGCACGGAAATGTCATTCCCGGGCTGGCTGAACTCGGCGTGCCCGACGAGGCCGCCAAGCGGGCCGATGTCGCGATCGGCGAGCCGGACATTGCGATGACGTCCATTGCCATTCCCCGCGCTGAGCAGGTGCTGGTGAGCCGTATCAGTGAGCAAGTTCAAAGCGATGCGGCACTGATGCTTAGACTCAAGAACATCGGGATACAGCCCGGACGCGAGGTTACGCTTGCGGCCAGCGACAACGGTGTGCGGGTGACAGGTGCGCGGACAGCTGACGACGCCGGGGCGGTGCTGCCCGTCGATATCGCCTCGCATGTATTCGTCACCCGGCTGTAAGGGCGGCCAGGTGACACCGGGATGAGGCCGCCGGATGAGCTCTCGCACTCGCTGCTCACCGCAGGCGAAGTGCTCGACCAGGTGTCCGCTGGCGTGGTCGTGATCGACCGGGACTGCGCCTTGCTGTACGCCAATTCCTTTGCTGTCACTCTGTTCGGCTTCCCCGACGACAGCGCGCACCTGGCCGGGCTGCCGCTCCTCTCACTGGGCATCGAGCAGTCGGATGCCGCCACGGTGCAGCACATGGCGGAGAACGTACTGCGGGGCTGGCCGTGGGAAGGCACGTTCGCCAGTCAGCGGATCGACGGATCGCGGGTTTTCGTGCGTGCGCATGCCGCGCCGCTGAGGTCCCCGCAGGGCGAGATCGCCGGCATCGTGATCATGGCCAGGGAGGCGACCAGACGCGGCGGCCAGCGGGCCAGCGACCGGATCGGCCTTCTTGAGCGGATCGGCGAGCGGTTGTCGAGCTCGCTTGAGCTAGACACAACGCTGCGCCAGGTCGCTGAGACGCTCGTGCCCCAGTTTGCCGACCACTGCTTCATCGACCTGCTGCACGGAGATGCGCTAATCCGGCGGGCGCAGCTGCACTCGCGCGGCTGGATGCCCGATGCCGGCACGTGGGCGCTCGTCGGTGAGCCCATCAAGTACCCCAAGGGTCATTTCTGTCAGCTCGCGATGTCCCGGCAGGAAACGATGGTCGTCGCCGACCTGGGCGAGGAGCGGTTCCCCGCGCCGACGCCGGAGAGCATGCAGGCCTCCAAGGAGGTCAGGCTGACCTCGGTCATGGCTGCTCCGCTGGTTGCCCGCGGACAGCTGCTCGGCGTCATGAGCCTGGCGCTGTCCTGGCTGACGGAGCGGGAGGAGCGGCATTACAGCGCTGACGACCGGGACTTCCTCTCGGCGATCGCGAGCCGGGTGGCCATTGCCATCGACAACTCGCTGCTGTTCGAAGAGGAGCGGCGGACAGCGCTGGCGTTCCAGACCAGTCTGCTGCCGAGGGACCCGCCGTTCGCCGACGGGCTCGAGGTGGCCTACAAGTACGTTCCCGCCAAGCCGCTGGAGACGCACGGCCAGGGCATCCAGACCCAGGTGGGCGGTGACTGGTACGACATCATCCCGCTGTCCGCCGGGCGGGTCGGCATCGTGATCGGTGATGTCGAGGGACGCGGTGCGCGGGCCGCGGCGGTCATGGGCCAGCTACGAGCCGCGTTGCGGGCATTCGCCCAGGACGACAAGTCACCGGCGGAGATCTTGCGGAAGCTCGATGACTGGGTCCGCGCGCTCGGTCCGGCGGCCGCCGACGCACACGGTCTCGGCGAGGTCGACCCACCCACGGTCAGCTGCACGTACCTGGTCTATGACGCCTGGGCGCGCACGCTGTCGTTTTCCAATGCCGGGCACGTGCCGCCGCTGATCGTGCACGGCCGCGACGTCAGCCAGCTGGAGATCCGGGATCGCGGCGTGCTGCTCGGCGTGCGGGGCAAGGGCGTGCCAGGCCTGCCCACCTACCGCGAGGAGATGCGCTACCTGGCACCGGGCTCGACGCTGATCTTCTACACCGACGGGCTCATCGACCGGCGGCAGCGAGCCGACGGAAGCGGCCTTTACTCCGACGCCGAGGTCATGGACATGCTGCGGCGGGCGGTGCGGGCGGCGGCCGACGGCACCGTGGAGCAGATCGCGGAGGCGGCCGAGCGCGCTGTGCCGGGCGAGATCGACGACGACATGGCCGTCGTCGTGGTGCGCACCTCCGAAGTCGATCTGGCAACCTGGGAGGGCCAGTTCCCGGCGGAGCCCATCCGCGTCTCCGAGGCCCGGCGACTGGCCCACGAGACGTTCACCGCCTGGGGCATGGATGCCGAGCAATCGGATCTGACGTGCCTGCTGGTCTCGGAGGTTGTCACCAACGTTGTGCTGCACGCGGCAGTCTCGCCGACGCCCCGGCATGAGCTGGTGCTGGAGGGCGCCGGTCCCGGCCCGCTGGGTATTCTCGGCGACTGGGAGATCCCGCCGTTCGACGAGAACTTCACCGGCGTGCCCGGCAAGGATTTCACCCTCCGGTTGCGCCGCGGGCACGAGGCCATCTGGGTTGAGGTGTTGGACTCCGACCTGCGGCTGCCCAGGATCCGCAGCGCTGGCGAGAGCGACGAGGGCGGTCGCGGCCTGTACCTTGTCGATCAGCTCGCGAGCCGGTGGGGCTCGCGGCCGACCAAGGATGGCAAAGCCGTCTGGTTCGAGATGCCGATCAAGGGCGGCGCCGACGCCGGCCGGCTCTAGCGCACGGCTGGCTTGCCTGGCCCGGCTGGCATGTCCGGCGTCAGTGCGTCTGGCTGGCCCACAGCGCCAGCGCGACGATGACGACGCCGAGCATGACCATCAGCCAGGTCTTGCCGGTGACCAGAAGGCCCATCCGGCGGCGCGTCCGCACCACCACGTAGGCGATGATCAGCGCGATCACGACCAGCAGGATGAAGCCCTGAGTCATGGCCGCCTCCCGTCTTTTAGCTCAGCATAGAACCGGGAGCGAACGGCCGCGCCGAATCAAGATCACTCAGCGGGTGCGGGTGCCTCGGCTGGCGCGCAGGGCTGCACCCGGCAGCCGGTCAATGATCGGGGACAGTCAATGATCGGGGACAACGGAAAGGCTAGGGCGTCCGCCGGCACTGCCCAGCACCGCCCCGACTGGCAGTTCGCTGTCGGCCGCTCGCACCGATGCGTGCAGCCGCCGGAGAACTGTGACCTGCCGGGCGAGCGACTCGATCTTCTCTTCCACCAGGCGCGCGGCCGCGTCGCGCTGGCCCTGGCTCACCGAACGCCCGGCGGCCAGCCTGGCCAGCGGCCTGACCTCCTCGAGCCGGAAGCCGAGATCCTTCAGCGCCAGCGCGGCCGCGATGTAGCCGGAGTACTCGCGCGGGTACTTCCGCGTGCCGCCCGGCGACCGCCTCGGCTCCGGCAGGATGCCAAGCTCCTCGTAGTAGCGAATGGTGCGGCTGCTGACGCCAGTTTCCCTGGCCAGCTGGCCGATGCTGACCAGGCTGGCTGTGTCGTCGCTGAGCTTCGTCATGAGCGGCGGTTCCCCCATCCGGGCGCTGGTCTAGCTGATCGTCACGGTGCCGGCATACGTTGCGCCCGGCACGCGCTGCGCGACCCGCCCCCAGGGCCGCATTCACGGATAGTAGTCGCATGACTACAAGTCAGGGCGGTAATCGGAGACAAGGCGCAGCGCAGGCGGCTAGCTTCGGTCATTCGGGCCAGGACTACCCGGAACAACCCGGAACTACCCATGACGGGGCTATGGCGTCTGCCAGCCGGCGCGGTAGCCTCGGTGTGACGGCATAGATCCGCGCGCGAGGTCCCGGCTCGCGCATGACGGCGGGTTCGGCGCCGCTGTCTTGGAGGTTGCGTGGTGTCAGAGGCATACATCGTCGGTGCAGTGCGGAGTCCCATCGGCAAGCGGAACGGCGGCCTCTCGGCAGTCCACCCGGTAGACCTGGCAGCTCATGTACTGCGCGAGCTGATCGCGAGGACGGGAGTTGACCCCGGTGCCGTCGAAGACGTGATCATGGGCTGTGTTTCTCAGGTCGGCCCGCAGGCCATCGACATTGCCAGGAATGCCTGGCTGTCGGCCGGGCTGCCGGAGAGCGTGCCCGGAGTGACAATCGACCGGCAGTGCGGCTCGTCTCAGCAAGCCGTTCACTTCGCCGCGCAGGGCGTGCTCGCCGGCACTCAGGATCTGGTGATCGCCGGCGGTGTGGAGAGCATGAGCATGGTGCCCATGGGGAGCACGGTTGCGCTGCCGCATAAGGAGGGCATGGCGCTGCCGTTCGGCCAGGGCTGGCGGGACAGGTACGGCGACCAGGAGATCTCCCAGTTCCGCGGCGCGCAGCTGATGTGCGAAAAGTGGGGCATCAAGCGCGCTGAGCTAGAGGAGTTCTCGCTGGAAAGCCACGCGCGCGCCATCCGGGCCATTGACGAAGGCAGGTTTGACCGGGAAATCACCCCCGTCGGCGGCGTCGCCACCGACGAAGGCCCGCGGCGCGACTCGACCCTGGAGAAGATGGCCGAACTCAAGCCGCTGCGGCCGGGCTGGGAGCTCACGGCCGCGACCGCGTCGCAGATCTCCGACGGCTCCGCAGCGCTGCTGATCGCTTCTCCGGCCGCGATGCGCAGGCACGGCTTCACGCCGCGGGCCCGGATCCGCACGCTCGCGGTCACCGGCTCGGACCCGGTTTACATGCTGACCGGGCCGATCCCCGCGACCGAGATGGCGTTGTCCAAGGGGCACCTCACGGTCGACGACATCGATGTGTTCGAGGTGAACGAGGCGTTCGCGCCGGTGCTGATCGCGTGGTCAAGGGACACCGGCGCGCCGCTGGAGCGGACCAACCCCAACGGCGGCGCGATTGCACTCGGCCATCCGCTCGGCGCAACCGGCGCGATCTTGATGACCAAGCTGCTGCACGAACTTGAGCGCACCGGCGGGCGGTTCGGCTTGCAGACCATGTGCGAGGGTGGCGGGCAGGCAAACGCCACCATCATCGAGTGCGTCGCGTAGCAGCCCGCCCCGGGCCGTAGGTCCGCCATCCGCTGTGACCCCGGCAGTCGCCTAGCGCGCGGAGGGGCTGCTCCGTGCGTGCCCCGTGAGCCGAACCCGGTCATCGGCAGCCCCTGTTGTCAGGCGATAGCCAGGTGCGGCGACGGGCTGAAGCCTGGCACCTGGATCCGTGGCGGCTGGCCCAACCCCTGGTGCCCCGTGAGCCGGGCGGTTGCGAATTGTCACTCAGGAAACATACAATCTGAGTTGTAAGTTTGCTTCCAGCGTGGAGACATGGAACCGCAGCCAACCAGGCTGAGGGGCGTGCAGGAGGGTACAGGGACATGCTGCTTACCTCATTCGACCCGCTCGCCGAGTTTCAGCGGGCACTGCGGGCCGCGGACAGCGGCCACGCGCCGATGCGGATGGACGCCATCCGCCGTGAGGGCGAGGTCGAGCTCCGGTTCGACCTGCCGGGCATCGACACCGACAGCATCAACGTCACGGTCGAACGTGGCGTGCTGACCGTCACCGCGCAGCGTGCCGAGGAGTACGCGGACGCAGAGAAGCCGTTCATCCGGGAGCGGGTCATGGGCTCGTTCACGCGCCGGATCCGGCTGTCCGACAGCGTCGACGCCGGGAAGGTCAGTGCGGCCTATGACCGCGGCGTACTGCGGGTAAGCGCTCCGCTGCTGGAGCGGGCGCAGCCGCGCAAGATCGAGGTCAGCACGACGGCAAGGGCGGCTGTCGGAGCCTGATCATTGCCATAACCGCCGAGGGGTTCTCCTCGGGGTACCCTGCGAAGGACCCGTGCGGCACAGCCTGCGCGGGTCTTTCGCCGTGAACCTGCTCCGGGCGGCCGCGGCTCGGTGCGCTGGCCCTGAGCCGCTGTGCCGTTGCGGGCATCATCGAGCCGGGAGGTAACCGTGGCGCCGCTGCCGTTCGATGACGCGAACATGCCGCTGTTTACCGTCGGCCAGGTGTCGGAGATGCTGGAGGTCCAGCAGGCGTTCTTGCGGCGGCTTGATGAGTTCCGGGTCGTCCGGCCGTCGCGCTCAGCGGGCGGCCAGCGTCGATACACCAGGAACGAGATCGTCGCCGTCAGGTACGTGGTCGAACTGATGGACGATGGCCTGACGCTGTCGGCCGTCCGCCGTGTACTGCAGCTTGAGGCGAGGGTCCGCCAACTGGAGGCGGAGCGCGACGAACTGCGCGCGCAGATTGCCCGACTGTCGGCCAGGGCACACGAGACGTGACGAGGGCAGCGGGAGCGCGAGGCCGGCCGCCGGGTCAGTCAGCAGGGGCGAGCGCGCTGACGGCGGCATCGGCGTCGCGTTCGTGCTGGCTAGCCCGGCTTACGAAGACTTGCGGGCTGATCGTGTGCAGCGCGGTGAGCATGTCGCCTAGCTCGTCGTCGCGCGGTAGTTCCAGCACGACATCGCCAGACAACTCGGCCTCGGTCCCTGCCCGAGGCGTCAGCCGGACAGCGCTGACGTGCTGCCGGGCTAGCACCTCGGTGAGCCGGGCCCTGCTCCGCGGATCATCGGAGAGGTTGATCCTTATCCTCCACATGGCCATGAAACTGGCCCTCCCAGTCTGAGTTGCTCGTAGCGACCAACCTGCCGCGTACCCGTTGCCGAGGTAATTCGAGTTCGTAACGGCAAAGTGAAATGGGCACTGACAGGGCGGCGGTCAATGCCGTCACACTCGGTCGTAGATCATTTACGCTAGCCGCCGAAGTTCAGCTCAGACTTTGGATCGGTAGAAATTTAGGTAAGACTTGGACGGGGTAGGGCCTCGCTGGCCCTGGTAGCGAGAGCCGTAGATTTGTGAGCCGTACGGATGCTCGGCAGGCGAACTGCACCGGAACAGGCAGAGCTGCCCGATCTTCATGCCAGGCCAGAGCTTGATCGGCAGCGTGGCCACATTCGACAGCTCCAGCGTCACGTGCCCGGTAAAGCCGGGGTCGATCCAGCCGGCCGTGGAGTGAGTCAGCAGCCCGAGCCGCCCTAGCGAGCTCTTGCCTTCCAGCCGTCCGGCTACGTCGTCCGGCAGCGTGATGACCTCGTAAGTGGA